>JBEBVW010000171.1:0-5740 GCA_040392565.1 Aeromicrobium sp. | reverse complement strand
CCGGCCTTGGCCGAGACGTCGACGAACATCGTGTCGCCGCCGTACTCCTCGGGCACCAAGCCGTATTCGGCCAACTGGCCGCGCACCTTGCTCGGATCGGAGCCTTCCTTGTCGACCTTGTTGACCGCGACCACGATCGGCACATCGGCCGCCTTAGCGTGGTTCAACGCTTCAATGGTCTGCGGCATCACACCGTCGTCAGCCGCAACGACCAACACTGCGATATCGGTGGCCTGAGCACCACGCGCACGCATGGCGGTGAACGCCTCGTGACCGGGCGTATCGATCAAGGTAATGCGACGGTCAGTGCCGTCAACCTCGATCGCAACCTGGTAGGCACCGATGGACTGGGTAATGCCGCCGGCTTCCTTTTCGCCGACATTGGCGTTACGCAGCGCATCAAGCAACTTGGTCTTGCCGTGGTCGACGTGACCCATGACGGTGACGACCGGCGGGCGATCTTCCAGATGCGCCTCATCGCCTTCGTCTTCGCCGAATTCCAGGTCGAAGGACTCCAGCAGTTCACGGTCTTCGTCTTCGGGCGAAACGATCTGAACCACGTAGTTCAGTTCTTCACCGATCAGCTGCAGCGTTTCGTCGTTGACCGACTGTGTTGCAGTGACCATCTCGCCCAAGGCGAACAGCATCTGCACCAACGATGCTGCGTCGACGCCGACCTTGTCAGCGAAGTCCGACAGCGATGCACCACGGGCCAGACGCACGGTCTCGCCGTTGCCCTTATGGACGCGCACACCACCGATCGTGGGTGCTGCCATCTGATCGAATTCCTGGCGCTTGGCGCGCTTGGACTTGCGCCCCCGACGCACTGGGCCACCGGCGCGACCGAAAGCACCCTGGGTGCCGCCACGCTGATTGCGGTTGGGTCCGCCGCCACCGGGACGAGGCGCATAGCCACCGCCACCAGCTCCGCCACCGGGACGACCTGCGAAGCCACCGGCTCCGCCACCGCCGCCACCGGGACGACCGGGTGCGCCACCGCGACCGGGAGCGCCCGGACGGCCAGCACCGGCTCCACCGGGACGGCCACGGGTTGCGGGGCCGGACAGACCCGACGTCTTGGGCATCATCGCGGGATTGGGACGAGGCATGCCTGGACGGGCCGGCGCGGCACCGCCAGCGGCGGGCGCGCCACCCTCGCGAGCAGCAGGCGGGCGCGGAGCGCGTGGCTGCTGCATGCCCTGGGTTGATGAGAACGGGTTGTTACCCGGACGCGCAGTTCCGCCGGGGCGGGGTCCTGGACGCGGCCCGGGCGTAGGCGCAGTCTTGGCCGCAGGTGCTTCCTCAGCGGTGACTGCCGGGGCAGGCGCCGCTTCGGGCTCCGCAACAGGCGCCGGAGCAACGGACTTGGGGCCCGGCTTCGGTGCTGCGACCTTGGGCGCAGCCGGAGCCACCGGATCGGCTGCAGTCTCGGGTTCCGCAACAGGCGCAGGAGCAGCAGCCTCGGCCGCTGCATCAGTCTTTGCAGGTGCGGCAGCCTTCTTGGCGCCGCCCTTCTTTGCGGCGAGCGCTGCAAGCGCATCGCCGTGTTCCTCCTTGAGGCGACGGATAACCGGCGCTTCAACGGTGGAAGATGCCGACTTCACATACTCACCCATGTCTTTGAGGGTGGTGAGGACGACTTTGCTCTCGACTCCGAGCTCTTTCGCGAGCTCGTGGACTCGGATTGCCACTTTTCTCCTTCGGGAAGGCCCGATCCCGAAGGAGGATCAGACCCTAGTTGTGGTGCGGGCTCATCGCCCGTTACTCATACGGTTGGCACTCATCGGTGATCCATGAGCGGTTGCTCCGTTTTCGGGTCGGGGATCGTCGGTGACGATCCGTTGGTATTTCTGGCTATTTTGCCTGTTGTTCGACCAGCGCACGCACAGCATCAAGGTCGAGCGCGCCATCAATGTGAAGCGCCCGGCCGAACGCCCTGCGGCGGATGGCCAACTCCAGACACCGGTTCGTGGGATGCAGGTGCGCCCCTCTCCCCGGCATGGTTCCTCGCAGGTCAGGCGACACAACCGAAATTGTGCCGGTGCCCTGGACTGCGACGATCCGCACCAGAGTGGTTTTGTCCGCTCGCTCTCGGCAGCCGATACACGTGCGAACAACCGTGACCACTGTACCCGCCGACGGCGAATTCTTCGGCATCGGCGTCTCCCCTGCCCTAGTTCGTCGTGCGCTAAGCGTCAGCGGTGTCAGAACGGATGTCGATGCGCCATCCGGTCAACTTCGCCGCGAGACGCGCGTTCTGTCCTTCTTTGCCGATCGCGAGCGAGAGTTGGAAGTCAGGCACAACCACACGAGCCGACCGGGCGTCGGCATCGACAATCGTGACGCTCTTGACCTGGGAAGGCGACAAGGCGTGGGCGATGAATTCTGCGGGATCTTCGCTGAAATCGACGATGTCGATCTTTTCGCCGTGCAGTTCGTGCATCACATTGCGCACCCGTTGACCCATCGGGCCGATGCAGGCGCCCTTTGCGTTGACGCCAGGCACCGTGGCCTTCACGGCGATCTTGGTGCGATGTCCTGCCTCGCGAGCGATCGCTGCGATTTCGACCGTTCCGTCGGCGATCTCTGGTGCTTCCAGCGCAAACAGCAACTTCACGAGGTTCGGGTGGGTCCGCGACAGTCGGACGCGCGGACCGCGCGGGCCCATCTCAACCTCGTAGACGTAGGCCTTAATGCGCTCGCCGTGGGCGTACTTTTCTTCCGGCACGCGCTCGGTGGCCGGCATCAACGCCTCAAGCTTGCCCAGATCGATCATGACGTCACCCGGACGGCTGCCTTGCTGAATCACACCCGAAACGATGTCGCCGACCTTGCCGGAAAACTCGCCGAACGTCGTCTGATCTTCGGCGTCGCGGATCCGCTGCATAATCAACTGCCGAGCGACGCTGGCAGCAAATCTGCCGAAGTCGTCAGGGGTGTCGTCAAACTCTTCAGTCCATCGCGGCTCCGCGTGGGGTGCGGCCGTCTCGGCCTCGCGGTCGCCCTCAGCAACGGCAACTTCTTCTGCTTCGATGCGGTCGCGCGCCCACACGACCACGTGGCCGGTTCGGCGGTCTAGCTCGACGCGCGCGTTGTGCCGGGCATCGGGCGTCTTGTGATACGCCGACAACAGCGCTGTTTCGATGGCGTCAACGATGACATCGAGAGGGATGCCCTTCTCCTGTTCCAGGAGGCGCAGAGCCTTGACGTCGATATCCATTTCAGGCGTCCTTTTTTGGTCGGTTCAGTTCGACCTGGACAATCGCCGATTCAATATCGGCATAGTCCAGGTGTCGGGTGTCAGATTTCTTGGTGACGACATCAACGGCAGTGTCGCCGCTGTCGCCAATTCGTCCCTCAACGACTTCGCCATCGGTCAGCACCACTCGCACGAGGCGCTCAGCGTTACGGCGCCAATGCCGCGGCAGCGTCAAGGGACGATCGGTGCCGCGCGAAGTGATTTCTAGTGTGTAGGGCGTCTCGCCCATCGTGCCGTCTTCGTCGAGCGCGACCGACAGTGCACGCGTTGCCTGAGTGATTTCGTCGATGCCTACTCCCCCGTCGGTATCGACAGCGACACGCACCAGCCGGTTCTTGCCAGAGGTGCGGACGTCAAGATCTTCTAGATCGAGTCCGAGCTGTTCGATGCACCGTTCAACCAGGGGGCGGAGCCGGGTCGTGATGTCAGCCATCGGCGAGGCACCTCCGTGTTGAGTTGTCCGCTAGCGAGCGGCTGGCCAATCCAGTGTGACCAGTCCAGTGGTGCCAGCGTAGCGAATGAACCTCGGCTACCGTGACCCTCGTGGTCAGCCGTCGAGCCGTAGTCGTCGCAGTTGCCGGAACCGCAGCACTTGGCACAGGTGGAGCTGTCGCGGCCGGCCGTTTTGACGACGCGATTCGAGCACTCGGCATCCGCCCACACCCCGAGCCCTCGTCCGTAGACATCGACCTCGTGAAGGCCGCTCGCCGTGATGCTGCCGACCTACTCATTCAAGCCGAGAGCGCCGGTGCCGCCGACACAATCATTGACTTGCTGCGCGAACAACTCGCGTCATTGGGCGGCACACGATCTGCCGCTCGCGACCGCGGTGACGCTGACTTCGCAACGGCATGCCGAGCAGTCGCTGACCGTCGCGCTGCGCAATCGCTCAAGGCAGTGTCACCAGATCTCGCAGTCGTTCTCGCTTCGTCGACTGCAGGGCTCGACCAAGCCGTTGCTGCCTTCAAGGCGAGCCGATGAAGGCCGAGAACCGTGCTAACGACGTCGACGTCGCCTGGCAGACCTGGCTGGCGTTAGAGCGCGAAGCCGTCTGGCTTTATCCGTTGATCGGTGCACGTATCCCCGCACTCACCCAGCAGTCTCGCGACGCACTGACCGCTCACCGTTCGACGCGCGACCGACTGGCAAATCGGGTGCCCAGCGACGCCACCACCGCCCAAGCCGCCTACGAGATCGGCGAGATGTCGTCGGTACGAGACGGCCGCGCAGCAGCACAGTCAATTGAAAAACGCATCCAAGCAGCCTGCCTGACCCTGCTCAAGGTTGCGCCCGTTGCGAATCGCGACTTCGCACTGAAGGGTCTGCGTGCCGCCGCTCGGGCCGCAACCGCCTGGGGCGCCCCGCCCGAACCCTTCCCCGGCCTGGAATAGCCGTCACCCAGTCCCGAGATTTGCGCACTTTTGCACCATTTTTGCCGAGAATTCGGTGTAAAAGCGCGCAAATCTCGGGAGCCTAAACGGACAGTCGGGCCACGATCTGATCGACCGGAACGTTTTCGCGCTCTCCGGTAGCTCGGTTCTTCAGTTCGACGACACCGTCGGCGTAGCCCTTGCCGATCACCACGATGGTCGGGACACCGATGAGTTCGGCGTCCTTGAACTTCACGCCGGGCGAGACCTTGCCGACGCGGTCGTCGTACAACACGTCGAGACCCTTCGCCTGCAACTCCTCGTACAAGCGATCGCCGGCGGCGAACAGTTCGGCGTCCTTGCCCGCGACCACCAAGTGCACGTCGTACGGCGCGACTTCTGCCGGCCAGACCAGTCCGAACTCATCGTGGGCGTACTCAGCGACTGCGGCGACGGCACGTGAAACTCCGACGCCGTAGGAGCCCATTGTGACGGTGACGAGTTTGCCGTTTTCGTCGAGGACCTGCAGGCCAAGCGCTTCGGCATATTTGCGACCAAGTTGAAAGATGTGCCCCATCTCGATGCCGCGAGCCAACTCCAACGGACCCGATCCATCAGGTGCAGGATCTCCGGCGCGCACTTCGGCGGCCTCAATCGTGCCGTCGGCGGTGAAATCGCGGCCAGCGACTAGGTCGATCACATGCGATCCGGCGACATTGGCGCCGGTGACCCAACGCGTGCCGTCCACAACCCGCGGGTCGACGAGGTACCGGATGCCCGTGGGACCGTCTTCACCCAAAACCGCAGGCCCGATGTAACCGCGCACCAAGTCGGGGTAAGCCTCGAAATCCTTGTCCTCGAAAGCTTCGACTTCGCCCGGCGACACCTGGGTTTCCAGACGCTTGGGATCGACTTCGCGGTCACCCGGAACACCGATGACCAACGGCTCACGCGAGCCGTCAGGCTGACGGATCATGACCAAGACGTTCTTCAACGTGTCAGCGGCCGTCCAGGGACGATCGTCGCGCGGGAACTTCTCGTTCAAGTGGTCGACCAGCGTTTCGATGGTCGGCGTATCGGGCGTCTGTTCAGCGTGAGCGGCCGGAACGCC
>JBEBVW010000170.1:0-5834 GCA_040392565.1 Aeromicrobium sp. | reverse complement strand
TCGATGACCGAGTCCACGCACATCTCCCTCGTCCAGGGTGTTGGTGTTCCTAGAAACTATAACGTGTTCTAGTCTTGACTGCGCTCCCCCGTTCGTTGGAGCGAGAGGAGAGCCCCCACCGTGGAGATCTTGCAATCCGATGTCGTTCAACGGATCCTTCCTGACCTGCCAGAAGTCGATCTCCCCGAGGGCGCCTGGCTGGAACTCCCCCGCCGCGGCCGCACCTGGGTGACCGATGTTCCTGGCCCGACCCCGGATGCTCCAGCCATCATCTTGCTTCACGCCGTTGGCTGCACGGGCCAGCTCACCTGGTTCCCGGCGATCCCTCGCCTCGCCGAGCGGTACCGGGTGATCACCTTCGATCAGCGCTGGCACGGACGAGGCATCACCTCCGACGGCTTCATGATTTCGGACTGTGCCGACGACGTCGCCGCCCTAATTGAGGCGCTCAAGTTGGATCGACCGATCGTGGCCGGCTATTCCATGGGCTCGATGATCGCTCAGCGCGTGTGGCGCCAGCACCCCCACGCCATCGGCGGCCTTGTCCTCGCAGCGACCAGTGGCCACCTGCGCGCCAACGGACGCGAACGTATCTTTCACGCAGGTATGGAAAGCGGCATGCGTCTGATTCGCACCGTGTCGTGGTCGCGCACAGTTCGTAAGGCGTCCGCTTCGGCAGTCGATGCTCTCGACGAAGATCAGACCGATACCGCTCGTTGGGCCATGAACCAGTGGCGCTCGACCAGCCCGTGGGCCGTCGGTCAGGCCGTTGCCTCGCTCGGACGTCACCATTCGACGCCCTGGTTGCCACGCATCAATGTGCCGACGGCGGTCGTGGTGACGACCCGCGACAAGGTGCTGTCACCGGAGCGTCAGCGCGAAGTCGCCTCACTCATTCCCGGCGCAACCATCCACGAAGCACCATGCGGCCACGCCGGCTGCGTGCTGGAGCACCAGGCTTTCGTCCCGGCGTTCCTCGAAGCAGTCAACGTCACTGTCGCCCGAGCCCGCGACCGCGCGAGGCCCGAGGGCCGCCGCGCCCGCACCTGATTCAGCTCCCGGTGACTGAGGCGCGAGCCCACGAGCCGACCCGCTCCCGGCGATTGAGACGCGAGCCCACGAGCCGACCCACACCCGGCGATTGAGACGCGAGCTTGCGAGCCAACCCACACCCGGTGATTCAGGCGCGAGTTTGCGAGCCAACCCACACCCGGTGATTCAGGCGCGAGCCTACGAGCCAACCCACTCCCGGTGATTGAGGCGCGAGCTTGCGAGCCTCGAAATCACCGACAGGCCCTCAAACCGATTAGGTCTCGAGACTCGGCCGCGGACGACCACACACCTCGACCACCCGCAGTGGGTTCAGGACTACACGCCGAGGGCGGCTTTCATGCTCTCCAGTTCGGCGGGGAACTGCTCCATGAGGTCCCACACGTGCGGCATCATTTCGCGGCAGGCAATGACGCCGATGTTCATCCGACCGTTGTTACTAATGACCGTCACGTTCAAGCCAGCACCGTGGAAGATCGGGCCGAGCGGATAGAGCGCATCCATCCGTGCGCCCATGAAGTACAACGGAACCGGCGGGCCAGGAACATTGGAGATTACGAGGTTGTGAATCACCGGGCCACGTTCGGCCAGACCGAGGTCGGAGACCATTCGGACGGCGAGACCGAACGTGCGTGGAGCGGCGAACTCGGCCCATTCCTGCAGTGTTTCAGCCGGAACTGCCTTGGAGTGTTGCTTGGCGTGTGCGTTAGCAACAGCCAGTGTTTCGATGCGCTCACGCGGGTCGTCGACATCGGTGCCAAGTCGACAAAACATCGACGAGACCTGATTGCGGCCACGGCGCACCGAAGCACCGTGCACCGAAACGGGAACGGTCGCCAGCAGCGAGGCTTCAGGCAGCTCGCCGCGCTCCGACAGATAGCGACGCAGTGCTCCACCGCTTAGCGCGAGCACGACATCGTTAACCGTCGCGCCCGGGACGGCGTTCTTAATCGCTTTGATGTCGTCGAGCGGAACGTCGGTGTAGGCGATAGACCGACGCCCCGTGATCGTGCCGTTAAACGAGGTGCGCGGCGCGGTGAGCGGCGCGGCCATCGCGGTGCCTTGGCGTGCGCGACTTGCAGTGTCGACCAACGTCTTGACCGTCGGCGCCACGACTCGCACGGCCTGCCACGGCTTGGCGATGGTGGACAGCACGCCGCGACCGACGAGCTCAAGATCGCTGGGCTCGCGGTAATGATCAGTGGCGCTGGGATCTTCGCCGGCATCCAACGGCGGAGCGTCGGGCTCCAGGCTGCATAGATACGAGATCATGTTCGATCCCGAAACGCCGTCGACCGACGCGTGATGCATCTTCGTAAAGATGGCGACCTGCCCGCTCGCTAGGCCCTCGATGACGACCATTTCCCACAGTGGGCGCGAGCGATCAAGCGGGATGCCAGCGAGATGCCCAGCGATTTCGGACAACTCTTCGTGCCCACCTGGCGACGGAACAGCCATCCGGTGCACGTGCCGATCGATGTCGAAGTCCCGGTCGCGCACCCACACCGGGAAGTCGATGCGGCCAGGAACGAACTTGAGCTTGCGATTGAACATCGCGACCTCGGAGACCCGCTCCTCAAGGATGCGTTTGAACTTATCGAAGGAGTACCCACCGGTGACTGTGTCGGGATCAACGAGAATGAGACCACAGACATGCAGAAGTTGAGCGCTGCTTTCCAAGTAAAGGAAGCTCGCATCGAGTCCACTGAGTCGTTCCATGTGACTACTCTACAGAATTAGAACGTGTTCTACATATGAAATTCTGCACTCCTGTACCAACCAAAACCGTGGGTGACCATCGATGACCAACCGCTACCGCCGCCGCCAGATCGCTTTGGCAGCACTCGCCGCAAACGCACTGTTCCCCCGCCGCGGATCCAAGACCGGACCGTGGAGCTTCGCCGCCGGGTGGCCAACGCTGGAGCTGGCGCCCCATCTGCTTGTCGCAGCAGCGGCAGACACCGCCGCTGAGTTGACGGTGCGCCGACGCAAGGGCCGACAATCGGGAGGCCGACCATCGCGAGTTGGTCTTTTGGCAGCTGGAACAGCCGCTGGTCTGCTGGCGTACTCGGTCAAGGTCTCCCGCGGGGTGGGCCTCGGCCTGGATTCGGACCTGGCCGAAGGACTTGGGGCCAACACTGAATTGACGCCCCACCACCCACGGGCCCGAGGATCCATTGCCCGTCCGTTCAAGCTCAAGCAGCACAATGTCGAAGTTCTCAGGAACGTGCCCTACACCGAAGGCGGACGCAGAAGCCGGCTCGACATCTACCGTCCGGCCGGAGTTGATCTCACGAAGGCACCCGTGCTGCTGCAGATCCATGGCGGCGGCTGGACGATCGGCAGTAAGGAACAGCAAGGGCTGATTCTGATGAACCGCATGGCCCAGCAAGGCTGGATCTGTGTGGCATCGAACTACCGGCTTGCCCCAAAGCATCGTTACCCCGCCCAGATCGAAGACGTGAAACGGGCGATCGCCTGGGTGCACGAGAACATCGAGCAGTACGGTGGCGACCGCGACTATGTGGTCATCACGGGCGGTTCGGCCGGTGGGCACCTGTGTTCACTGGCAGCACTGACCGCGAACGACCCGAAGTTCCAGCCCGGATTTGAGGACGCCGACACCAGCATCTCGGCCTGCGTTCCGTTCTATGGCGTCTACGACATGGCCGGGCTCACCGGATCGCGGGCCTCGACAGAGTTCCGCGACAAGTTCCTTGCCCCATGGGTTTTCGCGAAGGACCCGGTAAAGGACCGTCAGGCATTTGTTGACGCCTCGCCGCTGGCGCATGTCTCAGCCGATGCCCCAGATTTCTTCGTCCTGCACGGTGCCAACGACACCTTGGTGCCCGTGGAACAAGCTCGAACCTTCGTTGCCGCCATGCGCGAAACATCCAACGCCACGGTGACCTACTCAGAGCTACCTTTCGCCCAACACGCCTTCGACGTCTTCTCCTCGCTGCGCAGCCAGCAAGCCATCGACGCCGTCCAGCGTTGGCTCACCTGGCACCGCGCCACCACCCAAACTCAAGGATCCGAGTAGCCCAGTCCCGTGATTTGCGCACTTTTGCACCATTTTCTGCGCTAAAAGCGTGCAAAAGTACGCAAATCTCGGGTCAGTTCACCGGGGAAGGCCGAGGATGCGTTCGGCTACTACGTTGCGGAGGACTTGGGTGGTGCCACCGGCGATCGACAGGCAGCGGGTCAGCAGCATTTCGTGAACGTCAGCGGCGACCTGGGTATCGCCGCCGAGCAGGATGCGGGGGCCGAGCAATTCGCCCACCAAGTCCGATGCTTCTTGACGATTCCGAACACCCAGCAACTTCGCGACGCTAGATTCCGGACCCGCGCCGCGGCCGGAAATCGAACGCAACGTGGCACGGACGCCGATCAGCTGGCAAACCGTTGCCAAGGCAACCTGCTGGCCGACCTTTGCCTCTGCCGTTGGGCTCGCAAGATCGCGAACCAGTTCGACCGCGCGCTCAGTACTCAAGCCAAGCTTCGTTCCGGCCATCGCGACTCGTTCAGACGACAACGTGGTGCGCGAAACATTCCAGCCAGCGTTGACTTCACCGACGACACACTCGTCGGGGACGAACACTCCGTCGAGGAAGACCTCGTTGAACATCGCGTCACCAGTCATTTCGCGCAGCGGACGGATGTCGAGGCCCTCGGATCGCATATCGACCAAGAAGAAAGTAATGCCACGGTGCTTGACTGCATCGCGGTCGGTACGGGCCATGCAGATGGCCCAATCTGCCTGGTGCGCCAATGACGTCCAGACCTTCTGACCGGTCAGCGACCAGCCGCCGTCGACTCGGTCGGCGCGGGTCGTCAGCGATGCGAGATCGGAGCCAGCGCCGGGCTCACTGAACAACTGACACCAGTTGATGTCGCCAGTCATGGTCGGTTGGACGAAGCGTTCGCGCTGTTCGTCGGTGCCGTGGGCGATGACCGTCGGCACGGCCCAGCCACCGATCTTGATGTCGGGGCGTTGCAAACCCGCGTTGGCGAGTTCAGCGTCGATCACGACTTGCTCAACCGGGCCAGCGCCCAGCCCGTAGGGAGCGGCCAGATGCGGCATCAGGTAGCCGCCCGCAGCAAGAGCCGCATGTTGGTCGGCAACAGGCAGCGCGGCGATCTCTGCCAACGCGGCGCGAGTCTGGGAGCGGAATGGCTCGTCAGCACCGTCGAAGTCGAGCTCAAGTTCGCGCCTACGGCCCGCTGCAGCGGCTGCAGCCAGACGCACTGCGGCCTGCTCAGCGCCGCCGGTGAATGCGCCGACGACCGCTCGCAAGGCAATCGCTCGTCGCAGGTAAAGGTGCGCATCGTGCTCGAAGGTGAAGCCAATACCGCCGAGCACCTGCACGCAGTCCTGGGCCACCTTGACCGCACCATCGACAGCCACCACTGCTGCGACATCGGCAGCAAACGCGATGTCATCGGCGCTGGAGTCCTCGGCGAGAACGGCCGCAGCATCCCACGCCGTTGCCGAGATCGATTCGGTGGTTTCCAGCATCGCCGCGCACAAGTGCTTGATGGCCTGAAATGAACCGATCGGCGCGCCGAACTGCTCGCGCACTTTGGCGTACTCCACGGCAGTGTTCAGCGACCATGACGCCAGACCTGACGCCTCGGCAGCGGCCAAAGCAACGATGATCGCCGCGACTCGATGAGAATCGACGCCGGCCAGTTCGACCACCTGATCGCCACTGGCGTCAACGGCGACGGTCGCCGCGCGATGCGTCAGATCCACAGCACCGGCGGTGGTCTGGGCGGTCCAT
>JBEBVW010000169.1:0-5916 GCA_040392565.1 Aeromicrobium sp. | reverse complement strand
ATGCAGTTTGAGGACGGCCAGTGGCGAGTCGATGCCTTTGAGTCCGTCGCGGCTCAGCCGGCATCGGGTCAAGCTGCGGGCGCCACCCCGACTCCGACGGCACCTACTCCGAGTCAGGATGCGAAGTGATGAGCGGCACAACTCCACCGCCACGCCGGCGTCGCATCGCCGGCGAATCGGCACAGCCGGCTGCCTCGAACCAGGCGCCGGCAGGAAAGCCAGTCGCCAAGAAGCCTGCCACCAACAAGCAGGCCGCCCAAAAAAAGGCTGGCCAGCAACCTCAACAAGCTGCGGTCCCGGCCAGCAACTCGACACCGACTAGCGCAGACAAGCCGTCGGTACGCACGCCATCGGTACGCACCGCGGCTCGGCCCACGGTTCCAGGCGGAATGCGTGACGTCGTCGCGCTAGTTGTGGCGGCGCTGTTGCTCGCCGGTGGCATCACGACTGCCGTCCTGGGGTTCAAGAACTGGCAGGGGGATTCGTTTACTGACTCCCGTGTAGCCGCCGCGAAATCGGCTGGCGATGCGATCGAGACGATCCTGTCGTATCAGTACGACAAGCTCGATGCCCACAGCCAAGCGGTGAAGTCAGTGATGACACCGTCCTACTATCGCGATGAATACCTCAAGACCACGGCTCCGGCATTGGAGAAGCTCGCGCCGCAGCGCAAGGTCAAGGTCGACGCGGTAGTGCGCAATGTCGCGACGATCCCGTGTGGGGAGAAGTGTTCGCCCACAAAAGCCCAGGTATTGATGTTCGTCGACCTGGATCGCCGCATTGAAGGCGAAGACGCCGCGACAGTGTTCGGAAATCGCATTCGCGTCGACATGCAAAAGGTCGACGGCGACTGGCGCGTCGCCAACGTGACGGGGCTCTGACCTGCGGTTCTTCCTGCAATCACAGGACGAACTGGAAAAGCGCTGAAGAACCATTCCTTACGGTTCAAGGTTTGTCAAGACCCGCCCTTGCTTCGGTGTGGCGCACGGGTTAGACTGATAGTTCGCGCTCGCCTTGTCATGCCCATTTTCTTTGGTGAGAATCTGGAACTGACATCGCTCCCCTTGACCGGGGTTGCTTGGCGTGCGCGGACCCACCAGCTTGCGAGCCTTTGGAAGGACCCCTCTTGGCCGCCTCGCGTTCCGCCGCCACCACCAAGTCCAGCACCAGCAACGTCCAGCCCCGCCGGGTTTCATTCGCCAAGATCTCGGAGCCTCTTGAGGTTCCTGAGCTTCTGGCTCTGCAGACGCAGAGCTTCGCTTGGCTGATTGGTGACGATGTCTGGAAGTCCGAGGTTGAGCAGCAGCTCGCCGCCGGCCGTACCGACGTTTCCACAAAGTCGGGCTTGGAAGAGATCTTTGAAGAGATCTCCCCGATCGAAGACTTCTCCGAGACGATGAGTCTGTCGTTCCGCGATCACCGCTTCGAGCCGCCGAAGTACTCGGTGGATGACTGCCGTGACCGCGACGTCACCTACGCCGCTCCGTTGTTCGTCACCGCTGAGTTCATGAACAACGAGACTGGCGAAATCAAGAGCCAGACGGTCTTCATGGGCGACTTCCCGCTGATGACCGACAAGGGCACGTTCATCATCAACGGCACCGAGCGTGTTGTCGTTTCGCAGTTGGTCCGCTCGCCGGGCGTCTACTTCGAACGCACGCCGGACAAGACGTCCGACAAGGACATCTACACCGCTCGCGTCATCCCGTCGCGCGGCGCGTGGCTGGAGTTCGAGATCGACAAGCGCGATCTCGTGGGCGTCCGCCTCGACCGCAAGCGCAAGCAGAGCGTCACGGTGCTGCTCAAGGCTCTCGGCATGACCGAGGCCGAGATTCTCGAAGAGTTCGGCGAGTACGAGTCCATCCGCATCACGCTGGAGAAGGACACGCCGCAGACTCAGGACGAGGCGCTGCTCGACATCTACCGCAAGCTGCGTCCGGGCGAGCCGCCGTCGCGTGAAGCCGCGCAGACGCTGCTCGACAACTACTACTTCAACCCCAAGCGGTACGACACCGCCAAGGTTGGCCGCCACAAGATCAACAAGAAGATCGGCACCGACGCGGCATTTGACGCGCAGACGCTGTCTCGCGAAGACATCGTCGCGACGATCAAGTACATCGTGGCGCTGCACGCTGGTCAGACTGAGTTGGCTGCCGCTGCTGGCACCATCCCGGTTGAGGCCGACGACATCGATCACTTCGGTAACCGTCGTATTCGAACGGTCGGCGAGTTGATTCAGAACCAGCTGCGTACGGGCCTGGCTCGTATGGAACGCGTCGTTCGCGAGCGCATGACCACGCAGGACGTCGAGGCCATTACGCCGCAGACGTTGATCAACATCCGTCCGGTCGTTGCGGCGCTCAAGGAGTTCTTCGGAACCTCCCAGCTGTCGCAGTTCATGGATCAGAACAACCCGCTGGCCGGTCTGACGCACAAGCGTCGTCTCAACGCGCTCGGCCCGGGTGGTCTGTCGCGTGAGCGCGCTGGCTACGAAGTCCGTGACGTTCACCCGTCGCACTACGGCCGCATGTGCCCCATCGAGACTCCCGAAGGACCGAACATTGGTCTGATCGGCTCGCTGGCGTCTTACGGTCGCATCAATTCCTTCGGTTTCATCGAGTCGCCGTACCGCAAGGTCAAGGACGGCAAGGTCACCGATCAGATTGATTACCTGACCGCTACCGACGAAGACCGGTACATCGTTGCGCAGGCTAACTCGCTGCTTGACGATCAGAACCGCTTCGCCGAGGACATGGTGCTCATCCGCCAGAAGGGTGGCGAGGCTGAGCTTCGCCCGGCCGCTGACGTCGATTACATGGACGTTTCGCCGCGCCAGATGGTGTCGGTCGCAACCGCGCTGATCCCGTTCTTGGAGCACGACGACGCTAACCGCGCGCTCATGGGCGCCAACATGCAGCGTCAGGCCGTTCCGCTGATCCGCAAC
The DNA here is from genome assembly GCA_040392565.1 of Aeromicrobium sp. Classification (GTDB taxonomy): domain Bacteria; phylum Actinomycetota; class Actinomycetes; order Propionibacteriales; family Nocardioidaceae; genus Aeromicrobium. The sequence goes on along the minus strand of JBEBVW010000169.1, from coordinate 2,972 downwards.
GACGCCCCGCTTGTCGGCACCGGCATGGAGTTCCGTGCCGCGGTCGACGCCGGCGACGTCACGGTGGCCAAGGCCGCCGGTGTGGTCAAGGAGGTCTCGGCCGATCTGATCGAGATCACCCAGGACGACGGCTCCAACTTCACTTACCGCCTGAGCAAGTTCCAGCGCTCGAACCAGGGCACCTGCACTAACCAGCGCCCGCTGGTCAAGGCAGGCGACCGGGTCGAGGTTGGTAGCCCGCTCGCAGACGGACCGTGCACCGACGAGGGCGAGATGGCGTTGGGCACCAACCTGTTGGTTGCCTTCATGCCGTGGCAGGGCCACAACTACGAGGACGCCATCATCCTCAGCCAGCGCGTTGTGCAGGACGACCTGTTGACATCGATTCACATCGAGGAGCACGAGGTCGACGCCCGCGACACCAAGCTGGGCCCCGAAGAGATCACTCGCGAGATCCCCAACGTCTCCGATGAGATGATCGGCGACCTCGACGAACGCGGCATCATCCGTATCGGTGCCGAGGTCGGCAACGGCGACATCCTCGTCGGCAAGGTCACGCCGAAGGGCGAGACCGAGTTGACGCCTGAGGAGCGACTGCTCCGCGCGATCTTCGGTGAGAAGGCGCGTGAAGTGCGCGACACCTCGCTGAAGGTGCCGCACGGCGAAGAGGGCACCGTGATCGGCGTCCGCGTGTTCGACGCCGAAGAGGGCGACGAGCTGAGCCCCGGCGTGAACCAGTTGGTTCGCGTCTACGTGGCCCAAAAGCGCAAGATCTCGCACGGCGACAAGCTCGCGGGACGCCACGGCAACAAGGGCGTCATCGCCAAGATCCTGCCGGTCGAGGACATGCCGTTCTTGGAGGACGGCACCCCGGTCGACATCGTCTTGAACCCGCTGGGTGTTCCGGGCCGAATGAACATTGGCCAGATCTTGGAGACTCACCTCGGGTGGGTGGCCAAGACCGGTTGGGACGCCAGCGATTCTAAGGAAGAGTGGGCAACTCGTCTGACCGGCATCGGTGCAGAGAAGGCCGAGGCTGGCACCAACATCGCCACCCCGGTGTTCGACGGTGCTCGCGAAGACGAGATCCAGGGTCTGCTTGCCTCCACACTGCCTAACCGTGACGGCAACCGCATGGTGGGTCGCGAAGGCAAGGCGCGGCTGTTCGACGGCCGCTCCGGCGAGCCGTTCCCCGATCCGATCAGCGTCGGCTACATGTACATGCTGAAGCTGCACCACTTGGTCGACGACAAGATCCACGCTCGTTCCACGGGTCCGTACTCGATGATCACCCAGCAGCCGCTCGGCGGTAAGGCCCAGTTCGGTGGCCAGCGCTTCGGTGAGATGGAAGTGTGGGCTCTGGAGGCCTACGGCGCCGCATACGCGCTGCAGGAGCTCTTGACCATCAAGTCCGATGACATCTCGGGCCGCGTGAAGGTCTACGAGGCCATCGTGAAGGGCGAGAACGTCCCCGAGCCGGGTATCCCCGAGTCGTTCAAGGTGCTTGTCAAGGAGATGCAGTCCTTGTGCCTGAACGTTGAGGTGTTGTCCGCTGACGGCAGCGCGCTGGATATGCGCGAGGCCGAAGAGGACGTATTCCGTGCAGCTGAAGAGCTCGGCATCGACCTGTCGCGTCGTGAACCGTCGAGCGTTGAAGAAGTCTGACGACTTCCCGTCCACTAACCAGATTTCGAACAAGAGGAAACAGTCACTGTGCTGGACGTGAACTACTTCGACCGGATCCGCATCGGCCTGGCATCGGCCGACGACATCCGGGGCTGGTCTTTCGGCGAGGTTAAGAAGCCCGAGACCATTAACTACCGCACGCTCAAGCCTGAGCGCGACGGACTGTTCTGCGAGAAGATCTTCGGTCCCACCCGGGACTGGGAGTGCTACTGCGGTAAGTACAAGCGTGTCCGCTTCAAGGGCATCGTGTGCGAGCGCTGTGGTGTTGAGGTCACTCGCTCCAAGGTCCGCCGTGAGCGCATGGGCCACATCGAACTGGCCGCTCCGGTCACCCACATTTGGTACTTCAAGGGTGTTCCGAGCCGCCTGGGCTACCTGCTTGATCTGGCGCCGAAGGACCTGGAGAAGGTCATCTACTTCGCCGCGTACATGATCACGTCGGTCGATGAGGATGCTCGTCACAAGGATCTGTCCAGCCTTGAGGCCAAGATCGGCCAGGAGCGCAAGCAGCTCGAGGATCGCCGCGATAACGCGATCAACGACCGCATGAAGAAGCTCGAAGACGATCTGGCTGCGCTGGAGGCTGAAGAGGCCAAGGCTGACGCCAAGCGCAAGGTCAAGGACGGCGCCGAGCGCGAAGCCAAGCAGCTGCGCGATCGCTCCGATCGTGAGATCGCTCGTCTGGACGCAGTGTGGGATCGCTTCAAGAACCTCAAGGTCCAGGACCTTGAAGGCGACGAAATCCTGTACCGCGACATGGTCTACCGCTTCGGTAAGTACTTCGAGGGCTACATGGGCGCTGCGGCGATCCAGAAGCGCTTGCAGGACTTCGACCTGGACGCTGAGGCTGAGTTGCTGCGCGAGATCATCGCGACCGGCAAGGGCCAGAAGAAGACTCGCGCACTCAAGCGTCTCAAGGTCGTTTCGGCGTTCCTCAACAGTGAGAACGCGCCGTCGGGCATGGTCCTGGACGCCGTCCCGGTGATCCCGCCGGAGCTGCGCCCCATGGTGCAGCTTGATGGTGGCCGCTTCGCTACGTCGGATCTGAACGATCTGTACCGTCGCGTCATCAACCGCAACAACCGCCTCAAGCGACTGCTTGACCTCGGTGCGCCCGAGATCATCGTCAACAACGAGAAGCGGATGCTGCAGGAGGCCGTCGACTCGCTGTTCGACAACGGCCGTCGTGGTCGCCCCGTCACGGGCCCGGGTAACCGTCCGTTGAAGTCGATCTCCGACATGCTCAAGGGCAAGCAGGGTCGCTTCCGTCAGAACCTGCTCGGCAA
>JBEBVW010000168.1:0-5920 GCA_040392565.1 Aeromicrobium sp. | reverse complement strand
CACCTCACCCTCGACCTTGGCCGGTGGCGCATCGACCGCCGTGGCCGTGACGGTCCAGCGCAAAGGGTCCGGCTCGTAGGTCTGGTCAGGCCGGACGGTGAAGACGCGAGACAGCGATGCGCCTGGCGCCAGGTTCCCGAGGAAGCGCACCGGTCGGACGACCAGCACGCGGCCCGCCGTGCCGATCGACAACGAGACCCGCACGTCAGTCGCCGTCTTCGACCCCGTGTTCGTCACCGTCACCGGCACCGCCGTGCCGCGCGTACTGGAAGTGCCAGTGACCACTGGGATCGATGACGGCATCTTCACCGCCAGGTCAAGGTAGCCACCGTTCGCCTTGGCCATCTGATCGTCGATCGTCGAGCCGTCCGCCGGGTAGTACCGGCCGCCGGTCGCGTCGGCGATACAGCGCAGCTCCGCCTCACCTTCGCCGGAGATGTCGAATCCCACTGTGTTGACGACGACCTCGAAGCCGTCGCGCCGCAACTCCCGAGAGGCCGCACAGGGATCTCCACCACAGTTGGACTGGCCGTCGCTGACCAGGACGATCGTCCCACGCGTGTAGTGCGCTGCGCGCAGCTCCGCCGCGGCGTGCCGCAGTGCCGGCGCCGTCGGCGTATTGCCGTCCGGGCTAAGCGAACGCACCTGCGAGAGCGCTTTGTCGTGGTTCAGCGCACCCAACCGCGTCACAACCCGACCGTTGCTGCATCCGCCGACCGAGGCGCCGCCCGGATAGCTGATCAGGCCGTAAACGTCACCGCGCTGCATCGGGTAGACGAGCGCTTGCACCGCACCGCGAGCGGCGTCGATGCGAATGCTTTCGGTCGACGTTAGTTCATTCATGGACCCAGAGGTGTCCAGCACCACGACCACCGGGTCTCGACTGTCTTCGTGGGATGCCGCGACCGCTGCCTCCGTACCGCCCAGCTCGACGATGCATGCCAGCGACAAGGCCAATGCCGTCGCTGCGGTCCACCACCGTCTCATCGGTCCGCAATCGACTTAAGCTCGACCGAATCGCCCAACAGGGTCGGATCCCCAATCACGACAGTCGTGCCGTCGCGCGAAGTGACGCGTACCGTCAGATTGCGACGCCGGTCGATACCGACGCTGAGCTTGTTCACCCGTCCTGGCTGCACCGAGATCTTCTTCAGGACCTTGCCGTCGCCGAGCACCTCGACCTCGGCAGGTGCTGTCGCCCGGTCCGCAAGCGCCACCTGAGCGATGAGGAACTGTGCCTTCCCGTCCACGCCGTACGAGATCGACGCGGGATCACCGTCACCAGGGCGGCAGGTCAGCGCGGTGGCGAACGACCGTCCAGCTGCTTGACTGCTTCCGCCTGAGCGGCACGACTTAGCGTCGTCGGCATCGACTCGAGTGAGCGCGGCTCCATCACCCGGATGGGCCACGACGAACGTGACCTGGTCGGGAATTGTCCGACCGGTCACAGGTGAGGTCGAGAGGACCGACCGCGCCGGTCGGTCGGGCGATACCTTGAGATCGACCAGCACGACGGCACCCAAGCTCTCGAGCTCCGCCCGGGCATCTTCCATGTCCTGACCGACGACATCGGGCATCTTTGCCGTCGAGGACAGCGTCAGCGTGACGTGGTCGGTGGCCTCGCCCACCTGCGGCGACTGCTCCACGACTCGGCCTTCACGGCCGGCGGACGGCGTTCGAGCGATCTTGATCTCGACCCCGATACCGGCATCGGTCACAGCACGACGGGCCACGTCCTCGGTTAGACCGACCACACTCGGCATAGTCGCCGACTGACCCGTCTGGTCCATCGCGGGCGCGACCAGTTCGGTGATGCGGGAGACCTTCGGCGGCACCACGAGATAGCTAACCGACGCGCCGATCACCAGCAGCGCGACGGCTATCGCAACCCAACGGACCGGAGGGCGGCTCAGCCATCGCCATCGACGGGCAACTGGGGTCTGGGACACGGTGCCTTCTCCTTCGGGCATGCTTAGACCCACCGCAGCGCAAACGCCGCCGTGACGACAGTGAGGACGATCGTCACCAGCAGACTCGGGACACGCCGGGACAGACTCGCACCGTCCATCGGCGGTACGGGGGTCATGACCGACGCCGTCATCACGATGCATGCGGCCGCCACGTCACGGCTCAGCGGAACTGCACTGATCGCCGCCCCTAGGACCAGGCTCACGCAGATCAATCCCAAGAAGGCTGGCACGACCAGCCTCACTGCCCGACTGGGTTTGCTCGCTGTGTCGTCCAGGCTCGGGAACGGGACGAAGCTGAGCCCGAGCGGGCCACCGACGGCCGCGACGCCGAGCGCCGGTGTCCATGTGAAGTGCCTGGCCTGCTCGCCTCGGCGGCGCGCCACAGCTGACCGCACGAGCAACGGAGTGACCACCAGCCCGGCCAGGGAACCGAGGAACAAGGCGGTCGACAGGTGCGGCCGGACCCACAGCGCGCTCCAGCCGAGGACGATGACGCATACGGCTACGCCCCATCGCACGCGAAGCCTGCGCCAGAACCAGCCGCCTGCCCGTGAGCCGACAGCCGAGGACGCTACGACGCGCTCAGAAATCCAAGCCCCTAACCGGTCGAATCCGAGCAGCCGAGCGACTCGCACCAGCAGAAGCGCAATCATCGTGAGAGTGATCGGGCGTGCTCCGGCCGTCGCGGTCGAGGCGTACGACCAGTCGGCGCGGAGAGGAGCACCGACATCGAGACCCGAGTCGTAGACCTCGTCATCAACTTTGAGACCGTGTTCACCTCTCAGGGATCGATCGAGACGCGCAGCCTGGCCCATCGCGGCCTGGCCGTCCAGGAATGTTCCCGGTTGCCACGATTGCGTCTCAAGGACTCCCAAGTTGTGCCAGGCCGGCGCATAGTCCGGGGCGGTACTGACCGCTCCCTTCAGCAACCTCTTGGCAGCGACCGTTTCGCCCGCGCCAGCCAGAATCACGGCCAGATTGTTGGCCGACACATACGAAGTCGTGTCCTGGTCGATCACAGCCGCGTATGCGTTCGCCGCCTTCTTCACGTCTCCGCCGAGATGGAAGGCGAACGCGACCGTATCAAGGAACACCGGATTGGCCGCATCCCGTTCGAGTGCGGCTTTCGCCGCCTTGACCGACTCCTTCCGGTGACCCAGTTTGGCCTCCGCCAGCGCCAGGTTGTTCTCCTGCGCGCCTCGGAGCATGCCGGCCTGCCCGATCTCGTACGGACCATCTGGATCGGACGAGCCGTAGTGGACCTTGTCCTCATAGCCGGAGCCGATCTCGATTGCCTGGCGCAGTCGTTCCGCGGCCTCGGACCAGCGCTGACGGTCGAATGCGAGCTGCCCGAGCTGTGCCTCGGAGTGCATGCGGATCTTCGAGGTCCAGTAGCCCTCGTCCTCCGGCTCCCGGTCCACGACCTGCAGGTACAGACGCCGCGCCGCCTGATCGCGGTGCTGTTCCTGCATCGCGTAGCCGTGCTGGAGCACCGAGAGGGTCACCCAGTTCTGCGCGCTCAGGGTCTCAGGGCCGTCGAAGGGGGAATAGTCATCGTCCACGGCATCGGCCAGGAGCCCGGTGGCCCGGTCCAGAGCGCCTGCGCCAGCCTTCCACGAGCCACGCAAAAGCTCAATCTCGCCAAGTCGTTGCCACGCATGACCCGACTCCGGCTGAGCCTTCGTCCATCGGGTCGCGATCTTTCGGGCTTCGTCGAGCTGATCGTCGGACCGCAGCAGGTCCTGCCAGGCCTCCCATGCAACAGCTTCCACCCCGTCGACGGTCTGATAGTCGGCGTTCGTGATCGCTTCGATCGCGGCCGCCCGTTCTCGACTAGGCAGCGAGACCGCCGCGATAAGCTGATAGCGCTCACCGAGGGCCGAATAGGCACCGGTCGCGTCGTCGCAGGCGGTACCCCACGGGGCAGCCTCACCCGAGGGGTCTTCACGCACCGCATCGATGCGACCGGCCAGCACCAGTTGGGCCCGGCGTTTCGAGGACGGGCAAAACGCCCAGTCCGGGGCGTAACGGGTCAGCGGCACGAAACTGGTGTCCTTGTGGCCCGCGCCGCCATAGCCGCCTGCCGTGATGTCGATGACGGTCAGGCTGGGCATTTCGGTGGCACCGAACCGGCCGGCGAATGTCTCATCCACGCGAGCGGTCGGCACGAGCCAGTGCCAGGGGGCACGCGCCTTGGTCACCGCCGCGTATGCCTCGGCTGCTGCTTCATGACGGCCGGCGGCAGCGAGCACGTCCGCCCGCGCCGACAGCGCGCCGACAGCGGACGGCTGCGCCTGAGCCGCAGCCTCAACAAGATCGATGGCGTGGTGGTCCTCGTCGAGCTTCACCAGCACCCGCGCCTCGGCTGTGGCGATCCCCGGATATGCCGACCGTGCCCGCGCCTGCTCGTACAGCCCCTTCGCCTCACGCCGCCACGAACGGACCTGGAACGGCTCAGCCCCCGTGGCCTCTGACAGATCAGCCCACTCGGCCAAGGCATCGGCCTGACCGACCCAGCCCAACGCCGACGTCGGGAAATCCCGCTGCATGGCACGGAAATGCGCGACAACTTGCGTGCGCAATGCACTGCGCTTGTCCGGCAGCGACGCCCCGAACTGCTCGGTGAGCAGGCGTCGCAGGAAGCGGCCCTCGATCCAGGCCGGTGTCGGATCGTCGTCGCAGGTGTCGGCGGCCAACCCCGCCTCCTGCCGAACGTCCTCGAGATCCGGCGCATAACCAAGCGTCAGTGTGAACAGCAGGTCGGTCTGAATATCACAGGTCGGTGCTGTTCGCCGAGCCTCATCCAACAATGCGTAGGCGACCCCGGCCGGCATCACGGGCGACCGGTCACTGCCGTCGCCGGCAATGTCGTGCTGTGATGCCAGCACAATCAGATAGGCGGCCAACTTGACGACGCGATCGGGCTCGGCTCGCACCGCATCAACGTCGAGGGCAGGGCGGATCAACTCGTCGATACCCGGATACACATAAGGATAGACACCGACCGTGGACTCATCTGTCTGGTCGGTTGAGATGGCAGCATCGATGACATCGCCGAGACCGAGAGGTGCGGCTAGCCGCGTGATCGCCGCCCGGGTCGCGGTGTCGTCGCGCGGATCGTCCGCTGCCACCAGTTCACTGCGGTCGGCGTCGCTTAGGCCGAGCGGCAGGTCACGCAAACCTGGGGGCGCATCAACCGCGACCCGTCGCGGGGTCGCGTCCGCCCCGGCAGCCGGCGCTTGCGCCGTCCCGGGGTTCGAAGCACCGGCTAGCCACGGAGTCAGGCACGTAATCACCAGACAGAGAGAGCCCGCCACACCGATCAGCCATGACAGGATGCGCGCTTCCCGGTGACCAAGCATCCCCGTTCCTCCGACCTCACGGCCTCCCAGACGTGCACATTAGCGGTGCTCGGGGCGGCTGTCTGGCGAATCTGAAAGTCAGTCCGGACGATCCCTACGGACGGAACGGGATGGGGTTCCCCACTCGTCGTCGCCGAGGCGCGATACCGGCGCCATCTGGTCGAACCGAGGGTGCTGGCCATCAAGGACAGCCTCGTCAACGGTCATGGCGACCACCTCACCGATGACGACGGTCGAATCCCCCGCTTCGGTAGCGCTGACCAATCGGCATTCGATCGACGCTGGGCTGTCGGCAACACGCTGAGGCGCCACCCGGGTGCTGGCCTCCATCACCAGTCCGACGGCCTGCGCCTCGTCGATGTCCGAGGGCAAATGTGCGGACGTCGCATTCACCAGATCGGCCATTGGATCGCTGGCCACGTTGACGACAAACTCGCCAGTCGCTCGGACGTTGTGAAGCGTGTCGGTATTCCCAACCGAGACGAACAGGACCATCGGTGGGGTGCCGCTCGCGACGGTATAGAACGAAAACGGTGCAAGATTTCCCACCCCATCGACCGACAGGGTCGAAATCCAGGCAATGGGACG
>JBEBVW010000167.1:0-5942 GCA_040392565.1 Aeromicrobium sp. | reverse complement strand
CGCAGATCAGCGGTCTGATCGGTGGGCGCGACGGGGAAGTAGCCGCCCTTGTAACGCACCTTGTAGCCGCGGTTGTCGACCAGATCGTCGCCGGTCGACCAAGCAGACTCCAGCGAGGTGATCTCGTAGAACGACTTGTTGGCGCTGGTGCCGAAGTTGACGCGGTCGAAGATGTAGAACTCAGCTTCGGGTGCGAAGTAGGCAGTGTCGCCGATGCCGGTGGTGGCCAAGTAAGCCTCGGCCTTGCGGGCGATGTTGCGCGGATCGCGCGAGTAGGCCTCGCCGGTGATCGGGTCGTGAACGAAGAAGTCCATCGCCAGGGTCTTGCGAGCCTTGAACGGGTCAAGGTAGGCGGTGCCGAAGTCCGGCAGCAACGTCATGTCTGACTCGTCGATGCTCTGGAAACCACGGATCGACGAGCCGTCGAAAGCAACGCCGTTCTGAGCCATATCGGCGTCGAACGTGGCGGCCGGCAGCGTGACCTGCTGCTGGATACCGGGCAGATCGGTGAAGCGAACATCGAGGTACTCGACGCCCTCGTCCTTCACGTACTTCATGAACTCGTCAGCGTTGCTGAACACGGGGCCTCCTCAGCCGCCTAGTGCGGCCCTGGGTGGGATCTCAAAGTGGTCATGGTGCGTCGCACCATGTCTATGACCGTACGGGTCGACAGTTTCTCGACCGTCTCCTGGTTGTTTCCGGCATGTTACAAAATCGACGGAGGGTGCACGAGATGCTCTACGTATCGCTGACTACGCTTCAGGTGTGGAAACCGCCGGGTTGGGACGCCGCATCATTGCGCTCTTCATCGACTGGATCGTCGCTGGATTGAGTGTCGGAGCGTTGCTGGGAACGTCTTATCCGCCGAAGGATCCGCTGGAAAATCTGTACATCACGATCGGATATGTCGTCGAAGTCGGCGTCCTCGTGGCGCTGCTTGGCTACTCCATCGGCAAGCGAGTCGTAGGAATACGAGTTGAGCAGCCGAATGGCAGGCCGCCGAGCTTGCCGAATGCGTTGCTGCGGACATTGTTGATCTGTCTGATCATTCCGCCGCTGGTGCAGAACAAAGAAGGCCGTGGTCTCCACGACGTCCTGGCGAATACTCGCCAAGTGAAGATCTAGCTGCCGCTCACTCGCTGGTCGAGGGGAGGCCGGCCGTGGCCGAGTCTCGAGACCTGTGGTGGGGATTTGGTCGGTGATTTCGAGGCTCGCTGGCGCTCGCACCTCAATCACCGGAGTGGGGGCCCGCCTCGATCACCGGATGTCGGTGGTCGAGGTGTGAGGCCGCCCGCGGCCGAGCCTCGAGACCTGTGGTGGGGTGGGATTCCGGTGATCTCGAGGCTCGCAAGCTCGCTCCTCAATCACCGAGTGGTGGGGTGGTTAGCCGCGGAGGGCTTTGCGGGCGCCGCGCATGGAGTTGGCGTTCATGGGGCCGCGGGGCATGGGGACCTGCGGGCGCATGGCGTCGAGTGCCTTCATCTTGTTGATGACCTCGGTCATTTGCGCTGGCTTGATGTTCTTCTTGTAGCGGCGCACGTGGTTGTTGAGCTTGGCCAACGGAACCTGGCCTTCGCCGCGGCCGACGATGACGTCGATGATCGGGATGTCCTCGCCGACGACCCGGCTGTGCTTCTTCTTCTCAACGCCAAGCAGCTGAGCAACGCGCACAGGGTTGCCTTCGCCGACCAGAATCACGCCGGGGCGACCGATGAGGCGGTGCACGACGTCCTGGTTCTTGGTGACAGCAACCGCGGGCTTGACGTTCCAGCCGCGCTTGAGCATCTGCAGCGCGCCGGCGGCAGCGCCCGGCTGGCCTTCGATCTGCAGATAGGCCGACTTCTCGGCGCGACGGCCGAACACGATCAGCACGCCGAGGGTGCCGACGAACAGCGCGAAGATCGACGTGACGATGATGCCGAAGATCGAGGTGCCGAACGTCAGGATCGACAGCAGGGCAGCGATGCCGGCAAAGATCACGAACGTCAGCAGCAGGATCAGGCCCAGATTGGGGTCGGTCTTCTTCGTCAGGCGGTAGGCCTGACGCATCTGGCGGATGCGACCTGATTCGGGCTGAGGTGCTGCGTTCGACATAGCGGTCAGTCTACGGCCGAACGCTTGTCGACCGCTTGGCGGTACAACGTTCCCGCGCGGTAGGAGGAGCGAACCAACGGTCCGGACATCACGCCAGCAAAGCCGATCTCGTCAGCCTCATCTTTGAGTTCGACGAACTCTTCGGGCTTGACCCACCGCTCGACGGGGTGGTGGCGCGGTGACGGGCGCAGGTACTGGGTGATGGTGATGAGATCGCAGCCAGCCTCGTGCAGATCGCGCAGTGCCTCGGAGACCTCTTCACGGGTTTCGCCCATGCCGAGGATCAGGTTCGACTTGGTGACCAGACCGAATGCGCGTGCCTGGGTGAGCACGTCGAGCGAGCGCTCGTAGCGGAAGGCGGGGCGGATGCGCTTGAAGATGCGCGGCACCGTCTCCAGGTTGTGGGCAAGCACTTCGGGGCGCGACTCGAACACTTCGGTGAGTAGTTCGGGAATGCCGTTGAAGTCGGGGATCAGGTTCTCAACGCCGGTATCGGGGTTGAGCTCGTGGATCTTGCGCACCGTCTCGGCATAAAGCCAGGCGCCACCGTCGGGAAGATCGTCGCGGGCGACACCAGTGATGGTGGCGTACTTCAGTTCCATCTTCTGCACCGATTCGGCAACGCGACGCGGCTCGTCACGATCGAGAGCGGACGGCTTGCCGGTGTCGATCTGGCAGAAATCGCAGCGACGGGTGCACTGTTCGCCACCGATCAGGAAGGTGGCCTCGCGGTCTTCCCAGCATTCGAAGATGTTGGGGCAGCCAGCTTCCTGACAGACCGTGTGCAGGCCCTCGCCCTTCACGAGTTTCATCAACTCGTTGTATTCAGGACCCATCTTGGCGCGGGTCTTGATCCACTCGGGCTTCTTCTCAATCGGGGTCTGCGCATTGCGCGCCTCAAGGCGCAGCAACTTCCTGCCGTCCGGAGCGATGGTCACATGTCCAGCCTACGCCTTGACTGTTTGCCGCCAACGTGACGTCGAAGGCTGCTGCTCGTTGGACGGCGCGTGCACCTGAGTCGCTTATTTGTCACGTCCGCATTGATGCTCGTGGTCGCTATGGGGGCCCTCGTTGCTCCCGCTTCGGCAACTGGTTCTGGATTGACCTCAACTGATACCAGCGGCCCTGCATTGACCGTTCCAATCGCCGATATCGAAGCCGCTTACCGATGCCACGGTGACTTTTCATCGCCGCTCGAGCCGGTGCTGTTTGTGCCTGGCACGAGTGTTTCGGTCGACCAATCGTTCTCGTGGAACTACGCGAACTACTTCGACGCTGAACGTCGACCGTATTGCACTATTCAGCCACCAAAGCGGACGCAAGGCGATATCCAGATCGCCGGTGAGTACATCGTCCATGCCATTCGGCGCACTTACGCGCAAGCTGGCCGTCCGATCGCCGTTCTCGGCCACAGTCAGGGCGGCATGTCGCCGCGCTGGGCTCTGCGTTTTTGGCCGGATACGCGTCCCATGGTCGCCGACCAGATCGGTATGGCGCCGTCCAATCATGGAACGGGTGGCTCACGATGCACCGCAGGGACGCCGTGCATTGAGGCGCTGTGGCAACAAGAGCCCGGGTCTGCGTTCCTGCAGGCGCTCAACGCTGGCGGCGAAACATTCGCGGGCATCGACTACACCACGGTCTATTCGCAGTTCGATGAGACTGTTCCGGTGCAGTCCGCTCGACTGACCACGGGTCAGGGCTCCATCAGTAACGTCGAACTGCAAAGTATCTGCCCTCGCAATCGTTCGACCCACCTACTGGTTGGCACCATCGACCCGGTTGCTCACGCGGTCGTGATGGACGCGTTGCGCCACGACGGGCCGGCCGATCGTTCGCGCATTGCTCGTGGGGTGTGTTTCCGATTGTTCATGCCAGGCATCACGCTCGATCTTGAGACGTTGAACCTGCTATCCCTGTTGACCGACACCTTGATGACCCAAGCTCCTGGGAACCCAGCCGCCGCCCCATTCGCCGACGTCGAACCAGCTTTGCGTTCCTACGCCACAGCCACGGGTTGAGCTGTCGGAGGCGGTCCGTAGATTGGGGTCATGCTCCAGACCCGAGGACTGTCCAGGGCGTTCGGGGGGACAACGGTGGTCGACTCGGTCGACCTTGACGTCGTTCCCGGACGCGTCACCGGTTTCGTCGGCGCCAATGGTGCTGGCAAGACCACCACGATGCGCATGATTCTGGGAGTCCTTTCGCCCACCGCCGGCGAAGTCCTTTGGGATGGTGAGCCGATCACCACGGACGTTCGTCGGCGTATCGGCTACATGCCGGAGGAGCGTGGCCTATATCCACGCATGCCGGTCATCGATCAACTGGTGTTTCTCGCTCGCCTGCACGGCCGCTCGGCTCAGCAGGCCCGAGAACGCGCCGTGGAGTTGCTGGGTCACTTCGGATTGGAGGACCGACAGCACGACGTTCTCGACTCGCTGTCGTTGGGCAACCAGCAGCGGGTGCAGATTGCTGCGGCACTGATTCACAATCCTGACGCGCTGGTTCTCGATGAGCCGTTCAGCGGACTCGATCCCGCGGCAGTCGACCAAATGACCGAACTGCTCAAGCGTGAAGCGAGCGACAAGCCATTGTTATTCTCTAGTCACCAACTCGACCTCGTCGAGCGCCTGTGTGACGACCTGGTCATCTTGTCAGCCGGACGCGTCGTCGCTTCGGGGTCGGTCGATGAACTGCGCTCCACTGGCCCAGTTCGCTACCGAGTGGTGCTGAAGACCGCGGCGTCGCGTGCGCTGCGTGGCGTGCGGGGCATCGCCGTCCACGAGGTGGACGGTCGAACGGCACTCATCGACCTCGACGGCGCCGAACCCTACGAGGTTCTGCCCGCGATCGCCGCGAAAGCGAAAGTCGTGGAGTTTGCGCGGGTTCACCAGCCGCTGTCCGCTATCTACCGGGAGATTGCATCATGAGCGCCGCGCCCGTCTGGCGGGTCGTGGCCGGTCGCGAGATCGGTACCCGCATTAAGCAGAAGTCCTTCCTGATCAGCGCGGTGTTGATGGTCGCTGGTGTCGTTGGTCTGGTGGTTCTGGCTTCGGTGCTCGCCGACAAGCCCGCCAAATTCGAGGTCGCCACCACAACGCCGCAGGCCCAAGCCGTCGTCGATCATGCGTCGGCCGTCCTCAGTTCGTCTGATGAGGGTGCGCAGATCAAGGTGATGCGGGCCTCGAGCGAAAGTTCTGCCAAGAAGTTGGTCACGAGCGGCAGGGTCGACGCGGCGCTGCTGCCCACCGAGGCCGGGTACCGCATCGTCGGTGATCGCGACATCGATCCCACTCTCGACGCCACCCTCACCACCGCTGTTCAAACGGCTGCGCTGAAGCTCAACGCCGAGGCGCAGAGCGTCGATCTCAACGCATTGCAGTCCGGGGCCGACGTGCAAACCGAGCTGCTTGATCCCACTGCCGACAACGCCGATGCACGCAGCGCGTTGGCGTTCATCATGGTGCTGATCTTCTACATGACGGCCTTGATGTTCGGCATGCCCATCGCGCAGAGCGTGGTGCAAGAGAAGGAAAGCCGCATCGTCGAAATCCTCGCCGCGGCCGTACCCATTCGCGCCTGGCTGTGGGGCAAGGTCATTGGTAACTCAATTCTGGCGTTATTGCAGGTAGGAATCGTCGTTATCTCCGGCCTGGTGGCCCTGAAAGTCACCAACGTCGGCGACCTGTCCAACGTCGCCGTCTCGTCGCTCGGCTGGTTCGTCGTGTTCTATCTGCTCGGCTTCCTCGCCATGGCGGGGGTGTGGGCCATCGCGGGATCGCTAGCCTCCCGCCAAGAAGACCTGCAGAGCACCACGATGCCCGCCAACTTGTTGCTGATCGCGCCGT
>JBEBVW010000166.1:0-5946 GCA_040392565.1 Aeromicrobium sp. | reverse complement strand
ATGTAGCCCGATTCGCTGTATTCATTGGAGACGTAGATCGAATAGGACTCGTCGTCGTTGAGATGGCTGTCGATGAGGATGTAGCGGGTTTCAGCATCGGCGACATTCAGGACGCGGTCTGCTTCTTTGAGGTGGGCCATCATCGCGGCAACGTCAAGGTCCGCGATGTCGACATTGGGTCCGTCCAACGAACTACGGCTGGAACGCGACGACGGTTCGTCCGCGAACTTGCCGCGGAAGAACCACATCTCGGTGCGGTTTTCGCTTCCCGCAACTGGAACAGTGACGGATGCATAGTCGGCGTAAACCGCCATTGACGTGACCTCGGTCGAACCGAACTTCGCTTTCACCGCTTCGACTAGCTCGGTGAAGCCCTTGACGGTGTGCAGCGCGCGCGGAGCCGGCGTGGCAGTTGAGGCAGCGCCGACCTGGTGGCTGGAGGACGGATCTGAGTTGTCGACGGCCAGCGCAGTAATCACGATTCCCATCGCTGCGAGGAGGATGACAAGGATCAGGAGCCACTTCAGCGTTGTGGGCTTGGTCGGTGATGACGTCGCGCCGCCCACACGTCGAATGCGGGTGGTGGGATCGAGATCGCGGGTGAGACGAGCGAGGTCGTCTTGGGTGATGGCGGCAAGAGCTGCCTCCACCCGGTGCTGGCGTTCAATGTCGTTGAGCCGGCCGTCTCCGTACGCCTTCTCCAACGTTTCCACGCAGGCATCGCGGTCGGCGTCGCTGGCTCGCAATCCACCTGGCATGGCCAGCAGCCTAGCGGCGTCTACCGTGGGGACATGTCGCGTCTCCTCCAACGCTTTCCCGGAATCGACCTTCCGTACGTTGAACTGGGTGCCAGCCCCACTCCGGTGCGGCAAGCAACTGTGCCCGGGACCGCCGGTGACCTGGAGATTTGGGTCAAAGACGAAGGCCGATTCGGCTCGGGTGGTTGGGGCGGCAACAAAGTGCGCAAACTGGAGTGGATCCTGCCCGAAGCCAAACGCCGCGGTAAGGACACGCTGCTGACAGTGGGCGGCATTGGAACCCATTGGGGCTTGGCTGCCGCGCTGTATGGACGCGAAGTCGGATTGCGTACCGTCCTGGGTCTGGTCGACCAGCCGATCGACGAACATGTGCGAGACCAGCAACGCTCCCTCTACGCCTCGGGGGCGGAGATCCATCGGTTCAGCTCGGTCAATCGGCTGAAGTTGGCCGCACCAGCGCTCATCGCGCGTGCAGCGTTGCGATCACACGGCCGGTTGCCGTACTACTTGCCGGCTGGCGGCTCATCCCCGGTTGGCACGCTCGGATACGTCGAGACAGCTTTTGAAATCGCCGATCAGGTGGCCGCTGGCGATATGCCAGAGCCGGGGACCGTGGTGACGGCCGTGGGCTCAGGTGGCACCGCTGCAGGCCTGGTTCTGGGGCTGCGCTTGGCGGGGCTGCGCAGTCGCGTCCTGGGCGTCGTCGTCAACGACTCGTTCCGCCTCGACGCCGTGACGGTCGCTGAGTTGGCGAACGGCACGGCAGACCTGATGAGAGAGCGAGGCGCGATGCTGGGCGCCGTCGTGCGGCCTGACGACCTTGAATGCGACGCCACCTGGCTCGGTGAGACGTACGGCGCCCATACGCCCGAAGGCGATGCGGCACTCACCTCGGCTCGGACTCTTGGCGTCGACTTGGAGCCGGTCTACACGGCCAAGGCGTTAGCGGCCACACAAGCTCGTGCGAATGAACTACCGGGGCCGGTGCTGTACTTGGCGACCCACGGTCCGCGCAGCGCCTAGTTCGCGCCCCGATACCCTTGACAGCACGCCCCCGTAGCTCAGTCGGATAGAGCGACCGCCTCCTAAGCGGTAGGCCACAGGTTCGATTCCTGTCGGGGGCACATGACCGACCAGCAGCCTGAACAGCCGACGCGCGAAGAACTCGCACGCCGTCGGCGCGCTGCTGAACTGTTGGGTGATTTGGAACCGCAGGTCACTCGCGATGAAACCGGCGAAGGCTGGAATGAGCCGGGCTGGAATGACAGAAGCGGCACGTCACGGGATCAAGAGATCCTGCGCGACGTGCCGCCCCATCACGGCAGTTAGTTAGCGGCTCTGCAGCGAATCGCGAATTTCGCGAAGCAGAGCGACTTCTTCGGACACCGACTCCGGTTCCGGCTCGATGCCAGCAGCACGGCGTTCTTGGATCTTCTTCATCGGCACGACGACCAAGAAGTAGACGACGGCGGCAGTGATGGTGAAGGTGATGAGCGCGTTGATCACGGCGCCGAGGTTCACGAACGTCGATGCGACGCCATCCTTGATGAAGAAGCCCAGCCCCGCACCAGCGTTGGTGCCTCCCGTGGATGCGATCAGCGGGTTGATGATCGACTCGGTGAACTTGCCGACGAGTGCGGTGAACGCGGTGCCGATGACGACCGCGACTGCCAAATCGACGATATTGCCGCGGAGCAAGAACTCCTTGAATCCCTTGAGCATGGAATGGCCCCCTCTGTAGGTCAGTGACTGTGCGGGTCACGACACTACCGGCATCGGCAGTCGAAGGTCAGGCTCTCACTACGAGTCGAATGCCGCCGTCTACAGCGGCGTCGGCCAAGATCAGCGCGTCATTGTCGGAGGTTGAAAGGCCGACGGTTGCGACGCTGCCATTCGCAGTGGCGGGAAGAGTGGCTACTGAGGCGCCGCGAACGACCACGTGCGCGCGCCCTTCGCCGGCGGTCGTCACGACATCGACCCGGTCTCCGACGCGGATTCCGATCAGCGCGGCAGGGTCGTCAATCGAGACCATCGTGAGCACCCCCTGATCGCCAAGATCACGAGAAGACAGAACGCGTCGGTCGGTGACGGCTTCGCCAGCTCGCATGGGGCCCGCGGCGCGACGGCCGACGGCGTCCTTGACGGCGAGTGCGTGTGATGGGTGTGCCGACTTGGGCACTTGGGCTGTTGTCAGATCCTTGCTCGACAGAATGCGGCCCGACTCGATGTCATGCGCGACCACGGTGAGGCTGGTGGTGTCGCTTTGTGGCTGCAGAGCATCAATCGCGGCGAGGACAGCGAGTGCTGCGCAGGCGGCCGCCAAGGGTCGCCTGTGGTCAAAGATGAAGGCGCGAATCCGTTCCATCTTCGAACGGTAGGACGGATCGGTCAGATTGGCTGGCCGCTATCCACAGGCCCGTGAGTTAGGAAGCGCTGGCTGTCGACGACGATGACGACGACGAGGATGAATCAGACGACGACGCTGACGACGATGAGGAGGAACTCGTGGATCGACTATCGGTACGGTAGAAGCCCGATCCCTTGAACACGACGCCGACCGCGTTGAAAAGCTTGCGCAACTGGCCCTTGCACTCGGGGCATTCGGTCAGCGTGGCGTCAGAGAAGCTCTGGTGGATTTCAAATGCCTCACCACAGGCGGTGCATTGGTACTGATAGGTGGGCACTTGTTACTCCTGGAACGCTGCGAGATTGCAGTACAACGGTACAGTTGGCCTCATTGTGACCGACCCACTGCCTGCTAAACCTGGGCCGATTTGATGAACGAATGGCTGTTGCTGGCGGTTTCGTTCGCACTGATGCTCGCCTGCGGTGTCTTCGTTGCCGCCGAGTTCTCCTTCGTCACTGTCGATCGCGCCACGGTTGAGCGCGACGCCGAAACGGGAGATCGCGCTGCCGCCGGAACGCTGATCGCACTGCGAACACTGTCCACTCAATTAAGCGGCGCACAGCTGGGGATCACCATCACGAACCTCGCGATCGGCTTTCTTGCTGAGCCAGCCATCGGCACACTGCTGCGGGAACCGCTGACCAACATCGGCCTTGAAGGTGGCGCTTTACGCGGTACCGCCTATGCGATCGCACTCATCTTGAGCACCATCGTGACGATGCTCGTCGGCGAACTCATTCCCAAGAACTTCGCCCTGGCGCTGCCGCGCGAAACAGCTGCTCTCACGCAGTTGCCGATGCGGGCGTTCACGCGGGCCATGGCCTGGCCGATTCGCGGTCTCAATGAGTCTGCCAACCGAATTCTGCGAGCGATGGGGGTTGAGCCGCAAGAAGAGTTACGTTCGGCTCGTTCGCCCGTTGAGCTGCGGTCGTTGGTGTTGCGCTCGGCCGAAGAAGGCGCAATCGACGATGAGACCGCCGATCTCGTTGCCCGAAGTATCGCGTTTGGCGGTCGCACTGCAGCCGACGTGCGCACGCCCCGCGTGCGGGTGCGTTTCGTCGAGTCGAAGGACACCGCCGCCGACGTCATCGAGGCCGCCCGCACCACAGGACACTCCCGGTTCCCGGTGATCGGCAAGACGCCTGACGATGTTGTGGGCGTTGTCCACGTCAAACAGGCTGTGGGCGTTCCGGTTGATCGGCGCCGATCGGTTCGCGCGGCGGACATCGCTGCTCCAGCGACCATCGTCCCCGACAGCATCGAGCTCGATCCGCTGTTGTCGTTGCTGCGTGAACAAGGCATGCAGATGGCGGTTGTCCTGGACGAGTACGGCGGCAACGACGGCGTCGTGACGCTTGAGGACCTGGTCGAAGAGATCGTGGGTGACATTGCCGACGAGCATGACCGCGTCTCCGATCGCAGCCGCCATCGCGGTGACGGCACCTGGTCGTTGTCGGGGCTGCTGCGTCCCGATGAAGTTCTGGAGCAGACCGGAATTGCTCTGCCCGAACACGAGGACTACGAAACGATCGGCGGGCTGATTCACGCCGAATTGGGTCGCATTGCCGAACGAGGAGACGTCGTTCCATTGCTGGTCGACCCAACTCCGGCCGATGACGAAGACGAACCCGAACTGTTGCGCGTCACCCTCACGGTTGATCGGATGGAAGGTCGTCGGGTTGACCGATTGACCCTCACGGTCGACAGCCAGGGCGGTGAATCGCATGGGTGACTGGTGGGCGGTCGGTCTGACCGTCGTGTTGCTTGCGCTCAACGCGCTGTTCGTGGCGGCCGAGTTTGCGTTGATCTCGGCTCGTCGTACCCAGATGGAGCCACGTATTGCCGAAGGCTCGCGCACGGCAAAGCTCGCCCTGCGTGCCATGGAGAACGTCACGCAGATCATGGCTGCGGCTCAGTTGGGCATCACCTTGTGCTCGCTCGGACTGGGTGCCGTGGGTGAACCGGCAATCGCGCACATGATTGAGCCGCTCCTGGACAAGCTCAACGTGCCAGAGGGTGCGCTGCACCCGATCGCGTTCGTGATCGCGATGACCATCGTGGTCATGGCACACGTCATCTTGGGCGAGATGGTTCCGAAGAACCTGGCCCTGGTCGGCCCCGATCGCGCGGCGCTGGTCCTCGGACCATTCATGTTGGCGGTCGTCGCGCTGCTGAAGCCGTTTGTTCTTACGCTGAACGGCATCGCGAATGGCTTCATCCGGCTGTGCCGCATCGAGCCGAAAGACGAAGTGGGCAGCACCTACACCCATGACGAAGTGGCCAATTTGGTCGAAGAGTCGCGGCGCGAGGGTCTGCTCGACGACGACGAGTACGGACTGGTGTCCGGCGCCTTGGACTTTCACGAAGGCACCATCGATCAGGTGCTGTTGCCCCGAGCAAGCCTCGTCACCATCCCGCCGTCGGCGACGCCCGTCGAAGTGGAGCAGGCGTGCGCCGAAACGGGCTTCTCGCGGTTCCCAGTGGCCGACGAGTCGGGCGATCTCACCGGTTATCTCCACATCAAGGATGTTCTGGAAACCGACGACGGATCACGTCGTGAAGTCATTGCCGACAAGTGGCTGCGGCCGCTGGCGACGGTCTTGACCGGCTCGGGCCTCTATGAGGCGTTGCGCACGATGCAAGCCCGCGGATCACATATGGCACGAGTGGCCGATGAAGAGGGCAACGTGCAGGGCGTCATCATGCTGGAGGACGTACTGGAGGAACTGGTGGGGGAGATCAGGGAGTCTGCGGCACCCGGAACATCCCGGACGGCGTGAG
>JBEBVW010000165.1:0-5962 GCA_040392565.1 Aeromicrobium sp. | reverse complement strand
GGGGTGACGACGACATCGTGGTACAGCGGCCAGAGTGTCGCATTCGAGAAGCCTTCGTAGTACTCCTCAACCTCCCGCGCCGAGAGCGGCACAGGAATCAGGTCCAGCCCGTCATGGGCGAACGGTCGCAGGCGTTCGTCGGCCGCGCCGTGCCAGCCGATCCATGCGCCGCCATTGCGCCGCATGACCGGTTCGAGCGCGGTGACCAGGCCACCAGGCGAAGTGCGCCATGTCGTCGAGCCGTCGTCGGTGACGATGCGGTCGACGGGCAGACGGTTGGCAATCACCACGAAATCGGCGGTAGCGGCCATGCCTTGACCCTAGCGGCCACGGTGATGGAATGACGCGATCGACAGCGATTGAACGAATCGCGCAACTCGAATGACATGTGTGTAGTTCATGTCGTACGATCGTTATATGAGTGCCGCCGAGAAGCCGACCCCCGCGGGTCTCCCGGTACCGGAGTCCCTCACCGACCGTGACCGCGAGATCCTCTCGCTGGAGCGTCTGTGGTGGCAGTACACCGGAACCAAGGAACAGGCCATCCGCGAAAAGTTCGACATGTCGACCACGCGGTACTACCAGATCCTTAATGCGCTGATCGACCGCGAAGACGCCTTGGCGTTCGACCCGCTTCTGGTCAAGCGCCTCCGCCGGTTGAGGGCTCAGCGTCAGCGCACGCGTTCAGCGCGCCGCCTGGGCATCGACCTCTGACGGCCGGGTGAACTGACCGTGTCCGGTCATCGCAGAACACCGAATCCTCGAGGATTCGTTCCGCCCGGATGGGCCGTCGTTGTGACGTTTCTGGTGTGTGCCGGAGCCATGGTGTGGTTGGTGTTGACACTCACCGCTGGCGATACGACAGCGACGTCCGACGATCAGACGCCCACCGCTCCAACCTCAGTTGCGACCACGCCGACGCCGACACCTACTCCGACACAGGAGCCGACGCCGAGCCCCACCGCGCCCGCCGTGGAGCGAACTGCCGCAGTCTCGGTACTGAACAACACGGGCATTCAAGGGCTCGCAGCGAGCTATTCGGCCAAGGTGAAGGCCAAGGGCTGGACCGTCGGCGGCATCGGCGACTGGAACGGCGCGATCGAGTCCAACACGGTGTACTACCCGGCTGCGCTCAAAGAACAGGCTGAGTTGCTAGCCGAAGACATGGGCATCGACCGGCTCCGCGCGAGTTTCGCGCCGATGCGTACTGACCGCATCACGATCATCTTGTCCGGGCCGCAACAATAGGCGCATGACCCATCTGGGAGTCACGCCCGTTGACGACCCCGCTGGAACGTTGCTGGCGGTCGACTTCGACGGAACGTTGGCGCCGATCGTTGACGACCCCACTCGGGCGCTCGCCCACCCTGAGTCGGTCAAGGCTCTCGCGCGGCTCGGCGGCGTACTCGGTGCAGTCACCATCATCACTGGCCGTCCCGTTGCGCAGGTTCTCAAGTTAGGTGGGTTTGTCGGAGTTCCCGGCTTGGAGCGATTGACGATCCACGGCCAGTACGGCGCCGAACACTGGGACGCGGCGCACGGAATGGTCGAACCGTCTGAGCGACCGTCCGCGATCGAATCCCTTGCCGCTCGACTTCCCGGACTGCTGCGCGATCACGACGCCGGTGACGCCCGAATTGAGGACAAGGTGCTGGCGCTGGTGGTCCACACTCGCGGCTTGGGCCCTGGTGTCATGACACGGTTGACCGAGCCGATTCGGTCGCTTGCCGACGAACTGGGATTGCGCTTTGAACCGGGTCGTGAAGTGCTTGAAGTGCGCGACGGCTCGGCAGACAAGGGGCTTGCGTTGCGTCAGGCTGCAAAGAAGATTGACGCTCGCACCATTGTCTTTGCCGGTGACGATCTCGGCGATTTGCCCGCTTTCGACGCCGTCGACAGGTTTCGCGGGCAGGGTCTGAGGGGAATGCTGGTGTGTTCGGCTTCGCCGGAGCAGGACGCATTGGTGGCGCGGGCCGACTTGGTGCTCGACGGGCCCGATGAGATTGCTCGTTGGCTCAATGCCTGGGCCGACGCCGTGGGCGCGTGACGATGCATCCTCCCCTTGGGCTGGCCCACACTCGCTGGACCAAAGTCCGAACTGTCGTGAACTGGCTCAACTTCAGTACGGCGCTTGGTTTGTTGATTGCCAAAGTGGGCGGAGCCAAAATTCATCGACGTGGCCGTGGCACCTGGATCGCGGCGGACTATCGATTCCGATTCCCCGTTGCGTCCGCCTTCGCCGTCGGGTCGGTCATCGTGAGCCAGCACAGCGTGGACTACCTCCAGGCTCGGCCGGTGCTGATGCAACACGAAGACCGGCACTGCACCCAGTACGCCTTCTGCATCGGTCCGCTCATGCTCCCGCTCTATCTGATCTCCGCAGGTGTTTCGTGGGTGCTCTGCGGCGACCACGCGTCCTACAACCCGTTCGAACGCCTCGCCAACCTCTCCGACGGCGGCTACCGCCAAGCCCACCTGCGCCACCGCCGCTGAGGAGTCACTTAGTCCCCGCTGAGGAGTCACTTAGTCCCCGGTGAGGAGTCACTTAGTTCTGGCGTGGTCCAGCCATCGGACATTCATGTCTCATATTTTGGACCAAGTAGACACATCGTGAGACGGACCGTATTCTGAAGTCACCTCATCAAGAGGGGCAGAGGGAACGGCCCGTTGAAGCCCCAGCAACCAGTCGCCCAGTCGACCAGGTGCTAAGTCCGTCCGCGGTGAACGTCACCGTGGAGAGATGACCAGGAGTACCGATGACGCTCACTATCGAGCCCGCGACCACGCAGCACCAACTCCGCGACGGAGCTTTCGGCAATGCCACCGAGTTGGTGTGTCGCGAATGTGGCACCACTCGCCCGCTCGGTCCGCACTACGCCTGTCACGAGTGTTTCGGCCCGCTCGAGATCGGCTACGACTTCGGCACCGTCACTCGCGCTCAGATCGAGGCGGGCCCAGCGAACATCTGGCGTTACAAGGCGCTGCTCCCTGTCCCCGACGACATCGAGTCCAGCCCCAACCTCGAGCCTGGCTTCACCCGATTGCTCGATGCGCGCAATCTCGCCAACGAACTCGGACTCAAGCAGCTGTGGGTCAAGGACGACAGCACCAACCCGACCAACTCGTTTAAAGACCGCGTGGTGGCGTGCGCACTCAGCGCCGCGCGCGAACTGGGCAGCAAGGTCTTTGCCTGCCCCTCCACTGGCAATCTGGCCAACGCTGTTGCCGCCGCGGGAGCTCGTGCAGGCATCCCCACGGTGGTCTTCATTCCAAGCAATCTGGAGACGCCTAAGCAGATCAACTCGGCGATTTTCACTGAAAAGTTGATTGCGGTCGACGGTAACTACGACGACGTCAACAAGCTCGCCAGCGAGATCGCCGGCGAAGAAGACGGCTGGGCGTTCGTCAACGTCAACGTGCGGCCGTTCTACGCCGAGGGCTCCAAGACGCTGGGCTATGAGATCGCCGAGCAGCTCGGCTGGCGCCTTCCCGATCAGATCGTGATCCCGGTGGCGTCCGGTTCGCAGCTGACCAAGGTGCACAAGGCTTTCCAGGAACTCATCACCTTGGGTCTGGTGGAGAACAAGCCCTACAAGATCTTTGGTGCTCAGGCCGAAGGCTGCAATCCGGTCGCCACTGCTTACAAGGCGGGCGTCGACGCGATTCGCCCGGTCAAGCCCGACACCATCGCCAAGTCGCTGGCCATTGGCAATCCGGCCGACGGCATCTACGTTCTCGACATCGCCCGCCAGACCGGTGGCGCGGTCGAAGAGGTGAGCGATGATCAGATTCGCGATGCGATCGTTCTGCTGGCCCGCACCGAAGGTGTGTTCACCGAGACGGCTGGCGGAACGACCGTGGCGGTCCTGAAGAAGCTCGTCGAAACCGGTCAGCTCGACACCGAAGCTGAGACCGTCATCATCAACACCGGGCACGGACTCAAGACGCTCGACGCGGTCTCGGGTGCGGTTGGCCCGTACGCCACGATCGCCCCCACCTACGACGCATTCACTGCCGCTGGCATCGCCTGAAGGAGCCTGACATGACCGCAAACGTCCGCATTCCCACCATCTTGCGCACCTACACCGGCGAGCAGTCGCAGGTGACGGCTGAGGGCAATGATCTATCGGCCATTCTCGATTCGTTGGAAGCCAACTATCCCGGCATCAAGGCGCGGATCGTCGATGACTCGGGCGATCTTCGCCGCTTCGTCAATGTCTACGTCGCCGAGGAAGATGTCCGTTTTGCCGACGGACTCGGCACTGCGACCCCCGATGGAACCCAAATCTCCATTATTCCGGCAGTCGCCGGAGGCTGAGTGGCCACAAAACAAGCGAACGCCCCCACCGATCCAGGTCGGTGGGGGCGTTCGCTTGTATCTGACTACGACCAGGCGCGGACGTAGTCGACCGCCAACGTTGTACCGGCCGGCGGATCCTCGGGATCGATAGCGTTGTCACCGCTGCCGATCGTTTGGGTCATCACTAGGAAGAACGGCTGGTCAAACGGCTGAGAGCCGCTCAGCGGTGCGTCCGGATTCCATGTATGAGTCAGGCAGCGCTGACCGTTGTAGGAGATCGTGATGCCCGTTGTCGTCCACTCGGCGGTGTAGGTGTTCCACTGCGCCGGGTTGATCAGGCAGTTGTGGTTCGTCCTGCCCGTCCCGTCCTCGCCGCCCAGCGGTGCATCGTAATGCAGCATCGGTACGGCACGGTCGGGGTACATCGAGAAGATCTCGGCCACGTCGATCTCACCGGAGTGAGGGCGCCCGCCGTAGATTGACTCGTCCTGCGGCCACAGCCACATCGCCGCGTGGAGGCCCTTCTTGCTGACGTTGGTCATTTTGGCGCGGAACTCAAACCGCCCGTAGGCCTGCGCGAACTTGCCGGTGGAGCTGACCTGGCCGGCGACGTAATTGCTGTTGTAGTTGCCACCGGGGCTCTTGCAGGTGAACGGCGTCTCCCGGCGGACCGTCGACAAACGGAGCGAGCCGCTAGCAACCGCGATCGTGTCAGCGTTGTCGACGAAGCACTCGGCGGCGTGCTGGAACCCACTATTGGACGTCAACTGCGGAACCCACTTGCTGCGGTCGAGTGACGTTCCGCGGAAGTCGTCAACGAACGTGCAGTTCCAGGCTGTGCCGTCCTCCTTCAGGATCTCTGGTCCACATGCGTCAGTCGCAGGTGAGCCATCCTCTGCTTCAGCGTCGACCTGCGCCTGAGCGTCGATCTTGGCCAGTTCCAGCGCCTCGGCCGATGCCTGTGCGCGTGCCTCTTCGTGCGCTTGAGCGGTGGCCTGTTCGGTTGCTGTTGTCTCGGCCCAGTACTTCGCTTCCCATTCAGTGGGTGCAGTGGCCGTGTAGGTAACGGTGGCTGACTTGGTCACGGTGGCGGTCCCGCGTCCCAAGATGTCGCCGATAGCCCAGCTGCGATTGACCGTCACCGTCTGCTCGACCGTCATCGTGGCGGTGTATTCCTTGGGCTTATTCGCCTCTTCAATCTGAGCCCGTGCGTCGGCCTCTGCGCGTTCCTTGGCTATGGGGCGCGCGAGCTCTTGGGCTGCAGCGACAGCCTTCTGCACAGCGTCGTACCAGGCATTGAAGGTGGCCCAGTAGTAGGCCTCCCACTCAGTGGGGTAGGTCTCGGTCCGGGTCGCTGTGGCGGTTGCCGTGGCTTCAGCGGTGCCGTAGCCGGTGTATCCATCGATCACCACGGTTTCGGTGACGGACGCGGTCTGCTCCACAGTCTGAGTGGCGGTAAACGTCTTGGGCTTGTTGGCCTCGTCAACCTGCGCCTGGGCATCAGCTCGAGCGATTTCTTTGGCTGCTGCGCTGGCTTCGGCGGTCGCCTTGGCGAGCGCGTCCTGGGTCGCGTCCCACCAGGCGTTGAAGGTGGCCCAGTAGTAGGCCTCCCACTCAGTGGGGTAGGTCTCGGTGCGTGTCGCGGTTGAGGTCGCCGTGCGT
>JBEBVW010000164.1:0-5973 GCA_040392565.1 Aeromicrobium sp. | reverse complement strand
CGCCGCGGGCCACGACCATCGCCATCGCGACGGCCTTCCAAGAGTCGAAGATCCACAATATTGATTACGGCGACCGCGATTCGATCGGCCTGTTCCAGCAACGACCCAGTCAGGGCTGGGGCACGGTTGAGCAGATCATGGACCCGAAGTACTCGATCGGCAAGTTCTATGACGGACTGGCGAAGGTCAAGGGCTACGAGTCCATGGCCATCACCGATGCGGCGCAAAAAGTGCAGCGTTCAGCATTCCCCGGCGCCTATGCCCAGCACGAGGACTACGCCCGCGCTCTCGCCTCTAGCCTGCGCGGATACAGCCCAGCTAAGTTCCACTGCGTACTGAACCCGCGGGACACCGGCAACGCCAAGACGGCAGCCCAAGATGTGCGCAAGGCCTTCGGCGCGCGAGCCGTGGTCGAAGGAGACGACGTACTTGTCCCCTTGGTCGGCGATTCCCCCGACGTCAACGCCCGCGGCTGGGCCGTCGCACACTACCTCGTCGCCAACGCCGCCAACCTCGGCCTGACCAGCGTCACCTTTGACCGCCACACCTGGTCCGTCGAAGACTCCGATAAGGGCTGGGTCAGCGATTCAAAAGTCCCCGCGGACACCGTCGTGGCGACCACCAATTAGACCCGAGATTTGCGCGCTTCTGCACCAAAATTTGCTCAAGAAACGTGCATTAGTGCGCAAATCTCGGGACAGCGGGGCAGGTCAACGAAGGCCAGCGAGGCGGGATGCGGCGGCGGCGATGCGTTCATCGGTTGCCGTGAACGCCACACGGACGTGATGGGAGCCGCGGGGGCCGTAGAAGTCGCCGGGGGCCGCCAGGATGCCGCGTTCGGCGAGCCATGCAATGGTGTCGCGGCAGGGTTCGGGCTGTCCGTCGACGAGACGGCTGGCCCACAGGTAGAGCGAACCTTCTGAGTGGCTGATCTCGAACCCGGCGCCTTCGAGCGCGGCGCGCAAGGTGGCGCGACGGGCCAGATAACGTTCGCGCTGCTCGTCGACGTGGGTGTCGTCGCCCAGCGCTGCTTCCATCGCAGCGGCGACGGGGGTCGGCAGCATGAAGCCCAAGTGTTTGCGGACTGCGAGGAGTTCGTTGATTAACTTCGGGTCACCGACAACGAAGGCGTCGCGGTAGCCAGCCAGATTCGACCGCTTCGACAACGAATGCAGCGACAGGATGTTGTCCAGCGATCCGCCGTTGATCTCTGGGTGCAGCACCGATGCCGGCTCGCCTTCCCAGATGAACTCCAGGTAGCACTCGTCCGACACTAGAATCATGTTGCGTTCGCGGGCGAACTCGACCCATTTGCGCATGTGACCGACGCCGAAGACTTGGCCGTGCGGATTGGCCGGCGAGTTGATGAAGGTCAGCGCCGGGCGCTGCGGCCCAAAGGTGGTGATCGAGTCGGTGAGTATGGGCTTGGCGCCGGCGTACTGGACGCTGACTTCGTAGGTGGGATAGGCCAGCTCGGGAATCCCGACGAGATCGCCTGGCCCGAGACCGAGCTGCACGCACAGATTGGCGATCAGTTCCTTTGAACCGATGGTGGGCAGCACCTGATCAGGAGTGATTCCGCTGATTCCGAAGCGCCGGTCGAGCCAGGTTCCCACTGCAGCCCGCAGCGATTCGGGCCCCCACACGGTCGGATAGCCGTGCGCATCGGACGCAGCAGCCAGCGCGTCTTGCGCAATCTGCGGTGCTGAGTCGACCGGCGTACCGATGGACAGGTCAACGATGCCGTCGGGGTGAGCCGCGGCCGTTGCTTTGGCGTCGGCCAGCGTGTCCCAAGGAAAGTCAGGGAACCGGGACGAAACCGGGGCGTTGTTGCCCACTGCGATCAGTGCGCATCCTGGTTCTGCGGCGGCAGAGCAGCAATGATGGGGTGATCCTTGTCGATCTCGCCCATCTTGGCCGCACCGCCCGGGGAGCCCAGATCGTCGAAGAAGTGCACGTTCGCGTCGTAGTACTCCTTCCACTCATCAGGGGTGTCGTCCTCGTAGAAGATCGCCTCGACCGGGCACACCGGTTCGCAGGCACCACAGTCGACGCACTCGTCAGGGTGGATGTAGAGCATCCGCTTGCCCTCATAGATGCAATCGACCGGACATTCGTCGACACAGGCGCGGTCCTTGAGGTCCACACACGGCTGGGCGATCACGTAGGTCACTGCTGGGCTCCTTCTGAGGTCAGCACCAGTATCGCTGCCCCGACCAATCTTGCCCACATCAGGCTCACCTAATGGATGCTTGGTTCGGTGAGGTCGGTCACATCCGGGTTCAATCGTAGACTCCACGCGTGGAACTGACCCCGGATTTGGCCCCTGATCTGCTGGGTCGACGCGCCACGATTAGGTTCCGCGAAGGCGCGTCCGCCCGCGATGTGATCGGCCGGATTCTGGCGATCGGCGACGACACGGTGACGGTTGAGCGGCGCGATGGAACTGTGAGCGTTATCGACCTGGCCTTGATCGTCGTGTGGAAGGTCGTGCCTGATCGACCTGTCCGCTCGCGGCGAGCGACGTCGATCAGCGCCGAGGAGTTGGCCAAAATCACCTCCCGCGGCTGGCCTGCCGTGGAGTCTGTGGCGCTGGGCGACTGGGAGCTTCGGGCGTCGGCCGGGTTCACCGGCCGAGCCAATTCGGCACTGATCGCGGGCGATCCGGGCACTGGAACCAACGATGCAATCGATCAGGTCCTCGATTTCTATCGCTCTCGTGGCTTACCGCCGATCGCCCAAACCGTGTGCGGGTCAGCCGGCGACTCGCTTTTTACTGAGAACGGCTGGGTACCGTCGACTGGCGCCCGGCCCGGCGCGCTCGTGCAGGTGGCCGATATCCGCACCCGACCGCCCGGGCTGAGCGAAGCTGTCGTGTCTGAGTCACTAACCGACGCGTGGATGAACATGTACCCGCGGATTGAGTCCGGCCACCAAGCAGCTGCTCGCGCCGTGCTTGCTGGACCGCCGACGGTCGGCTTCGTGTCGATCGGCGATCCAGTCGTAGCGATTGGTCGCGTCGTCGTGACCGGCGAATGGGCTGGCCTCGGCGCCGTTGAGGTAGCACCTGCGCACCAGCGCCAGGGACTCGCGACGCAGATCGTTACTGCCGCCATTTCGTGGGCCATCGACCGCGGCGCCGACAAGGCGTACCTGCAAACAATGCATGGCAACACCGCAGCACTAGCGCTCTATGCGCCATTCGGCTTTGTCGACCACCACGAGTACCGATATCTCGTGCCGGCTGACAGCAGACCCACAGGCTGAACTACATCTGATCTAGCAGTGCTGGGAGACGTAGTCGGGATCTCCGGCGGGTGTCACATTGCGATCGCGAAGCAAAATCGATCGCTTTCCTGCCGATGAAGCGCAACTCTCAGCGAAGGCGCGCCGGCCATTGTCGGTGTATTCGATCTCGATAACCCGGCCGCCGTACATCTGTTGGTAGTCGCCGCATTCGTCATAGACGGCGCACTCTTCGGCGACAGCGAAATCAAATCCGAGGCCGGCTCCATCGATTTCTGCGGTGTTCTTTTGCGCAATCGCAAGACTGTGCTGGTGCGCCGAGGCGATCAACAGCCGAGCGAAAGCAACAGCGTCTGCGTGATCTAGCAGTCCGCCGGACCGGGTGAAGGAATCGAGGTTGTCGGGTTCAACGGCGTCGAAGCCGTCTGACGCGCACCCTGCGAACCAGTTGTCGACGATCGTCGCGAGTCGCTTGCGCTGAGATTTGGTGGAGATATCGAACAAGTACTCCCCCGGCCACCCCTCATCCTCGACCGGTTGGCCCGCGCGCTGGAGCAACAAATCCCTACGACTGGACCACCAGTCCGATTCATTGGGCTGGGTTTGGAATGCGTTGACGTAACAAATCGAGTACACCCCAGGAACTGGCTTTTCGGAGCGGTCCCGAATCACCACGCCAACTGCAGAATCGGGCTCATACGCGCCGCCGAGTTGGTAGTCGGCAACAGCTGCCACTGGCGGCAATGCGAGATCGGCGGGCGATTTCTCATCCGGCTGCGACGGCGTGGTTCCACAGCCCACCAGCAGGACGCCGACCAACACGGCAACCTGCGCTCGCAACATCAGTCGTCTTCGGCAGGTTGGGGCTTCTTGCCGCAAATAACCTTGTTGGCAGCGATGTAGACCGCAGTGTCCTTTTCGGTCTTGACCTTCTTGCCGTCCTTGTAGAACGTGCGGAAGATGTCGATATCGAAGCCCTGAATAGGTGCTTGCGGAACGCAGCGGTTGGAGTCGTCGTACTTGGTGCCGGGCGACCGGAAATTACGGCGCGCCGACTGGCTCGCCTTGATATCCCAGACCTTGGTGCTCCACAGTTCCACGTTCATCCGGCCGTTGCGCCCCGGGCCGCTCTTGTCGACCCAGGCGCGAATCAGCACGCCGTACTTCGTGGGGTTCTTGAAACGCAGATCCAAACTGCCCCAGTAAACGGTCGCTTCACGACCCACTGGATATCGGTTGATGTAGAAGGCGTGCGGGTGGTGCTCAACGTCATCCATGCCGGCAAAGAACGAGGCGTTGTAGAGCGTGGTGACGACTTGAGAAACACCTCCGCCGAGTTCCTCACGGAACACACCACCGTTAATCACGGTGCCGCTCACGAAGCCGTTCGCTGGCGTCCGCTCCCCGACAGTGTCGTTGAAGCTGAAAGTCTCTCCCGGCTTCACGATGGTGCCATTGATCAACTGAGCCGCGCGTCCCTGATTGGTGTCGCGATACGCCGCCGGCGGGTACTGGGTCTGGAATGATCCGACCTTCTCGGTGATCTTGAGGGCCTTCGCATCTTCGGTCGTGAAGACTGGATCAACGACCTTGGCTTCGATGCTCACGCTGCGGTCGTCGCCGGTTGCCGCGATCGCGGGCAGCAACTTCTCAGCCATTTCCTCAGGCTGCAGGCCGACACCCTCTTTTCCTTCGATCACCACCGGCTTGCCGTTGCGGATCTCAACGGTCGCGTCGACCGCCTTCTTGCCAATACCGGTGGTGGAGTCTTGCAGCGGCTTGGAGAGCTTCTTCGGATCGATGAACGGCACCAATTCGGTGCCCTCAACCTGAATGATCAGCGCAGGCGCATACGCGGTGACCGGGAGCTTGATGCGCTTCTCGCCCACCTTGATCGTGACCGGGCCACTCATCGCGGTCGCGGCAATGCCATCCATGGCTGCTTTCAGCCCAGCCGAATCGACCGCAGGCTTGACGTCCTTCATCACGACATCAGACGTGTTGGCGTCACCAACGAACACGTGCTTGATGAGATCTGTGGTGGCCGACTTATCGACGATGCGCCCATCTTTGGGTTCGCGTGCTTTCGGCTTGGCCTTCGGGAAGGTGATCTGCGGCTGAACCACCGGAATGTCTACTTCTTCGCCGATCGTGCCGAGCACTGCTGCGAGCTTGGTCTGCTCCGCATCAACGACAGCGTCGTGATCGTGCGTACCGAATAGCAGCGCAGCCATATCGCGCGGATTCCAGCTGCGCTCGCCACCTGCGGCAGCGACCGACGCATCGACGTCTAGGGCCAGCCCGGCGTCGGCAGGTTTGATCGTGAACTGGGTCTTTTCGTGGCTCAGCACGATGTCGCGTTCGGTGGCCGGGGTGAGTTTGGCGCTGACCGTGTCGCGCGCTGACTGTGGTGACGCGCCCGAAACGTCGACACCAGCGATCGTGGTGTTTGCCGGCATCCGCATACCGGTCAGGAAGTACCCGGCGACATAGACCGCAGCCAAAGCCAACAGCGCGCCAACGACGATGCGCTTACCGCGGCCGCCAGACCCCGAGTCATCCTCATCGAAATTGTCATCGAAGCCGGTGTTGGTGGTGTCAGACGGTGGTGGTGGCGGTGGGATCACCGAGGTTGCGGCCGTTGATGGCCCAAACATGTCGTCATAGGCCGAGACCGGCGGCTTATTGACCACCAAAGGTTCGCTCGCGGTGTCGGGTTCTGGCTCA
>JBEBVW010000163.1:0-5976 GCA_040392565.1 Aeromicrobium sp. | reverse complement strand
CAAGGTCAGCCCCGCGTCGATATCGGCTTCACTAGCCTCGGGTACCGAACCCAAAACTTCCTCGGTCGACGCCGAGCGGACTGTGATGCGGCGCTCGGATTTCGGGGCACGCCAGGTGCCGCCGATGAACAGTGATCCGTGGTCTGTGGTCATGATGTGAGTCTTTCTGGTCTCTGGGGTTGTCAGTGAAAGGAGGAGCTGTCAGGCGTCGGCGATGGCCACTTCGGACTCGGCGAACACATCGACCGATGCTGTGTTGCGGCCTGCGGGTGCCCCACTGTCGGCGTGATGCACCGGGCACCGCGCACCGTCGACGGCACCTGCGGTGGGTGCGGTGGGTGCCGTCTTCTTGCGGGCGCGGTGCAGTTCCGGCAATGACTGTTCAGGGTCCGCGGCGATGCGCTCGCTGATGGTCAGCCCGGCACGGATTCCCGCGCGCATGAGTTGGCGAATGATCGGGTTGGGGCGCTTTACGCCATGCACGGTGAAGACGAAATTGGGATAGAACGAGGTGACCAGCTGATATGCCAACGGGTGCAGCCACTTCGGGAAGTAGCGTTCGGCGAACGGTCGCAGGACGACATCGGCCACCTCTGATCCCAGGGGGTTACTCGGCCACTGCAGCGACTCGTACCAGTCCATATAGGTGTTGATGCCGGCAAAGTCGGCGGGAAAGCCTTGCAGGGGCTCGTCGCTGTCACCGCCGACGTTGGTAAACAAATTCGCCATTCGGGACCAGAATTCCCAAGCGGCGATCTGCACCTTCTCGTCGAACCCGGACATACCCAAGCTCAGCCGCAGCCGGTGCATCATGGCGGCCTCGTAACACAGCGTGTAGACGTAGTCCTCGTTGAAGCCGAACCGGCCGGGATACTTTTTCGCCCAGTAGCGGTGCAGATTGTTTAGCGACTTCACCGACCGTTGGGTGGCGGAATGCTCTGGACCGTTCTCCCACCACACCAGCATGTGTCGGCTGGTGTCGTCCATGCGTTTGTCCGGCTTGCTGTAGATTTTGCCGTCGCCATCGCGCAGAACGACGTCGGCCCCGCGCAGGGTCACCAGGAACCGGGGAAAGGTGATCGCGTACACCCAGTTCATCAAGAAATCGTTGACGTAGTAGGTGCTCGAGAGCGCCCAGATCCGTTCGTAGTCGGTGTGCGGATCCAGGCGAGCGATCTCGTCGGCGATCCATTTGCGGGGTTTTGTTCGCGCCATCTGGTCCTCCTGCGGTGTGTAATGGACAAGTTTCAGCGGTGGCGTACCGGAGTGATGTCAGCGGGGGGTTTCGGGCCGCGGTTGGCGCCCTTGGTTGGGCAGGCAACGGCATTTTTGGCGCTGACACTCACTTCAAGCGTCCCGAGGTGGCTGATCTCGACGGTCACGGTGTCACCGTCGTGGACCTGGCCGATGCCCGCGGGTGTGCCGGTGGTGAGAATGTCGCCGGGATGCAACGTCATGACCGACGACGCATACGCCAACAGTTGGGGCACACCCCAGATGAGATCGGCGACGTCGGCGTCCTGACGCAGGTCGCCGTTGACACGGGTCTGCAGACGCAGGTCGCTGATCTCGCCCACCTCGTCGGGGGTGACAAGAAACGGTCCTACCGGGGTGAAGGTGTCGAAGGACTTGCGGGTGGATCGGTCTTCTCCGCCGCGCATGGTCATGTCCAACAGACAGGTGTAGCCGGCAATGTAGTTGGGTGCCTCGGCGACGGTGACGTTGCGGGCGGTCTTGCCGATTACGAAAGCCAGTTCACCTTCCTGATCGAAACGGCGGTCGGTGTAAGGCAATTCGACAGTGCCACCGGTGGCAAGTACTGACGTCGGTGCCTTCAAGAACACGCCCAGCGCATCGATGTGGGCGTCCTCGTTCATCTCGGCCTTGTGGTCGAAGTAGTTGACAGGGGCGGCGACGATTTTGCCGGTGTCGGGTACGAGCGGGAGGATCTCGATGCTCGCGGCGTCGAATCCGGGCAGGCCGAGTAGGTCGTCCTCGTTGGTTGGCAGGGCGGTTCCGTGTAATTCGAGGAGTCTGCGGATCGGACTGAGGCCGGAAGTGGCTGTGGGTGGTCGGGTGCCCATATCCATGACTTTGTTGCCGGCGATAAGGGCGCCGACCGATTCGTATCCGGTGGTGGTGCGAAAACTGAGATACTTCATGTCAATCCCTTGGTTCTGGTGAGGGCGTACAGGTCATGCGGTGGCTGTGTCGCGAGCTGCGTACAGCCAATCCAGGTCGCTGTAGTCATCGGCGGCGCGCAGTCGGAACACCCGATTGCGCAAGGCGACGAGAGTGTCATCTGCGGTGTGCCACAGGTTGCCCCACGGTCGGGCAACGGTCTGGCATCGAGTTGCCAGCTCGACACGAGCGACCTCGTATTTCTTGAATGCGACCTGCGGATCGTCGTGGTGCTCACCGAGCGCGGTCCCGAGTGCCAACGCGTCTTCGAGTGCTTGGCACGCCCCTTGCCCCAGGTACTGCAGCATGGCGTGTGCGGCGTCGCCCACCAGAACGGTGCGCTGGCCCGACCACGACTCCAAGGGGTCGCGGTCACAGACCGGCCAGCAGCGCGACTTGTCGATCTGGGCGGCGGCTTGACGCACTTCCGGGCACGTGGCAGCGAAGGCTTCCTCGAACTCGTCGATGTTCCCGGTCGGTTCCTGTCGGCCTGGCGGGCGGTCGTAGACGGCGACCTGGTTGTACATCTTCCCGCTGCGGACCGGGTACTGGATGAGGTGCACCCGAGGACCGATCCACAACAACACCTCGTCGCCACTGACATCGCCGGGAACATCTGCGATGTCGATCGCACCGCGGTAGGCGATCTGGCCGCTGAACGTCGGCGCGGTGGTGTCGAAGAGGCGTCGAACCTGGGACTTGATGCCGTCGGCGCCGATCAGCACGCGAGCGCGATAGACCTCGCCGTCGGCGACGACCACGTGTGCAGACTCTGCGGTATCGGAAGCGGAGACTACGACTCGGTGGTTTTCCAGCACGATGTTCGGTTCAGCTCTGCAGGCATCGAGCAGGGCGGTGAGGATGTCACCGCGATGGGCGACTACGTAGGGATACCCGTAGCGCTGGGAGCATGGTGAGCCGAACTGCAGGGTGGTCAGGTGCTCACCGCTGATGGCGTCGCGGACCACTGCGCGTTCCGGGAACACCGCTTTGGCGGCGATCGCGTCGTAGACGCCGAGGTCATCGAACGCGCGCATCGCGTTCGGGCCGAGTTGGAGTCCGGCTCCGATCTCGGTGAACTCAGCGGCCTGCTCGACCAGATGGACGCGCCGACCGGCGCGCGCGACCGCCAGGGCGGTCGACAGCCCCCCGATTCCGCCGCCGACGACCAGAACATCCAGCGGCTCCGTTGGGGTCACCGTGAAATTTGTGTGGATTGACGTGTTCATGCCTGGACCTCTTCCCGCCGAAATAGTTCCAGCGCTTCGAGAATGGGTGCGTCGCTGGTAGTGAAGACATCCAATGTGGTGTCGGCGTGCAGTTGGTGTTCGCACCATGACGGCACGACAAAGATGTCGCCGGCTGTGAGCGAGAAGTCCCGGTCCCCCAACCGGGCGGTGCCCGATCCATGCAGCACAGCGGACACACGCGTTCCGGTCTGGCGATCAGCGAGGGTGCTCACACCGGCCGCGATTCGCCGCATCTCGCAACGTAGGGTCGGCATCACGTCGCGATCACGGCTCGGGTCGCGGAAACGCAGCTCCGCCTGACCATTCGTGGCTGCCTCCAACAGCGCATCCAGGGCTGCATCGGTGTCGGCCCACCGGTACACGATCAATGGCGAGTAGGCGCGGTCGTGTGGAGTGCGGCTGGAACCGGTGGGCACCAGACCCGGACCTTGGCCGAAACGTCGCTCCGAGTGCGACCGGGCCGCGACCGAGTCGTTGGACTCTTCACTCGGGCCTTCTTCGAAGAACACCGCGTCCAGGGCGGCTACCACCGGTAGATCCAATACGTCGAGCCACATCATCGACCGATCACCGGGGTTGTGATGTTCGTGGAAGGTCCATGACGGAGTCAGGACGAGGTCACCTCGAGACATCGCAACCGGATCTCCGTCGACAAGGGTGTAAACCCCTCCGCCGTCAACGACGAATCGCAGCGCTGCCGGCGTGTGACGGTGTGCGGGCGCGAGCTCGCCAGGCTGGAGGAACTGCACCGCCGCCCACAGCGTGGACGACACGAAAGGCTCTCCGTTCAGTCCGGGATTGCTCAGTGCCAGCACTCGACGGTCCCCACCCCTGTCGATCGGTACCAACTGCCCGGACCGTTCGGCCGTCTTCCGTAGATCCGCCGCGCTCCACACATGGGGCACGGCTCGTACTCGCGGTGTCGGGGTCAGCAGGCCTCGCATTTCCCACAACGGCTGCAGGTGAAGCTGATCGATTTCGGCGTAGAACTCTTCGAGTTCGGGGTCGTCTGCGTGGTAACGCATCAGCAATTCTCACAATCTCGGCAAACGGTCCATCATGTGGCGTGACTCACACGATAGTACGTATACGAACCAATTGGCAAGCCCCGAGATTTCACCAATCACGCAGGAGCTTGTCGCAACCGCAGTCGATCCGCTTCGTGTACGAATCAATCAAAGGTTGGTAGACTTTCTTGAACGAAAGGAAGTCCGTGAGCAGCAGAGACCTGGTGATCGCACCATCAACAGCGCCTGGGCATCTGCTGCGGCGGGCGCAACAAGTGCACACCGACGCGTGGGCTCGACTGGTGCCATCGGTGACCGGTCCGCAGTACGCGGCGCTCGTGGCCGTGGACGGCTGGGGTGGCATCGATCAAAAAACGACCGGTGAACTCGCGTCCCTGGACAAAGCCACCATCTCCGGTGTCGTAACCCGACTGGTGAACAACGGTTGGCTCGGGCGCGTGCCCGACGACCACGACCGTCGACGCCGGCTGCTCCGGCTGACTGAGCACGCTCGAACCCAGCTTCCTGCAATCGGCACGGCGGCTCGCCAGGTTCAAGAAGAACTGCTTGCTTCCCTACGACCTGAACTTCGGCACCGATTCATCGACCAGCTCGCCACAGTGGCGCGCATCGGCGAACTTCCGGTCCACGAACAGTCGGAATCTGTGCACAGTCTCCGGCTCGGACGAACACCTGGCTACCTTCTGCGTCGAGCCCAGCAGTTCCACGCCGTCCACTGGGCCGCAGCGGTTCCCGACGTGACCGGCCCCCAATACGCGGTGCTATCGGCGATCTGGGTACACCACGTCGCCACGCACGCCGAGATCGGAGAATTCGCGTCACTGGATTCGTCGACCACCCTCGACGTGGTACGCCGATTGACCGCCCGCGGATGGCTGGAACCGGTCGAAAGCACGCTCGATCGTCGCAGCCGACCCGTCAAGCTGACCGAACCTGCAAGGACTGCGTTGCGTTTCCTCGGCCCCACGGTCGCATCCGTACAAGCACAAATACTGCGGCCCCTCAACGAATCCGAACGCGATAACTTCGTCTCCGAGCTGCAACTCGTGGCACGCATTCACAACGAACGCGAGGCAGTGCGCACCAGTTTCTAGCCTCGCGCTGTCGCGCTGACCCAGCGGAAAGCCGTGTCGCAAACGAAGAATGGTGCCCTGAGCTGCGATATTTCGACGTTCGACAGTTGAATCAACACCGGTTCGAGGAGCACCAAATGAGTCGTGGGAGATCCCCCGAACGGACCGGCGACCGATAAATCACCCCCGACCAGCCGCTACGCGAACTTCGTTGTTTTCTGCGCCGTTACTACCGGAAGCCCTGACCAGGATCTATACCGGGCCGCGGCCCCTTTCCGGCGTATTCGGTTCCCACCCCACGAACTGCCGTCCGCGAGCCGCCATACCGGCGACGAGGTCCGGGGCTTGGCGGGAGATACTGGCGGGGTGAAAGCTCCCGAGACCCCAAAGGGTCTGCTGCACGATCAGGTGACAGGTTGAGTCACGCAGCCTGAGTGGCTGGTG
>JBEBVW010000162.1:0-5980 GCA_040392565.1 Aeromicrobium sp. | reverse complement strand
GACAACTGGGCGTTGTCGACTTCGGTGCCGTCGCCCGACTCCCCGAAGGCTTTCCCGTCGCGATGGGCCGGCTCATCCGGCTGTCCGCCGACGAGAACTACGACGCCGTGCGCGATCTACTTCGTCACGAAGGGTTCATCCGGCCCAATATTCGCATTGAGGCTGAGGCGATCCAGCGCTACTTCGGCGCATTCGTTGAGCCGATCCAGACCGAACAGTTCACCTTCAGCCGCGACTGGTTACGCGAGCAGATGACCCGGGTCAGCGCACCCACCGCCGACGGCATTGGTGTCGCCATGAAGTTCAACCTGCCACCTGAATACATGCTGATCCATCGCGTCTGGATGGGTGGCCTCGGCGTCCTCAGCCAGCTGGGCGCCACCGCCCCCTTCCGGTCCATCCTCGAAGAGTCACTTCCCGGATTCCAAGCCCCGCAGTAAACCCCGCTGGTCGAGGAGGGCGCACCTCAATCACCAGGAATTACGTAGCTTCGGTGGTGATGATGGAGAGGAGTGCTTCGGCGTACTTCTCTAGTTTGGCGGGGCCGATGCCCGGGACTTTACGAAGTGCGGCTTCATCGGCCGGGCGCATTTCAGCGATGGACTGCAAAGTGGCATCGGTGAAGACCACATAGGCGGGCTTGTCGATTTCTTTGGCTTCACGCGTGCGCCACTCACGCAACGCTTCATAGAGCGCTTCGTCGTAGGTGGACGGGCAGTCAGCACAACGCCCGCGCGGACGGTCGATCACAGCCAGCACCTGATTGCACACACGGCACCGAGCGACTCGCCGCTGCCTGGGTTCGCGCTGGGTGCGTCGGGCTTCGTGGTTCGCCGGAAGGAGCGCGTCAAGGAAACGAGTGGGCTGACGCGAGCCGCGCCCACCCGAGCGCCGCGCGCTTGCCCACGAAACCATCAGGACCTGCCGAGCTCGCGTCACGGCGACATAGAAGAGTCGCCGTTCCTCTTCAACCTGTGCGGGTGTTTGGGCAAATGGACTCGGCACGGTGCCTTCTTGCATTCCGACACAGAACACGGCCTCCCACTCCAGCCCCTTGGCCGAGTGAATCGTGGCCAACGTGACACCATCGGCGGCCGGAGCATGAGCAGCATCGGCGCGACGCTCAAGGTCAGCCACCAGTTCTGGCATGCCGGCTTCGGGTCGATCGTCCACTAGATCGCGCGTCATGGACACGATGGCGTGCAGCGATTCCCACCGGTTACGCATCTCGCCGGCACCGGCTGGTGCGGTGTCGCTGTACCCGATGCCAGCGAGAATGTTGCGCACATGGTCGACGAGTTCGTCGTGGGCGTCAGCAGCCGTGCTCTTGACGTCAGCGCGCAGCATCGCGACTGCCTGGCGGACCTCGGCCCGACGGAAGAACCCTTCGCCACCGCGCAGCGTGTACGGAATGCCGTGCTCGCCCAAGGCTTCTTCATATGCCTCGGACTGTGCGTTGATGCGGTACAGCACCGCCATGTCGCGATACGCGATACCGCGCTTGTGCAGCAGAGCGATTTCGTTGGCGACCGCTTGGGCTTCGGCAGGTTCGTCCGGGAAACCGATGTAGGTGACCGGGTCACCCGATTCGCGCTGCGGCTGCAGGACGACACCGGTACCCCGGGTTCGCGCGAACACCGAGTTGGCGACGGCCACGATCTGCGGCGTGGAGCGATAGTTACGCACCAGTTCAATGCGTTCACCATTCTCAAAGCGCTGAGCGAACGACGTGAGGAGCGTGGGCGATGCCCCCGCGAATGAATAGATGGTCTGATACGGATCGCCGACAACACACACATCGTCTCGGCCGCCAAGCCACAGATCCAGCAGCCAGGCCTGAAGTGGGTTGACGTCCTGAAACTCATCGACGACGAACCAGCGGTACTGCCGTCGTACCGCTGCCGCTACCCGCTCGTCGTCGGACAAGATGGAAGCAGTGATGAGGAGGATGTCCTCCATGTCGATGCGCTCGGGACCTTTGACTTCTTCGTATTCGCGAAGCACATCGGCCACCTGAGTGGTGGTCAGATCGGCGACTTCGTGCTTTGCCTCAGCTGCACGTTTCGGATAGTCCTCGGGCTTGATTGTGCTGACTTTGGCCCACTCGACTTCAGAGGCTAAGTCTCGAATGAGTGCTCGATCACCGCGAATGCCGACGCGTCCGGCGGCGGCGCCCATCAGTTTGAATTTGGAGTCGATGATCTTCGGAAACTGCCCGCCAATGGCCTGCGGCCAGAAGTACCGCGCCTGACGGAGCGCAGCAGAGTGGAATGTGCGTGCCTGCACGCCAGGCGCGCCCAGATGGGACAACCGTGTGCGCATTTCACCGGCAGCGCGGGTGGTGAAGGTGACCGCCAGCACCTGATTGGGGTCGTATAAGCCGGTGGCGACACCGTGCGCGATGCGATGGGTGATGGCTCGCGTCTTGCCCGTT
Source organism: Aeromicrobium sp. (assembly GCA_040392565.1). Classification (GTDB taxonomy): domain Bacteria; phylum Actinomycetota; class Actinomycetes; order Propionibacteriales; family Nocardioidaceae; genus Aeromicrobium. The sequence goes on along the minus strand of JBEBVW010000162.1, from coordinate 3,546 downwards.
CCCGCACCCGCGATCACCGTGACTGGCCCACGCAATGCTTCAGCGACCGCTCGCTGCTCAGGGTCGAGGCCGTCAAGTAGGCGTGTGGGATCAACCTGCGACGACAACGACATACCCACAATCTAGGTTGCCGGTCCGACACCCGACGAAACGGTGGGCTGTTGCCTACCCATCCGGACTGGTACGAGGCAACAGCACCACGTTTCTTGACGTCGGTCAGAACTTGTCGGGGTATTGCGCGACGATGCCGTTGGCCAGCGTCGTTGCCATTTCCATCATGTGCGCGAACGCATCGTCATAGTCCTTGATCGCTTTGGCGTAGTCGCCCTTCAACAGGTCCACGGCATATGTCGTCGTCTGGTCGATGTGCATCTTCATCATCGGCCCAGTCGCCGAGGTCGGCCACTGCTTCGGATTAGCAGCGGACAGGAAGTCGGCAATGTCTTTGGCATTGGCGTGCCAGTCGGCGAGCGACTTCTTCAACGCCGCGTCATCACCGTTCTTGGCCGCAGTCAACACCGGGACCGCCTGCTCGATGTGGGTCGACAGCAGGGCCGCCAACTTGTCGCCAGCTTCTTGGCCGTAGAACGGCTCGATCGCTGCACCGAGATCTTTCTGGTTCTGCAGGAGGCGGTCGAGATTGGGTTGCAGTGCCTTCTGGTTGTTGAAGAATGCGTTCACAGTGGCGAACGTGTACTGCATGTGATCGGCCCACAGAGTCGACATGGCCGAATGCAACGCAACCACCTCTGGCTGGCTCGCCGCGGCATCGCCGGTAGTCGACGAGTGCATGGAGGCGTCGTGGGTGCTGGGCTCATCAGTGTCATCGGAACCGCAGGCGGCTAGCGCACCAGCAGACAGCACGAAAATCGCGGCGGCAGATGCGACGCGCCGACCGAAGCCGGAAGTGGTGTGAATCGTCATGGTTGGAACTCCTGTTCAAATCAGGACCCATCGCGGGCACCTTGTCGATGTGGGTGCGCGCCCAGCACAACGTCTTACCGAAGAAATTTCGTGTCACCTTCGTTGGTAAGAAGACGGTCGGCGATCGACACCTACCAGATATGGCGCCTATTCCTCCGTGCCCAACAATGTGGCGAGGCCGTCCGTGACCACCGCTTTCGTTCTCACGGGCGGCGGCAGCCTCGGCGCTGTCCAAGTCGGCATGCTGCAGTCATTGGCTGACCACGAGATTGCCCCTGATCTACTCGTTGGCACGTCGGTCGGAGCGCTCAACGCCACCTGGGTGGCAACGCACGGCATGTCCGCCCAATCCCTCGAGGACCTTGCGCAGGTGTGGCTCACGCTTCGTCGTCAAGAGGTCTTTCCTCTCAGTCTGGTTTCGGCGTGGCACGGGCTGCGCGGATCGAGCCCTGGATTGTTCTCGTCCGCGCACCTGCGCGATGTCATCTCGACCCACGCCGAAGGCTTCAGCCGCATCGAGGACACCGCCATCGCATTGCACATCGTGACGACGAATCTGCTGACCGGCCAGAACGTCACGTTGAGTACCGGATCACTGGTCGATGCGGTGCTGGCGAGTGCAGCGATTCCGGGAATCTTCCCGGCCGTGACGCTAAACGGCCACTACCTGGTGGACGGCGGCGTCGCACACGAGACCGGCGTCGCGTGTGCGTACCGACTGGGCGCCGATCGCATCTATCTGCTCCCCACCGGCACACCGTGTGCGCTGCCGAAGCCGCCAACGACCGCCCTAGGAACTGCCGTGCACGCGCTGACGCTGCTCATCGCCGACCGAGTTGCATCCGATATTGGGTATCTGCGCGACTCGGTTGACATCAAGGTCCTCCCGCCGCTGTGCCCCGTGCAGGTGTCAGCGACCGATTTCTCGCAAGCCGCGACGTTGATTGAACGGGCACGCAAGGCATCTTCGGACTGGATCGACAGCGGGGACATTGATCTGCCAGCACCCGAGCGGTTCTTGGGCGCTCACGACCATACGACCGACTCGCCGTTAGGCAGCCTCCCTAGACTGGATCCGTGAACGCTGCAAATGGTGGGGACGCCCCCGAATTCATCATGTACACGACTCCTTGGTGCGGGTACTGCCACCGACTCAAGTCGCAGTTGAAGCGCGAGGGAATTGAGTTCGGCGAAGTCGATATCGAACAGGATCCGGCGTCCGCCCAGATTGTTGAGAAGGCCAACGGCGGCAATCAAACGGTGCCCACCCTGGTGTTCGCCGACGGGTCGGCCCTGACTAATCCGTCGGTTGCCCAGATCAAGTCAAAGCTGGACTCGATCGCTTCCTGAGCGGTTCAGCGCGATTGGTGCGCCAACACAATCCCCACCGGAATGCTGGCACCAACGAAGACCAGTAGCGCGACAAAGCCTCGGCGTAGCCAGACGTGATTTGCTAGTTGCGTCGACCTAAGCCCGCGTTCAGCGGCCGCGTCGAACAGTGCAATGGCAATGGCGGCCAGCAACAGTGCCGAGCCGACGTCGACCAGAATCGGTCGATCGGCTTGCACCCCCAACAGCACCAGCGCATTCGCCGCATTCCACACGACGACCTGAGTCCAGCCGCGACGGTCGGCTGTTCCGTCCCGGGTATCGCGTGCAAGCCCGATGGCGTACTGAGCTACGCCGCCCACGAGCACCAGATAGGCCGAAGCCCAACTGCCATGCTCCAGATCCAGCGGATCGGTGACTGCTGCGATCAAACCGCCGGCGATGATCGAGCACCACGCGAGCCCCATCAAGGTGCGGCTCGCCCGCAGCGACCGAATCATTTGGCGCCGATCACCACGCTTAGCAGAACGGCCGAATCGTCGATCGCGGCCAGATCGTGACGGCTGTCTGGAATGTCCAATTGATCACCAGCGACGAGCTCCCACGAGTCGGAATCGCCAGCTGACAAGCGCACCCTGCCGACCAGGACGTGCAGCGTTGCCTCGCCTGGGCTCGCATGTTCACCCAGCGCAGTGCCGGCTGTCAGCGCCATGAGGGTTTGCCGCAAGGCCAGCCCCGCACCCCCGTGAATCGTTCGGGCGCTGCGGCCAGCACTGGCAGCCCGCGCCTTAGTGAGTTCTGTTTCGGCCAGTTCGATGAGAGCGACGGGGCCAACGTGTTCGGTCATTGAGCTTCCTTTGTTTCAGCCACATGGACAAGACAGAGATCTGGTTCGACAAATGGATCAAGGCGGTCGATCACCACGTCATCGACATCCCACCGCTCTAGCGCGCCTTGCATCAGGCCGAGGTGGATCGAACACACCACGTCGCTACGTTCGGTCGACAATTCGAGAAACGGGCAGTGCCGCAACCGGATGGTGGCATCGTCACCTCGCGGTTCGGGGGCGAAGTCCAACTCATCGAGCATCGTGACCAGCCGATCGGTCGGGTCACGATGCGTCGGGGCTTCAGCGATTTCGGCGGCACGCCTCCCCCACGCCTTGCCAATTTCGAGCGACCGGCGCCGTTGGTCTGGGCGGTCGGCCAAGTCCGCTGCAAGGATCTGCGCGAGTTCGCGATAGCGCCGCGGGCCAGACGGATCCATCGTCGCCGTGGCCACGAACCCATGCGG
>JBEBVW010000161.1:0-5997 GCA_040392565.1 Aeromicrobium sp. | reverse complement strand
ACAGGCACGCCCGGAGCCACCGCACAGGCTCAAAGTGGGTCGAATCAATACGCCGTGATGGGCCAGACCCGGTGGACCCTGGACGGCGAGACCGGCCACGGCGAATTCTTGTGGCACTGGGATGTTCGTCGCATGCAGCGAATGATTCGAGAAGGCCGACTTTAGCTTAGCAGGAAAGGGCGGCGACCAATCGGAGGTCGTTGGTTCAAGTCCAACCCGGGCTTCTGATTCCAAGTCTGGAAACGCATAGTTCCGGGCCCTTATGGCCACGCGAACCGAGGTGAGTGCTTCCGCGGACAGGCGGTGAGTAGAGAGATGGCACGCTGATCGGCGCTTCGGCACCATCGAGTTCATCACGCTATCCAATGGCGTCGTCCGGGCGCGCACCCGGAGGCGCGACTGCGACGGCCGAGTCGGGTTAGGGACGGAGGCCGACGAGGGCACTCGCAGAGCATCGCCTCAAGGGGCCGCGTTTGCGATCGCACCAAGAGCGGGTCCGACGGATTTACGGCTAATGGTTGCCGAGGGCCCGCGGCCGGCAGCTGTGATCTTGACCTGTGACGATGCGCCTTTGCAGCAATCAACCAGTGGCCTTGGCGGACGTTGCGGGGAGGGGAAACAGCCGTTGGAAGGTGAGGGCCGCGACGACAGCGACGATGACGTGCATCACCATCAGTGCCGCCACGGCGCCCCAGCTGAGGCCGGGTCGGTCTCCGAAACCCATGATGACGTCGGGGATCAGGCTCACGACCAACACGATCGGGACGAGGAACCGCAGCAGCAGCCGTGGAGACGCCGAACGGGTGCGGATGAGTGCCCAGCCGATGGCGCCGAGGGCTATCCCGAGAACGGTGAAGGATGCGTAGGCACCAAAGCTGAGGGGCTCGAAGTCATCTGAAGCGCCTGCCGCGTGCGCGATGGTCGCGACGACCGTGTTGAGACAGACCGCAAGGACCACCGTGAGCAGCAGACCGCCCGCGACCATCAGGCGTGGGCGCACCGATCCCGCGTTGGATGACTCCTCGGTCGTCTGGGATTGGGTCGGCTCTTCCATCAGTGGGCCGCCATCACAGGGTCTGGATCCAGAACCGGCCGACCGCCACGAACGCGGCAAGCAGGCCCAACGCCAGCGGCGCAACCGACAGCTCTTTGCGACGTAGGTGGGTGGTGACCGCGCCGATCATGACCAGGAGCAGGCCGGTGGCTGCGGCGGGGACCAGCCAATGCATGCCGTCGACGAACGCAGGCACGATCAGACCGATCGCCCCCAGCACCTCCAGCGCGCCGATCATCTTGACCTGAGCAGCGGTGAAGTCTTCGACGTAGGTCATGCCCTTGTCGAATAGCCGCTTCTTCGGTGTCGCGAGCTTCACGCCGCCAGCAGCGACGAATCCCAAGGCGAGCAGCCCAGACACGATCCACAAGGCGATGTTCATGGCCGTCGCTCCTCATACTTGATGATTCAACAACGCTACCGGGGACAAACTTGAAGCGTCAAGATCAATTAGGATGTGTCACATGTCCCGTGAGCGAGGGCCCGATCCACAGCCGCAAGAACCAGATCCACCATCGCGGAGCAAGGATCAGCAATCCGAACCGGTTGGCGAGCCACGCTGGCTCACGTCCGAGGAACGCGCCGCCTGGCTGGCTGTCGCCGGGATGATCGCGAGGCTTCCCGCGGCCCTGGATGCACAGCTGCGCCGCGAGGCCGGTATCAGTCTCTTCGAGTACATGGTGATGGCCGTGCTGTCCGAACAGCCGGACTGGTCGATGCAGATGAGCCAGATCGCACGCGACGCATCAGCATCTCTTTCGCGGCTCTCCCACAACGCACGACGACTGGAGCAACAGGGCTATCTCGAACGCACCCGATGCCCGGGCCCCGGACGCCGGACGAACGCGACCCTTACCCAGGCCGGGTACGAGAAAGTTGCCCAAGCCGCCCCCGGACACGTAGCCGCCGTCCGACACCTCCTCATCGACCTGGTCACGTCCGAGCAACTCGGCAGCGTCCGCGCAGTCGCCCAGGCCGTTCTCGCTCAAATCGACTCGGCCCATGCCTGCGCAGGCGAGGGCTGAACACGCGACGACCGCGCCTACGTGTGCAGGTGACGCGTGATCATGAGTCAGATCGGGGATCAGGCGCTGCGGCGAGACAGGCACGCGGTGTAGGCTTGGGGCGACCCGCTGAGTCAGCTGTGAGTGTCGTGTTGTGGCCTTCTACAGGTCCAGTACGAGGCGGTCGCCTTTCGACCGGCTTACGCAAATCATGATGCTGTCGCCTGACGCCCTTTCGTCGTCGGTCAGCACGGAGTCGAGGTGCTCCGGTGTTCCCCCCAGGAGTCCGACCTCACATGTACCGCATATCCCCTCGCGACATGAGTAGTCGATTTGGGGCACGAATCTTTCGACGACGTCGAGGATCGATTCGTCCGCGTCAATAGTCAGGACTTCACCCGTGGAGTTGATCTCGACCTCGAAGGGGATCGGTACGTCCGTGCTGCCTTCACCATTGGGTCCCGCCGCCGGTACGAAGCGTTCGCAATGAAAGGACGAGTCGGCGTGCATTGAGGTACTCGCCTTGGCTGCGTCGATGAGCCCATTTGGCCCACACGCGTACACGGCCGTGCCTGGGACGAGTTGCGACAAGGCTCCGGGGATATCGATCAGGCCATCAGATTCTTGGTCGCTCAAGTGCACGCGGTCGGGAGCAAGGCGCATGAGGCCCTCACCGAACACGAGCCCCGCTCTGGTTCGCGCGCCATAGATCAGTTGCCACTGCTTGCCCATGCTCTGGAGCTCGCGAACCATGGGAAGTAGCGGCGTGATGCCGATACCACCCGCCAGCAGCAGATAGTGCTCCGCGTCAATGAGCGGGAAGTTGTTACGAGGCGCTTTGGTACCGAGCAACATACCGACGCGCACTTGATCATGGATCTCAACAGATCCGCCGCGGCCGTGTGGCTGCAGTAGGACCGCGATCTGGTAACTCGTGGAATCTCCGACATCACCGCACAGCGAGTATTGGCGCCGAAGCCCCGACGGCAGTTCGATGTCAATGTGCGCCCCCGGCGACCAAGGTGGCAATGGCCGCTGGTCGGCTGCAGCCAAGGTCAGCATGACAACCTCCGAATTGAGGCTCTCTCGCTGCGTTACGACAAGCGCTTCAGGCATGGGGGGCGTCGGCGCAGGTGGGCATCTCGTCGGGAAGAGATCCGATTCTCTCTGATGCATCGTCTGACCGCGCCTCTCTTGTGTTCTTTACATCAGGTTCAACCTACCATTTGGTTGAAATTGTTCCCAAGCGTTGAGCCCGATTGAGCTCGTTGACATGCCGCGTGACGTGCATTACATTCTCTCAAACAAACGTTTGGCGGAGGCTGAAGATGCGTGCGCTGACAAACCACTGAAAGGTCGTAACCTCACATGCTCGGTAGACGTCCTCGCTCAGCGAAAGGTCGTCCGATCCGGACTGACACTTTGGTCGCGAAGCGCCGCCACGACTCGCACGACGTGACCGAGTCGACGCTGGTCGTCAACGACTTGAGCGTGAAGTACGGCAACGTCAGCGCACTGTCCGACTTCTCGGTCGTTGTCCAGCCGGGCCAGGTTTGTGGGCTGATCGGCCCCAACGGTGCAGGCAAGACGACTGCCATCGATGCGATGACTGGTTTCATCCAGCCCAGCGCCGGCACGGTGACGCTCGGCGGCCGCGACCTCAGCAGACTGTCCCCACAAGCACGAGCCAAGTCGGGCCTGGTCCGCACCTTTCAGCGACTGGAGCTCTTCGACGATCTGACCGTCCGCGAGAATGTTGAGGTCGCGGTGAATGCGGCCACTAGGTCAGGTGCAAGCAAAATGAACGCGTCGGAGGCGCTCCGCATGGCGGGCATCCACGACGTGGGCGAGCACTATCCGACTGTGCTTCCTCATGGGCAGAGGCGACTGGTGGCATTCGCTCGAGCGATCGCGGGAAGCCCCCAGATCCTGTTGCTTGACGAACCGGCCTCCGGGCTTGACACGGAAGAGACCGAACACCTAGCAGAACATATGCGTGCCCTCGTCGATCGCCGCGAGATCGGTGTTCTGCTCATTGATCACGACATGGCTCTGGTGCTGTCCGTCTGCGATTGGCTCGAAGTCATCGACTTCGGACTCGGGATCGCTTCGGGTACACCAGAAGCGGTGTCACGAGACCGCGCCGTCATCAGCGCCTACATCGGAGAAGACTAGATGCTTGAAGTCAAAGGGCTGTGCGCCGGCTACGACGGGAGCCCGGTCGTACGCGACGTCGAGTTGAGCGTCGCCGAGGGAGAAGTGGTCGCACTCCTCGGCCCGAATGGAGCAGGCAAGTCGACCACCCTAGGAGCCATTGCTGGTCTGGTCAGGACTTTCTCGGGCAGCGTGGAGCTCGATGGGGTGGACCTGACCCGCAGACCGGCACATCTGGTGACTCGCCACAAGGTAGCCCTGGTTCCGGAGAAGCGCAGCCTCATACCGAGCCTCACGGTCGGGGAAAATCTGCGGATCGTTCACCGTCAGGCTCTTGATCCGCTCCCGTGGTTTCCGGCGTTGATTCCGATCCTCAAGCGGAAGGCAGGTCTGCTCTCCGGTGGTGAACAGCAGATGGTGGCCATCGCCCGTGGGATCTCGAGCGCCCCTCGTCTGCTGATGGTCGACGAGCTCTCGCTGGGCCTCGCTCCCGTGATTGTCAAGGATCTGACCGCGAGGCTATCCGCCTTTGCGCGGGACACCGGAGGAGCGGTTCTACTCGTCGAGCAACATGTGGCCCAGGCGTTAGCCATCGCGCAGCGTGCCTATGTGCTGACCCATGGAGACATCTCCACCTCGCACTCCTCGCAAGAGCTCATGAATAGCCGTTCGGTCGTTGAGGCCAGCTACCTGGGTGAGGGCCGCCCCGTCGACGAGGTTGATCTACATCCCCAGCCCGCGACCAGCACAGCGGGCACCAACCGCGGATCGGCAGAGTGAACCATGCGCCTCGAACTTGAGATTCTCATCGCTAGCGTTGGATCGGCGGGGGCAATCGCCCTCATGAGTACCGGTCTGATCATGGTCTACCGGGCATCAGGAATCCTGAACTTCGCGCACGGTGCCCAGGCGACGCTCGCGACCTACTTCTATTTATGGCTCTGGAACGAGAAGGACGTCCCGCTCCTGTTGTCCATCGTTTTCGGTGTGGGACTTGCGGTGCTGGTCGGCGCGTCGTTTCAGTTCTTTGTCCTGGCGCGGTTGCGCCAAGCGTCGATGCTGATTCGGGTTGTCGCGACCTTGGGCCTGATGATCACCATTCAAGGCGCGATCGTGCCGCTGTTTGGCCTGTCGTTCGGTCGCACACCGCATTTAGGCGGTGGCGGAACCTTCATGCTGCCCTTCGGTGATCCAAGTTTCCAGATCTCGAAAGCTCGTGCCTACGTCTTCCTGATCTCGGTCGCTGCGACGGCCATACTCTGGGCTGTCTATAAGTTCACGCGATTCGGGTTGCTGACCAGCGCGGCAGCAGAGAATGAAGAGGCAGTCACTCTCGCGGGGTGGTCAGTGCAGCGGCTGCAGCTTCTCAACTGGATGGTTGGATCGGGTATCGCGGGATTCTCGGGCATCCTGCTCTCGACGCTGGTGCCCGTCTCGGTCTCGCTCTATACGACCATGCTGGTGACGGCTATCGCAGCCGCGGTAGTGGGAAGACTCACCAATTTCTGGCCCACGTATGTAGCGGCAGTTCTCGTTGCTTGCGCCCAGCCGTTGATCGCGGCGCACGAGGGTGGCCTCAAGGATTCGATCGGCCTGGTGAACGTGTCACAGGCTCTGCCGTTCCTGGTGATCATCGTCGTCGTGATTCGCCAGGGCAGCGCGGTCCCCATTCGTGATCTTGCTGCCGAGGTCAGGCTGCCACGCGTCAGCCTTCCCAACCGGCCGGTGCTATGGATCGGGTTCGTCGGCGTCGGGGCGATGGTGATCGGCGTTGTCGCCATCCTG
>JBEBVW010000160.1:0-6018 GCA_040392565.1 Aeromicrobium sp. | reverse complement strand
CCGATAGAATGGGCCTCCGCGACGTCCACGGGAAGGAGAGTTCCTCGTGGACGTTCATGATCTCAACACCTACCTGCTGATCGGCGCTGGCGTTCTGATCCTCGCGGCGCTCGCCGTCCGGCTGTCGGTCACCGCCGGAATGCCATCGCTGCTGATGTACCTCGGCTTGGGATTACTGCTGGGCAGTTCCGGTTTGGGCATCGATTTCGACGACGCTGACCTCGCCCACGCTCTTGGTTTCGGCGCACTCATGTTGATCCTCGCTGAGGGTGGTTTGAGCACCAAGTGGGAACACGTCAAACCGTCGATGCGGCACGGGCTCGTGCTGGCGACGTTCGGTGCCGCCATCACGGTCGCTGTCGTGGCGGTGAGTTCGCACTACTTATTGGGCTTGGACTGGAAGATCTCGGTGTTGCTGGCAGCGGTGCTGGCGCCTACTGATGCCGCGGCCGTCTTCTCGGTGTTGCGAACCGTTCCGCTCAAACGTCGCGTCAATGGTGTGCTGGAAGTTGAGTCCGGGCTCAACGACGCACCGATCGTCGTCCTTGTGACAGCACTCAGCGTCGGCGACCTGACTGGCATCAGCGATCTGTGGCGCTTCAGTTTGATGATCACCTTTGAACTGACGTTGGGTGTGGCGCTGGGGCTTGCCGTCGGCTGGCTCGGCGCGTGGCTGATGCACCGTGTGGCGCTACCCGCTTCAGGCCTATATCCGCTGGTCATCCTCGGGTTCGCGGTGCTCGCCTACGCGGTTGCTGCGACTGCCCACTCCAGCGGCTTCGCGGCGGTCTACGTTGCAGCGCTGCTGCTGGGCAACGCCGATCTGCCACACCGCGCGGCGACGCGATCGTTCGTCGAAGGCGTCGGCTGGCTCGCCCAGATTGGGCTATTCGTGATGCTGGGCCTGCTCGCGAACCCCAGCGAAATTACCTGGTGGCATATTTGGGCCGGTCTGGTCTCGGGCGCGATCTTGACCTTCGTCGCTCGCCCACTGACCGTCCGCGTGTGCTCCCCGTGGTTCACCAATGGTGTTCGTGAGCAGATCTTCATTGCTTGGGCCGGACTACGCGGTGCGGTGCCCATCGTGTTGGCGACGATCCCGTTGGCCGCCGACGTCAAAGGCTCTCGCGACCTGTTCAACATCGTGTTCGTCGCGGTCGTGGTTTATACGCTGCTGCAGGCGGCACCGTTGGCGTGGCTGGCCAAGGTGTGCGGAGTCGAGTCCGATCGTGCGCGTGACGTTGAAGTTGAAGCTGCCCCGCTCGAACGAGTGTCAGCCGACCTACTGCAGATCCACATCCCTGATGGATCGAAGTTGGCGGGCGTCGAAATCGCTGAACTGCGACTGCCGGTCGGCGCATCGGTGTCGTTGGTGGTGCGCGACGAAAAGACCTTCGTTCCGCATCGCACCACGCGCCTGATGATCGGTGACGACTTGTTGATCGTGACGCACCGCAATGTGCGCGAAGCGGCCGAACAGCGGCTGAGGGCCGTGGCCCGGCATGGCCGACTGGCCGGTTGGGGTCGCCGCGAAACGCGACGTTCGACCGACTAGTCAGCCGTTCCAGCGAACGGAATGCAGGACGTGATCGATCGATCTGACTTCATCGCTGACGGCGCTTTCTTCGCCAACTGCTTCTTGGCGTAGTTCTTACCGACGAGGACAGAGACGCCCTCAACGCCAGGCACGGTGCCTTGTTTCACGGTGGCGTCACCAGCGAACTGTGCCTGCACAAGTTTGACCCGAGGGTCGTCAGCATCATCAGCGACGATGACGATGTCGTCGGTGGTGAAATCTGTGGGGTTGTTGGCGATGGTGCCGGGCAGGAAGTTGCGCTGCTGCAACAGACGCGAAACGCGGTCGGCGAGACCGGCCGTGCGTGACGCGTTGTAGACGTTCACTCGTACGAGGTTGGCGGTCAGATCTTCACCGACAGCCACCGTTCGGGTCTCACAGGTCGGCGCGCTCGAGATCACCTCAGCTGACTGAGTGACCAACTTCAAGCCCAACACGGCTCCGGCGACGAACACCACCACGGCAGCCACAAGGATGCCTATTCCAGCACTCTTCACGCGTTGTTTCCCATCGAATGGACTCGGGCGTGCAACATATTCCGCTGCTGCAGGGCGGCGCGGAGGGCGCGATGCAGCCCGTCCTCGAGAAATAACTCGCCATTCCAACTGATGACGTGAGCAAAAAGATCGCCAAAGTAGGTGGAATCGTCGTCCAGCAGGTGCTCAAGATCCAGCTGAGTTTTCGTCGTAGTGAGGTCGTCAAGGCGCACTTGCGACGGCGAAATACCTGCCCAGTCGCTTTGGCTCAACCCGTGGTCGGGGTACGGTCGCCCGTCTGCCACCCTCCGAAAGATCACGCCGTCAGTGTAGGCAGCCCCGAGCCGTGGCGCAGCGCGACTGACCGACCCTGGGCATAAATCAGGGTTCTCACTGGTTGCCACTGTCAGTGAGGCACGCCACGATAGGTGTCTAGTTGCACTTTCACTAATATCTAACTCCCATGGGGCAGGAGGGATCGATGGCTCATCCATCCGTCGATCGCGAGCACATTGTTGCCACGGCGCGCAGTGTCACTGCGGCCATGCGCGTGAAGCGCGGTGCCATCGAATTGGCGTTCCTCGGTTTCTTATATGTGGCCTACTCCGCATCGAGGTTGTTGGCTTCCGATGAATTCGCCCCAGCCCGTGGACGTGCGCTCGACATTCTGGACATCGAAAAAGACTTCCGGCTCGACTTTGAGCATTGGCTCAACAGGCTGTTCGTCGACCACGACTGGCTCGGCCTCTTCGGGAGTTACTGGTACGCCACTACGCATTACATCGTGACTATCGGTGTGCTCATTTGGCTTTACCGCCGCAGCGCCACCCTGTACGTCACGGCGCGCCGCGCCTTGCTGTTGGCGACGGTCATGGGCTTGGTCTTCTACCTCACGATGCCGACCGCGCCGCCCCGATTGATCGGCGGCAGCTACACCGATGTGCTGGCGCTCAACTCCGCCGACGGCTGGTGGGGTGCTGACGCATCGGCGCCCAAGGGCCTCGGCGACATGACCAATCAGTTGGCGGCATTCCCATCGCTGCATGCTGGCTGGGCTTTGTGGGCAGCCATTGTGCTGGTGCGCGTGGGAGTCCCGCGCGCGGTGCAGATCGCTGGCTTTGCGTATGCGGCCATGATGACCATCGTCATCGTCGGAACGGCCAATCACTGGGTGCTCGACGCGGTCATCGGCTGGGTAGTCGTGCTGTTCGCGTTTGGCGTCTGCATCGCGTGGGAGCGTCGCAGTCCGGTCGTGGCGCACGAGGACGGTTAGCGGCCGTCACACCGCTCCGTCGAGCCAGAGGTACCGCCACTTTGTGAGACACAACACGGCCAGGTACACATCTGCCGCAGTCTCGGGGTATTCTGGTCGTGTACTCGCGTTCCGAGCCCTCCCCACGGGCAGGCTCTGACTCGGACCCGAGAACAGCGCAGGTAGGTCGCCGTCGTTTCGGCGTATGCGGCCGAGGACACGACAGCAACCCGTCGTGGCCGTGAATCAACCTCAGTGGAGGACACCAAGTGGCCCAAGCAGGCCGTCGCCAGTCAGGCGCCAACCGTCGACGTACTAAACCGCTCGACAATGTCGGCATCATGCCGGTGCTCGCTAAGGCAGTGCGCGACGTCGAGTCGCGCGCTCAACGCGGGCCGCTCAATCACGCTCAACGCATCCGCTTCCAGGTCATTGGCCTGTTGGTGCGCGATGAGCGTGGGCGGGTTAAGACCGACACTGACATGACAGAGCCTGTGCGCGCTGAGCAGCTCAAGCGACTCGACGGCGTGGCCACCATCCTGGCCAAGATCGCTGCTCGTGACCCTTCTTTGTTCACGCTGCTTGCCGACGACATTGAGCTCAGCGATGAGGCTCGTGCGCTGAAGCGTGAAATGCTCGCCGATGGTGGCCTCGGTCCGGTTCCTGCCGAAGCGACCGAAGGCGCTGACGAGGAGACCGAGACAGTCATTCGCCGCGTGGAGCGTCGAGTGCCGCAGTCGGTGTTGTCGCGCCAGCTCGCTAATCCATTCCAAGCCCCAGATTTTGCAGCGGTCCCTAGCCGTACTCCGGTCGGCCGGTTGTCGACGTGGGAATTGCTCGGCCCCTTGTTTAATTCCTTTGAGAAGGCCTCCGACGGTGCTCCGTCGTGCATGAAGCTCCCTGAGCCGCTGGGTCTGGACACTCCCGCAGGCGCGGTCATGATGAAGCACCAGGCCGAGTTGGTCGAGGCTGCAGCAGAGGGACATCGCACCTTCCTCTTGGCCGATGAGCCGGGTCTAGGCAAGACGGCGCAGGCGCTGCTCGCAGCCGAAGCTGCTGATGCGTACCCGCTTTTGGTCGTGGCACCCAACGTCGTCAAGGCCAACTGGGCGCACGAGGTCGAACTGTGGACCCCCAAGCGCACCGCCACGGTGATTCAGGGCGATGGCCAAGACATCGACGGCTTTGCCGACGTCTACATCGTTAACTACGAGATTCTCGACCGTCACGTGGCGTGGCTTGGCGAACTGGGCTTTCACGGCATGGTGGTGGACGAGGCGCACTTCATCAAGAACAAGTCCTCTCAGCGCTCGCAGCAGGTGCTGCAGCTGTCAGAGCGCGTTCGCAAGCGGGTCGGCCGGCCGCTGCTCATGGCGCTCACCGGTACACCGCTGATCAATGACATCGAAGACTTCAAGACCATCTGGCAGTTCTTGGGCTGGATTGATGAGAAGAAGCCGCGGGCTGAACTGATGGCGGCGCTGGAGGACACCGGCTTGTCGCCGCTGGACCCGGGCTTTTATTCGTCTGCTCGCCAGTGCGTGATCGATCTGGGCATTGTGCGTCGCCGCAAAGTCGACGTCGCCGCCGATATTCCTGCACGTCGTATCGCTGATATTCCGGTTGATCTTGACGACGAGATGGGTCGCACGATCGCTGAGGCGGCTCGGGTTCTCGCTGCCCGCATGGTGCGCCGCTACGACTCGGCGCTCGCAGCGCGAAACTCCGCACCGGTCGACGCGTCGAGTATCGACCTGGAATTGGTGCGCGCGGTCGCCAAGTGGGAACGCGACGACACCGACGGGGCGAAGGACGAAGAGAACGTCTTCGGCATGATGCGACGCATCGGTCAGGCCAAAGCAGGCCTCGCCGCCGATTACACGGCTCAGTTGGCGCGCAATGTGGGCAAGGTCGTGTTCTTTGCCAAGCACATTGACGTAATGGACACAGCGGAAGCGGCATTTGCTAAGGCCGGCATTGGCTACACCTCAATTAGGGGCGATCAGAGCAAGGCTGCCCGCGAAAAGGCGATTGATCGATTCTGGAATGATGAGTCGGTTTCAGTCATTGTCTGTTCGGTAACCGCCGCGGGCGTCGGAATTAATCTGCAGATTGCTTCCGATGTGGTGTTGTCAGAATTGTCCTGGACCGACGCCGAGCAAACGCAGGCTATTGATCGTGTGCACCGCATTGGCCAGGACCAGCCGGTCACCGCGTGGCGCATCATCGCAGCACAGACCATCGACGGCCGTATTGCTGAGCTCATCGACAGCAAGGCCGGCCTCGCCGCCCGCGCACTTGATGGCACCGATGTGGAAGTCGGTTCATCGGTTGACGTTCAGCTGGAGGCTCTGGTCACGCTGTTGACCGAAGCTCTACAAAAGCGCACCGCCTGACATTTCCGATATCGGGACTTTTCATATCGTCGGATATTTCGCTAATGTCCTCGATATGGCGAAGAAGATTATCGAGCAATACGTTTCCGATCTTTCCGGAGTTGAACTACCCAAGGGCGCTTCTTCTCTGCGATTTGCATTCGACGGGCGTTCCTACGAAATCGATCTGACTCCCGACGAACGGGCGCGGTTCGAGTCGGCGATCGCCATGTATGTCGCGGCAGCTCGTCCTGCTGTGGCCACACGTGCTGGTCGGGCGGGCCGTTCTTCTAGCGGACCAGACCCCAAGGTGGTTCGAGCCTGGGCCAAGAGCGCAGG
>JBEBVW010000159.1:0-6134 GCA_040392565.1 Aeromicrobium sp. | reverse complement strand
ATCGCGCCGCAGTCGGCATCGATCTGGCGGTTGCGTTCGGTGGCGAACGCAACGCCTAGTTCGGCTCGTTCGCGATCGCTGACCTCGTCACGAGCGGGATTGAGAATGGTCAACTCTTCCTCGGTGAGGTGGTGATTGACGACCCGTGCCAGCTCCTCAACCGCGTCGTCGAACTTCTGGGTGTCAGTGCCTGCACACTCCAAGACCGCGAGGAGAGCTTCGTGTCCCTCGGCGTGTTCGTGTTCGCCATGTTCGGCCTCTTCATCGTCAATGGCCGAGCGACGTTCAAGCCGCGGATACACGTGATCTTCCTCCGCCACTGCATGGGCTACATGGAGAGTTGCGAAGGCTTGGCGCACAGCATCGCGATCTTCATCGGTACTTCGCATGGCGCGAAGCAACTCTTCAAACCGACGATGGTCCTGCAGGATCAGCTCGATGACATCCCCGGATTCGGGGCGGCCGAGATCAATGGCGGTCATGAATTCCTTTCATCTCCTGAGTTCTCTGTCGGTGCGGTGGCGTGATGAGGTTGCAACTCACGATGTCCCACGACATGGCCTTGGGAGTCACGCACCAAAGTGGGATCATCCTCAATGGCTGGTGGGTCGCCGAGCTCGTCCTCGCCCAGTGAGCTGCCGACCTTGGCGCGAACCAGGGTCGCCGCCATGACGGTCAACGCTGCCAAGAGAGCAGCAGCAGTAAAGACGACGGTCGGGACCGTCTGATCGGCATCAGTTCGCGACAACACAATGCCGCTTACGACAACAATTGCGGCACAAATCGTGACGACAGCGGCCCACAGTTCAGTCGCGTGGTGAAGGCGCCTGCGACGAATTCGGCGACCAGTTGGAGTGGTGTCGAGTATTTCCGGATCGTGATTCATGACGGTTCTCCTTTCAAACCGCGTGGGTCAGGCCGCGCGCGGAGTTTGGGCAGCAGTGCCGCGCAATCGCTCAAGCAACTTCTTGAGCTCGCGTGAAATCTGCATTTGGCTTACACCGATTCGATCGGCAATCTCTTGCTGTGAGCACTCTTCGATGTACCGCCAGGCGAGCAGGCGGCGGTCGTCTTTGGTGAGGTCTTGATAGAGCGCCGAGAGCGTCATGGCGGCATCTACCTGGTCGAATCCGGGTTCAACCACCGATAGTTCCTGCCCGAAGGTGTCGCGTGCAGCGTCGACCGAGTCAGGGGTGTAGCAGCCTTGAGCAGTAGCAGCTTCGCGCACCGATGCGACGTCGACATCGATCTGGTGGGCTACCGAACTGACATTGGCTTCGGTGATCTCAGCGGGATGCTCGAGGCGTAGCCGAGCCTGGAGTTCTTGAATGCGTCGTGGCGGCCGAACGACCCAGGCGCGGTCGCGGAAGTGGCGTTTGAGTTCGCCCC
The DNA here is from genome assembly GCA_040392565.1 of Aeromicrobium sp. Lineage (GTDB taxonomy): Bacteria > Actinomycetota > Actinomycetes > Propionibacteriales > Nocardioidaceae > Aeromicrobium. The sequence continues at coordinate 4,745 of JBEBVW010000159.1, read as the reverse complement.
GCATTGTCGCCGTAGCGAACGGCGCGAACGCTCCACGATGCGCATCGAAGCCGTGGGCTGCCTTGACCAATGCGAGTCGAGCGACCTGCTCAAGATCGTCGTCTTCAACCCCGCGACCCCCGAAAGCACGGGCGCAGTGTTGAGCGAGGCCGAGATGTTCAAGGACGAGTGCTTCGGCTTGATGTGAAAGTGGGAAAGCAGACATGATCCCCCCGGATCGTTGTGGAACCTCATGGCTGCTGCTCAACCACTTCCACCGTGCCACTTATGGGCCCAACAAACAAGACGACCGTCGGTAGGCTCGAGCTATGTCCCCGAAGCCCAGGTCAAATGAGAACGACCAGATCGATGAGCGGTTGGGCCTCATGGATGAATTGCTCGTGGTTCACGAGGGTGCAGACAGTGCTGAAACTGTCGAGCGGGTCGTTGACTTTTCCCGCTCGGTTATCGGTTGCGATGACGCCGGGGTGCTTCTGGTTCACACGCGCCGGCGCATCGAAACCGCTGCCGCGACAAGTTCGGCCGTCGCGCGGGCCCACGACCTGCAAGTCGAACTCGATGAGGGGCCTTGTTTGGACGCTCTGGAGAACCCCGGTGCGATTTACACCGTCGACGACCTATCCACCGATCCACGGTGGCCAAAGTGGAGCGCTGAAGTCCTTCGGCTGGGGTTTCGCAGTGTGGTGAGTGTTCCACTCGCGACAACAGAGCGCCGCTATGGCTCCCTCAACGTGTATTCGACGCGACCACATGCGTTCGACGACGACGACATTGCGGTCACGATGGTCGTTGCTAGACACGCGTCGGTGGCTCTCGGGGCGGCTCGAGACATTGAAGGTTTGCGCCGGGCTATCGATGCGCGCAAGTTGATCGGCATGGCGATGGGCATGCTAATGGAGCGCTATGGCATCGATTCGGATCAAGCCTTCGATGTGCTCCGCCGGTACTCCCAACACCACAACGTCAAACTCCGCGACGTCGCTTTGCAGGTCGTCGAACAGCGAGGACTTCCGGCGGAGTGAGTTAGCTTCGGCACCAATCGGGTACTCCACCTGTAGCGGTCCCGTTGAGCACCCAGCGGGGCCGCGCTCACTGCGTCAGGGCAGATCGACACGGAGAAACCGCGGCCGGTACAGAAATGGGTTCTTGTCTACGTCTGCGATGTCAGTCGCGTTCTGGCTGTAGGACACCACGACGGTCCCGGGCTTGGCCAACAGATCGGGATGCGCCAAGGGCATATAGCGCAGGCGCCCAGCCTTGAGGTCTGAAGGAATCTTGGCGACTGGTGCTGACGCGGAGAACGGGCCAGTCGGTGATGGCGCCGACCAGATGACGAGATCGCTGCCGAGGAACTCATCTCGCTTGCTCACCGCATACCAGCGGCCGCCGGACTCCAGAACGCTCAGCGTCTGCGAGACACCGCCGTCAGCGCCGATCAACTCGGTGGCTTTGGATGCGTTGGCCGACCAGCCAGACCCATCCCAGTAGCGCCATTTGGAGGTGTCCAACAGATGGTCTGCTCGTACTCGTGCCACCTGCAGCGAGAAGCCGAACACGAGATCGTCGCCAGGCGTAGCGGTGCCATATAGGTAGACCCAGCCGTCGTGCACCGCAGCGGCTGCGCCCCATGCGGGCCGTTTCGTGTCGTCGCTGTCAGCGCCGATGTCGTGCACCTTTAGTAGTTGAGGAGGGCGCCCGGGAGCGACAACGAATAACGCGATCGCCGGACCCAAATTGGTAAAGGCCGCCGGATCGCCGGGTGCATCATCGCCGCGGACGCGTTGCATTCCGACGCCCACCAAGTCATATCCGGCGCGTTCGACTTTGGCGATAGACATGGGCCAATACCCGATTCCGTCGGAACGATCTGGCACCACGGCCCCGCCGTCTGGCGGAATGACCACATTCGCGCAGCGGTCGTCGAACACCAGCATGGAGTTGCGGACAAAGCGGGGTCCGTTGATGCCGCTGGAGCGCAGGGTGTCGCCGAAAACCCACAGTCGGCGGCCGTCTTGGAGAAGTACGTCCGCCCCGACGTCGGCACCCTGAAATTCAGGTCGGCCGCGCAGCGACTCGACCATCGCATTGATCTGTTTGACGCTGTTGGGAACAGCGATGGGAAGGCACTCAGTTTCGGTTGCCTGCGGCGCCAGGTCGACGCCGTTGCGGTCGTTGGGTGCGAAGATAATTACTGCCGCGCACAAGGCGATCGACGTCGTGACCGGGATGAGCACCTGGACACGCCAGGGGATTGGACGGCGACGCACTCTTCCATGATCGCCGATGCCGGTAGCGTCTGCGTTATGCAGCGCCGGTCGTGGTTCGTGGGCCTGGCTATTGCGCTGCAGGCCGCAGTTGCGGTGAGTCTGCTGATGATCGGCCCCGGTGACAGCACGACTCGAGCGCCGGTCATTGTTGTGGGCCCCTCGGTCGTGGCGCCGCTGGTGGCCGAACGCGCCAACGCCGTCCAGCAGCAGCCATTTGACGCTTGGGCCGAAACATCGGCGGATTCGGCACAACGGGCCCTCGTCGAGGGTCGCGCGGTGGCGATGTTGGAGATTGACCTTGCCGCCGATCAGGACACGGTGACCCTGGCCGGAGGGAACGGCGCGGCATTGGACCGGGCACTGATCGACCAAACCACGTCGCTTGAGGCCACCTACGGGCGAGATGTCGTCGTCCAACGGGCAGATGGTCCCGATCAGGACCGCCGCATCGCCTACATCTTGGTAGGGATCAGCATCGTTCTGGGATTTGCGGCCAGTTTCGTGTCGTGGTGGATCCGCGGACCGGCCGACTCTGATCGGTTGAGTTTGGTGACCCGGTTGGGGCGCCAAGGCGCATTTGCGCTCGCCGTGGGGGTTGGTGCCGCGCTTGTGGGCGGCATCGGTTGGCTGGCGCTGGGCGCTGTGCTGAGTTTGACCGCATCGTTGGTTTCAAGCGCGCTGATGGCGGTGTTCGATCTGCCAGGTCTGCTGATTGCGACAACGGTGTTTATCGTGGTCGCGGCTCCGTTGGGGACCTTCACCCACCCTTTGCTGTTGCATGGTCCTTGGGCGGCAGTCACGCCGTTTCTTCCGCATGGCGCGGGACTTCACATCGCGCAATCTCTGGCGCTGGGTGGAACGGGTCAACTGCGCTCGTGGCTGGTACTTGGGTGCTATGTCGTCGTTCCAGCGGTTGCATTGATGTCAGCCAGGAGGACGCGACCGGCCAGCTGATCAGGCCGTGCGCAGCACCTTTTCCATAGGTCGACCCTTGGCTAGTTCATCGACGAGCTTGTCCAGATAGCGCACCTGGCGCATCAGCGGGTCATCAATTTCTTGGACTTTGACGCCGCACACTGATCCAGTGATGAGGCCAGCGTTCGGATGCAATTGAGCGGCAGCGAAGAAGTCTTCGAATGTCGTTTCAGCGCTGAGGTGGTGCGCAATGTCGGCGTCGTCGAAGCCAGTCAGCCAGGTGATGGCTTGATGCAATTCGGCGACCGTTCGCCCCTTCTTTTCGACCTTCGCCACATAGTGCGGGTACACCGAGGCGAACGGCATCGTATAGATCCGGTGCATGACTCGACATTAGTCGGCCGGGGTGAACCTCCGGCTATGGTCAGCGCATGCCGAAGTTGTTGAACCGGGCCGCCGAGGCGGTCCTATCGCTGGCCGATCGACATCAACGGCTAGAAGGCGTTGCCTTTGATCCGTCGCTGACGATCCGACCGCCGTCGGGTGGCCGCTGGTCGTGGGTGCATTACGGGGTCATGGTGCCGAACCTGCCTGATCCGCACCGGACGTTCGGGATCATGGCCATCCTCGGCAGTCCTGGAGTGGCGATATTTGCCAATGACGCAGCTATTTCGACTAGCCGGCGTGATGCCGCAACCGTCGTTTCGGCGACGAGTGCAATGCGGCCGGACTCTGCTTTTCATGCGTATTCGATGAACGATGACTGTGAATTGGCCCCAGATGGCAGCCGCGTCAGATTGGGCTCAGACGTGTGGATCGACGGAGGGCTACCGAACGTGCGGGTACGCCGCTGGCATCCGGACGTCGATGTGGATCTGCGGCTTCGAGCCACGGACACTGTCACGCACTTTGTCGACCTCGCCGGAGGTCTGTACCAGCACTGGAGCGTGCTGTGCGAATACCAGGGCACCGTGGGGGAGACGTCCGCATCAGGGTTGTGCACCTTTGAGTACGCGCACGGCATCGGAGTCCGCACGCCGGCGGCAATGGGCAACCTCGCTCCACCCACGCGGTTCTTCACGTACCACGTGCTGAACATCGACTCCTCGACCCAGTTGCTACTCAGCGACGTCCGCAGCATTGCGAATGTGCCGATCGTGAAGACGGCATTCCTGCGCGGACCTGGTCGCCCGAGTGAGGAATACAACGACCTTTCGTTTCGCGTACTCGCGCACGAGTCGACGCCGCGCCGAACCCCCGACGGCCGGTCAATGAGGCTGCCAACTGAACTGGAATGGACAGTGCGTGATCACCACGGCGATGAGATCGTTCGGCTACACGGTCGTTGCCACGGCGATTGGCAGTACGGACTCGGCGCCGGCTTCGTCGGCAGCTACGACTTCACCGGCACCGTCGAGGGCCGCTCCGTCACCGGCACCGCCTACGCCGAATACGTCGACCTCCGCTGAGGAGTCACTGCGTTCCCGCTGAGGAGTCACTGCGTACCTGCTGAGGAGTCACTGCGTTCCCGCTGAGGAGTCACTGCGTACCTGCTGAGGAGTC
>JBEBVW010000158.1:0-6142 GCA_040392565.1 Aeromicrobium sp. | reverse complement strand
GAGGTCAAGAGCCGCACCGATCAGCCGTTCGGCGTCAATCTGCGCGCCGATGCAGCCGATGCGGGTGACCGTTGCTCGCTGCTCATTGAGCACGGCGTCAAGGTCGCCTCATTTGCGCTGGCGCCCAAACCCGAACTGATCGCCCGCCTCAAGGAACATGACATCGTCGTGATCCCCAGCATCGGCGCACCCAAGCACGCCGTGAAGGTGGCCTCCTGGGGTGCCGATGCCGTGATGATCCAAGGTGGCGAAGGTGGCGGCCACACCGGCCCAGTACCCACCACACTGTTGCTGCCCACCGTGCTCGACGCTGTCGACATTCCGGTCATCGCAGCTGGTGGCTTCTTCGACGGACGCGGCTTGGCAGCGGCCCTGGCCTACGGCGCAGCTGGCGTCGGCATGGGCACCCGGTTCCTGTTGACCCAGGACAGCCGCGTGCCCGAAGCGGTCAAACAGCGCTACTTGTCGGCGTCTCTGACCGACACCGTCGTGACCGCGAAAGTCGACGGCATGCCGCACCGCATGCTGCGTACCGAACTGGTCGAGGAAGTCGAGTCGTCCAGCCGCGCACGCCGCATCGTTCCGACCGTCAAGAGCACGCTGGAGTTCAAAAAGATGTCAGGCATGTCCTGGCGCGAACTCATGGTCGACGGCCGCGCGATGCGCAAGAACCAGGGCCGCACTTTCGGTCAACTGGCGATGGCCGCCAACACCCCGATGATGCTCAAGGCTGGACTCGTCGACGGCGATCCGTCTGCTGGCGTCCTTGCCTCAGGCCAGGTGGTCGGCGTCATCGACGACCTCCCCACCTGCGAGGAACTCATCGATCGCGTGGTCATCCAGGCGTCGACATGCCTGAAAAAGGCGACCAGTTACTCGGCCTAACCAGGCAAACCTCACTTGTTCGCGGCAAGCACCTCTCGTGCCACGTCGCGACCGGACAGCACCGCGCCCTCCATATACCCTGCCCACTCGACCGCATACTCTGCTCCCGCCCAATGGATCCGGCCGACGGGTTCACGCAAAATGTCGCCGTAGTCCGTCAAGACACCCGGCGCAAAGTGCGCGCCGTAGCAGCCGCGACTGAACTCCTCGGCACTCCAGTCCTGCTCGAGGTACTCCGTGGGCGATGCGGCCTCGGTACCGAAATAGCGGACGAAACCGTCGATCGCCTGACGACGTCGCTCGGCTGGGTCAAGCCGTTGCCAGCGCCGTGCCTCGCCGCCTTCGACGAATCCAATCAGCACGCCGATTTCAGCGCCGGGTGGTGAGACATCGAAGGTGACCTTGACCGGTCCGGCGTCGCTGACCGCCTGCCCGTTGAGGCCCTTGCCGCGCCAGAACGGAGTCGGATAGGACGCGAACACCTTCGCGACGGTGCCAGCTGGGACTTGTTGTGTGAGCTGATCGCGCCACGGTGGCATCAAAGGTTCGTACCGCAGACGACCGGTCAGGGTTGGCGGCAGCGTCACGACGACTCGATCGGCCTCAAACCGCTCCCCGGCGCGAGTGATCACCGCGGCGCCGGCACCGTCCTGCACAACCGACGCGACCGGAGAACCCAGCCGCACATCAAGGCTCGCAGCCAGCCGTTCGGGAATCAGAACTGAGCCACCTACGACACGGTCCTTCTGAGCACCCTGATCGACCGCGATCATGGTCTCAAGGTCACCGCTGCCTGCGACATACGCCAAAACGTGAAGTAACGAGATATCGCGGGCATCGGCGGAAAACAGCGCCTCTGCCACGGCATGGAAGTACGCGCGTCCCTTACCCGACCGGACGTTTCGCTGAATCCAGGTTTCAAAGGTTTGACTGTCGAGCCGTGCGGCGTCGGGGTGCGCCCACGGTGTCGCCGGGTCGACCGAACGGGCCAGGCGCCCAAAGCGCGTCAGCCCTTGAGCCAGATCGGCCAGCGCGATCGGATTCAACCGGGGAACGGCGCCCTTACGGGAGGACATTCGGCGCTGTTTGCCGCCCAATTCGATGAGCAACTCGCCCTCGTCATTCCACGTGGGGAAGGTCTCCAGACCGAGCTCATCAACCAACGCATACATCCGCTCGTGACCTTCGCCGATCCACGTGCCGCCGAGTTCGATCGGATGACCAGCGATGGAACCGCCCATCATGCGTCCACCCACCCTGTCGCGGGCCTCAAGCACCACGACTTCAGCTCCGGACGCCACCAGTTCCTTCGCTGCCGACAAGCCTGCCAGCCCGGCTCCCACTACGACGACCCTCATGAGAACTCCTTCACCAAATCGAATTCGGTCAGTTGACCGACTTGATGGGAAGATACGATGCTTGACGAGTTCCAGTCAAGTGACTGAAAGGCGGATCCGTGGTCTACCTCGATGCGGCAACACGCAGGCAGCAGATGGTGGCAGCAGCCCGCACCGCACTGACCCAGCACGGCGTCACCGGTACATCGTTGCGAGTCGTAGCCCGCACTGCCGGCGTCCCACTTGGCACACTGCAATACGTATTCCCGAACAAGGACGACCTTCTCCGCGCTGTCATCGAGGATGTTGTTGCGGAGATCTCTGAGGTCCTGGCCAGCGCAGCAACGACGGATCAAGGACTCGACCACGCCATCCGCAGCGGCCTGCACAGTTTCTGGTCGACACTGGTGACTGGCCGCTCTGAACTGCAACTCGTGCAATATGAACTGATCGCCTATTCGCTGCGCACCGCTGGACATGAAGACCTCGCCCGGTGGCAATACGATAAGTACGCCGAAGCAGCAGCGACGTGGTGCTCGGTTGCCGCCGAACTCCACAGCGAGCAGCTTGCTCTCCCTGCAGCGCAAATTGGCCGCATCCTGGTGGCCGGTGTCGACGGGCTGATCCTGCAATACGTGTCGCGGCCCGATGACGACCGCGCGATGGCCGACTTGGACCTGCTGGCCGATGCGATCATCGGGCAGCTACGGAAATAGTCACCTACGAACTAGCGCGTCTCAAGCAACGAAGCGACCTGCTCGGCCACAGCGCGCCGCAGATCGTTAGGGGCAACTTGCGTCGACTCGGCCATAAAGGGGCCGAAGATCAGCCAACCCAGCACGGTCGCGCCAGCGACGGCGGTATCAGTTGCGCGTTCAGCTTCGGCACCACGCCACAGGCTTGAAAATAATTCAGTCGTCGAGGCCGTACCCGGCACGGCCGACTCAGGAGTATCGAGGACGGCGTGAACCAACGTCCGCCAATAGGTGGGGCGCTCAGCCAACAAATCGAGCAGTTGCGAGATCGACTCAGGACTCGCTGCATCAGCAGTCAGCGGCAGACCGGAACTCTGCATTGAGGTGACGACAGCGTCGGCCTCGACGGCCAGAGCCTGCTCCAAGACATCGGCTTTCGTGCCGAAGTGCCGATGGACCAGCGCGTGGTTGACGCCAGCGCGGGCAGCGATCTCGCGCACTGAAAACCCATCCGGACCGCGCTCGGCGACAAGTTCGGTGGTCGCACTCAGCACAGCCGTGCGCACCTCGTCACGCCCCCGAGGTTTTGTCATGCAAAAAGCCTACCCCCAGCCGTAACCGATTGGTTACACTCGGTCGATGCGCTCCCGTCGGACTAGTTTTCGTTCCCTGTCGATTGGCCTCGCCGCAGCAGGCCTCCTAGCGACCACCGCCACGCTCGCGTCTCCGTCGACAGCGGCCGAGGTGACCTTGCCTCCGATCCCAGCAGTCCAGGGTCTCCCGATCCCGTCGCTGCCCACTGATCTGCTGGTGCCGAAGTTCACCGGGTCGGCGGCGACCGCGAACCCGTTGGCGCATCCGGCGATCCCCAAGCACCCGTGGATGTCTTCCAACGGCACCAGTTCGATGCACAACGACGCCTACGCCTCTGACGCCTACACGGTCAGCGGGCCGGTCGGAAAGAAGCTCAAGGTCAATTCGGCGTCGTATGGCGTCCGCGAGTGCGCCACTATCGCCTTCGATTCCAAGAACCGCATCGTCGGCCTCTGCGGCGGCCTCGAAGGGTTCGTCACGATGGTGATCGATCCGGTCACGCTCAAGCCGATTTCGGAGATGCGCACGTCGGCTCGCAACCTGCTGACCAGTGCGAACCCGTTCACCGACATCTGTGGCGGCACATATTTCTTCCTCGATGACGACGACGTTGTCTACCCCACCACCAGCAAACGGTCGGTGCTGAAGATTCAGGTCAACGCCAACGGCAGCCAGACCAAGCTGGGCGAATGGTCCCTGGCATCGGTCGTCCCCGAGGGCGACTGTCTGATCGCCACCATGCCCGACTGGGATGGCCGCATCTGGTTCTTCACCCAGGCCGGAATCGTTGGCACGCTCGATCGCGAATCAGGTGTCGCCAAGGTGACTCATCTGCCCGAAGGCGAAGAAGTCACGAACTCGGTCGCGACCGACGAGACCGGCGGAATGTACGTGGTCTCCACGCATGCGCTGTATCGACTCGACGCGAACAGTGACGACGTCCCCGAGGTCACCTGGCGCGAAACCTACGACCACGGTTCCCGCCTCAAGCCCGGCAACTTGTCGCAAGGATCCGGCACCACACCAACATTGCTCGGCGACCGCTGGGTGGCCATCAACGACAATGCCGATCCGCAGACCAACATTTTGGTCTACGACCGACGTGAAGGCGTTACCGATCGCCTGCACTGCACCCAGCCGGTTCTCGCCGACAACGCTGGCACCACCGACAACAGCCTGATTGCCGCTGGCAACTCGTTCATCATCGAGAACAACTACGGCTACGGCGGACCGACGACGACCTTGTTGGGCAAGACGACGACGCCAGGTATAGCTCGGGTCATGGTCGAGGACGACGGCTGCCACGTGGCGTGGACCAGCAATGCCATTGCCCCGACGTCGGTCCCGAAGGCGTCGCTCGGCAATGGCCTGATGTACGCCTACACCAAACCGGACAAGATCAACGGCCAGCCGAACCTGCTCGACGCGTGGTACTTCACCGCGATCGACATCCGCACCGGCAAGACGGCGTGGAGCCGCCTCACCGGCACCGGTATCCAGTGGAACAACCACTACGCCTCGATCTATCTAGGCCCCGATGGGACCGCTTACATCGCAACCCTGGCAGGCCTGGTTCGAATCACCGACTCATGAAGACCTACGTCGTTAGCGGAGGCGCCAGCGGTATCGGCGCAGCCACCTCAGACCTGCTGCGCTCTCAGGGGCACCGCGTGATTACCGTCGATTTGCGTGATGCCGACGTCGTGGCAGATCTGTCGACCCCGGAGGGTCGTGCCCACGCCGTTGACGGAGTCCGCGCACTCACTGATGTGGTGCACGGCGTTGTCCCGTGCGCTGGCATTGCGGGCCTGACTGGCGTTGATCCCGCGTTACTGGTCTCGGTCAACTATTTCGGTGCAATTGAGCTCGTTGAAGGGCTGCGGCCCCTGCTCGCCGCTGCCGATGGTTCTGCCGTCGTGATGCTGGCCTCGAACTCGGTCACCTGCCAGCCTGGCTGGCGTACCTCAGTAACCGAGTTGTGTCTGGCTGGCAACGAAGCTGAGGCACGCATGGACGCAGCCCAGACCGAGGCGGTCCAGGTCTACCCGGCTTCCAAGGCCGCCCTGGCTCGCTGGGCGAGGCGCGAAGGCATCACCGAACCCTGGATCGGCGCTGGCATTCGCCTCAATGCCGTGGCCCCAGGAATGGTGGCGACACCGATGACCGATCAGCTGCGCGAAGACCCCGAACTCGGCGCTTTCGCCGACGCCTACCCCAGCGCCGTGGGTCGCGCCGGCCAGCCCGAGGAAATTGCCGAAGTGATCAGTTTTCTGCTGTCGGACGCGAGCCGCTTGATGGTCGGCTCGGTGGTCTACGTCGACGGCGGAACCGACGCCATGATGCACCCCGAACAGCCCCAAGTCTGGATCCCCTAAGCCTGATCTCGGTGGTTTCGAGGCGCGCCCTTACGACCATGTCCGGATGATCTCGAGGCTCGGCCGCGGGCGGCCTCACACCTCGATCACCCGTGCCGACGGACCCGCCAACCCCGGTGGTTGAGAAGCGCTCTTCGAGGGACGAGCCTCGAGATCAGAAGTCCCTAAACCATGGTTTCGAGGCCCTCGTTCCTCGGGCTCCTCAACCACCAGTATTGGGGTGGGCCGGGATCCGTCAGCGGGATTCGACGTATTT
>JBEBVW010000157.1:0-6176 GCA_040392565.1 Aeromicrobium sp. | reverse complement strand
CAGTCGCCAGCCGTCACTCCCCCGTCCCACGAAACGATGGCGGCAGCGCGTAAGCGCTTGGCGGCCTTGGCCACGCCTGCAGGAGCGCTTGGCAGATTGGGTGACCTGGCCGTGTGGGTCGCCGCGACCCAAGGCGCTGTTCCGCCCGAACCGATCGACAACGTTCGGGCTGTGATTTTCGCGGGGGATCACGGTGTCACCCTGGATACGGCGGTATCGGCCTACCCGCGCGAGATCACCGGGGCGATGGTGCACACGTTCCTGCTGGGTCGGGCGGGCGTTTCAGTGCTGGCGGCTCAACATCAGGTGAATGTGCGGGTTCTGGACATAGGCGTCGACGCCGATCTGGACGTACCAGCCGAGGTGACGGCCTTCAAGGTCCGCAAAGGGTCGGGACGCATCGATGTTGAGGACGCACTCACCCCTGATGAGACTGCGCGAGCGATCGCCGCCGGCGAACAGATTGCCGCCGAGGAGATTGCCGCAGGTGCTCAGCTGCTGATCAGCGGCGATATGGGTATCGGCAACACCACTCCGTCGGCGGCGTTGGTTGCCGCCTCGCTCGGCCTCCCAGCCAGTGAGGTGACTGGACGAGGCACCGGCATCGACGACGCAGCCCTCCATTACAAGACCGACCTCATCCAGACGGCACTCGATCGCGCCGGCGATCGCGTGAACGATCCAGTCCAAACCCTCACAGCATTAGGCAGCGCCGACTTGGCCGCATCGGCAGGTTTCATGGCCGCCGCGGCACGCGCTGGCGTGCCGGTGCTCCTTGACGGCGTCATCTCAGTGGCCGCAGCGTTGATGGCCGACCGTCTTGCTCCCGGCGCTGCTGCCTGGTTCGCCGCGGGCCACCGCTCCACCGAGCCAGCACTCGCACTCGCGGTCGAAAAGCTGGGCCTAGAACCGATCCTCGACCTCAACATGCGGCTCGGAGAAGGCAGCGGTGCCGTGGCTGCGGTGCCCTTGGTTCGTTCGGCTGCACTGCTGCTTCGCGACGTTGCGCTGCTCGCCGATCTGATGCCCGATGGCTAAGGCTTCGGCATTTCGCGATGGACTGCTGCTGGCCGTCGGGACGCTGACGACGCTGCGCATACCGCCGCCAGCGACAGTCGATCAATCCACAGCGCGGGTGGCCATGCTCGCCGCCCCGATCGCGACAATTCCACTCGCGGCGAGTGCGGCACTCCTCGCCTGGCTGGGCTCCGATGTGCTGGAACTGAATGCTCTCGTGGTCGGTTTCATGGTGGTGGGATGTCTGGCGTTGGGCACCCGTGCACTGCATCTAGATGGATTGGCCGATGTCGCCGACGCACTCACTGCTAGCCATGATCGCGAGCGTTCGCTTGCGGTGATGAAGGACCCATCGGTCGGCCCAGCGGGAGCAGTCGCGCTGATTTTGGTCCTTGGACTTCAGGCCAGCGCCATCGCAAGTTTGGCAACTCTGGATCACGGCTGGGCCATCGTCGCGTTCGTCATCTGCGCTTCACGGTTGGCACTAACGATCGGCTGCACGACGGTGGTTCCTAGCGCTCGCGATACCGGACTTGGCGCGGCGTTGGCGCGCTCGGTACCCCTGCCCGCAACGCTGTTGGTCATCGCAATAGTCGCGGCAACTGCTTGGCCGGTCTACGACTGGATTGGACTAGACGCTTGGCGCGGCCCGGTCGCCGTCGCCGCCGGGCTCATCGCTGCGGCCCTAGTGCTGGCCCACGCCGTCCGTCGCGTCGGCGGCATGACCGGCGATGTCCTCGGCGCCAGCGTCGAAATCTGCCTCGCCACCACACTGGTGGTGTCCACCGCTACCTTCCTGGCCTAAGCGAACTAGAGCCGAAGGACACGACCAGCGACGACGAGCAGGACGTCATCGCATTCGGTGGCGACTCGCTGATTCACGATTCCCAGGAGGTCTCGGAAGACCCGGCCGCTGCGGTGTTCTGGGACGACGCCAAGTCCAACTTCGTTGGTGACCGCGACGACCGTGTGAGGGTGCGCCGCGATCGCGGCGCAGGCTGCGTCGAGGCGAGCCATCAGTTCTGGCTGCCAGTCCTCGATCGTGCTGTCCCAGCCGTCGAGTTCATCGATCGTGGAGGTCAGCCAGGTGCCGAGGCAGTCGATCAGAACGGCGCCGTTCGCCGAGGCGATGGCCTGTGCCAGATCGTGCGTTTCCACCGTCGTCCAGTGCGACGGTCGACGAGATTGATGGGCCGCGACCCGTGCTGCCCACTCGGGGTCTGACGCGGCATCTGCTTCTGGCCCCGGTGCGACATAGGTGACCGCTTCTTCACCGACCAACATCGATTCGGCGTGGAACGACTTGCCCGAGCGCACGCCGCCGGTGACGAGTGTTTTCACGCGGTGACCCCCTGGCTCAGATCGACGAGCGCATCGACGTCGAGGTGCATTTCGATCATATCGCCGAGAAGATCCAGCCGTCGTTCTCGAGCCTCGGCGAACACCACACCGGACGGCGTGCCACCGATTTCCTGCAGCAATTCTGCGCGCACGGTGTCCGATTCCAAACTGCCGTGCCACATCGTGCCCATGACGCGGCCTTGGCGTGCACCGTCGTGCAGGTACCGTTCGACGCCTTCTGCGACGGTGACTCGTCCGTGGTGGATTTCGTAGGCGTCCGCGTCGTCGAGACGGCGCAAGCGCACCACTTTGTCGGGCGTGAATTCAGTGGTCACATTCAGCAGACCAAGCCCCGATGCCTTTGCCCCAGCTTCGCCTTCAACGCCGTGGGGATCACTGATTGACCGTCCAAGCATCTGGAATCCGCCGCACACGCCAAGCACCGCGCCGCCTCTGCCGGCATGCTCGACGATCGCGTCGGCCAAGCCGCGCTCACGCAGCCACTGCAGATCGGCGATGGTCGCGCGAGTTCCCGGAAGGATCACAAGGTCCACATCCGAAAGTCCGCGGGGATCGCTGACGAATCGCACATCGACGCCGGGTTCGAGGCCTAGTGCGTCGACATCGGTGAAGTTGCTGATCCGCGGTAGCCGAACCACTGCGACGCGAACTGTCGCCGACCTATCGGTGTTCCGCCGACCGTGCACGTCGAGCGCGTCTTCAGAGTCCAGCCACAGGTCTGGATGCCACGGCAGCACGCCAAACGTCGGCCGATCAGTAAGGCGTTCAAGTTCTTGCAGGCCTGGTTCCAGCAGCGAGATGTCACCACGAAACTTGTTCATGACGAACCCGGCGATTAACTCCTGATCGGCCGGTTCCAGCAGCGCCAGCGTGCCGAACAAAGCCGCGAAGACACCTCCGCGATCGATGTCACCCACCACAATCGTCTGCAGATCAGCGTGGCGGGCCAGGCCCATGTTCACGAAGTCGTGCCGCCGCAGGTTGATCTCTGCCGGGCTACCCGCACCTTCGCAGATCACGACGTCGTACCGGCTCGCCACATCGTCGAAAGCAGAAAACGCAGCGGACGCCAACTGTTCCCGCCCGTCGATGAAGTTCGCAGCGTCCAAAGTGCCAGCGGGTTGACCCATCACGACGACGTGGCTGCGCTTATCGTCGCCGGGCTTGAGTAAGACCGGGTTCATCGCCGCCTCGGGTTCAGCGCGTGCGGCCCTAGCCTGCACCCACTGCGCCCGGCCAATCTCGGCGCCGTCGGCTGTGACCATCGAATTATTCGACATGTTCTGGGCTTTGAACGGCGCCACCGCAATGCCGCGCCGGACAAATGCTCGACACAGTCCCGTCGTCACAATCGACTTTCCAGCGTCCGACGTGGTGCCTGCAACGAGGAGGCCAGTCACGTCACGAACCGGCCTGGATGCGTAACCCGGCGAGTATCAGATCCAAACCGGCGAGAAACTGCTCAGTGTCATCGTGAGTGGCGAAAACGTCGACGATGGAGTGCAGGAACGGCCATTCTTCGGGGTCGAGGTCACGCCAGTCGCCGACAGTTCGGGCGAAGTATTCTTCCCGCGTCACCGTGCGGTCGACGACCTCTTCTGGCGGCTGATGCCCAAGGTCGGCAGCAATACCGATGACATATCCCACCACTGCCGACGCGGCGTTGAATGACGCCAGTGGGTCAAGGCCAAGGCGCATCATATGTTGGCCAACACGCTCGAAATACCGCAGCGAGCTGGGCCGGAGCGCTGCACTTCGCATGAAGTAGGAACCCAACCAGGGTCGATCGGCAACTGCTTCAAACAACGCCACAGCCGTGCCGCGCAGATCTTCGATGGCATCGCCGTCTTCGAATTGCTCGGTGTCGCGCAATACCTGGGTCATCACGTGATCGGCGGCGCGCTCGATCAACTCTTCTTTCCCACTGACGTACCAATAAATCGACCCAACTCCACCGCCCAATCGGGATGCTAGAGACCGAAAGGTCAGCGCCGAATCGCCAGCCTCATCCAACAGCTTTACCGCCTCGGTGATGACCGATTCCATCGAATGAGACGCACGACGACGACCGCCGTGAGGGCCCCGGTGAGGCGGCTGTGTGGACTTCTGAGGCGGCATGTATTGCATGTTATCGAACATTGTTCTATTTTTATCGAACGTTGTTCGGTCCTCGAACGATGTTCGATAAATGGAGGTGAGCAGTGAGCTCTACCCACCCCTCGGCGACTTCTCAGCCGAGCACTCGTACCTATCCGTCACTGCGGGCCGCCTGGATCCCCATGACTGCGCTGTGCCTGGCGTTCTTTGTCGAGATGGTCGACAACACGCTGCTGTCGATCGCTCTGCCCACTATCGGCCGCGATCTGGGCAGCACCACGACCGAGCTTCAATGGGTCACCGGGGCTTATGCCCTGACATTCGGCGGCCTCATGTTGACGGCCGGCTCCCTGGCCGATCGCTTTGGCCGACGTCGAGTTCTACTGATCGGGCTAGCCGCCTTCGGAATCATGAGCCTCGGCGCTTGGTTCGTTGAGTCGTCCGGCGAACTGATCGCGTTGCGCGCCGCGCTCGGCCTGGCAGCAGCAGCCATGGCACCGATCACCAACTCGTTGGTATTTCGCCTGTTCGACGACGAGAAACTAGTCCGGAAGGCCTTCCCGGTGATGATGATGGTCGGACTGGGCGGTTTCATTCTGGGCCCAGTGATCGGCGGTTCAGCTCTGGCGCACGTGCGCTGGGAATGGCTGCTCGTCGTCAACGCGCCAATCGCGCTGATCGCCTGGATTGGCGTTCGTGTTGGCGTAGGGAAAGACCACCCCGACGACCTCACCGGGGACTCACTCGACATCCCAGGCGCAGTGCTCAGCATGACGGCAATTGGTCTCGGGTCATATGCGCTGACCAGCGGTGTCGACCGCGGCTGGCTCGCCCCACTGACGCTCGCCTGTCTGCTGGGCTCGGCTGCAGCAGCGATCTCCTTCATCCGCCACGAACGCCGGGCGGTATTCCCGGTGCTCGATTTGCGACTATTCGAGAACGGCACCATCCGAGGCGCGACGATCGCGCAGGTTGGCACATCGGTGGCGATGACCGGCGTGATGTTCGCTCTGATTTTGCATTTCCAGTACGCCTACGGGTGGAGCCCAATGAAGGCCGGCTTAGCCAATATCCCGATGATCGTCGCGCTGATGGTTTTGACTCCTGCCACCGAAGCGCTCGTCAAGCAAGTGGGGCACCGCTTTGCATGCCTGATCGGCGCGGGCGTCATGGCTGGCGCCTTGGCCTGGTTGTCGTACGCGGTCGCTCACGGTTACCTAGCGATCGCCATCGGCATGGTCGTGCTGACCTTCGGCATTCGCACCGTCATGATCACCTGCGCCGTGGCCTTGGTCAGCGAAATGCCCGACAACCGCACTGCGCTCGGAACGGCCCTCAACGACACCTCACAAGAGGTGGGAGCCAGCATCGGTACCGCCATCGTCGGAACGCTGATCGCCGCTTTGGTCACCACGACCCTGCCGGCCGGCGCATGGTCGAGCGAACTGGTGCGTTCGTTCTTCCATGGCGAAAGCGTGACATTCATGTCGTTGGCCGTGGTCGTAGGCGCGATTGCCACACTCGGCTCATTCAGTCTGACCGACTCACGCGAAACCGACGAGCACCCATCAACCTAAGATCGCGTTGTGGCCGACCCAACCCCTGTGACCATCTCGACCGACGGCGCGTGTTTGGGCAATCCGGGCATCGGCGGGTGGGGCGCCATCTTGCGGTACGGCGAGCACGAGAAGCGGCTTTCG
>JBEBVW010000156.1:0-6225 GCA_040392565.1 Aeromicrobium sp. | reverse complement strand
AAGAACTCCACCGTTGGTGCCGGCGCCAAAGTGCCGCATCTGAGCTATGTCGGCGACGCCGAGATCGGCGAGGGTGCCAACATCGGTGCGGGCACGATTTTTGCCAACTATGACGGCGTCAACAAGAACCGCACCAAGGTCGGAAAGGGTGCTCGCACGGCATCAAATAACACCTTCGTCGCGCCCGTTGAGATTGGCGACGGCGCCTACACGGGGGCTGGCGCCACCATCCGCGAAGATGTTCCGCCGGGGGCGCTGGGACTCAGCGCAGGTCGGCAGAGGAACATAGAGGGGTGGGTGGCCCGAAACCGGGCGACCGATCAATCCGAGTCATCCGATGGAGCAACACCCGGTGAGTAGCCTCTCGAAGCGCGTCCCGACCAAAAACCTGATGTTGTTCTCGGGGCGGGCGCACCCCACGCTCGCTCAAGAGGTCGCCGAACTTCTGCAGATCGAGTTGGTCCCGACTACTGCGTACGACTTCGCTAACGGCGAGATCTATGTGCGCTTCGATGAATCGGTGCGCGGGTGCGACGCCTTCGTGATCCAGAGCCACAGCGCTCCGCTGAACGAGGCGATCATGGAGCAACTCATCATGATCGACGCGCTCAAGCGGGCCTCGGCCAAGCGCATCACCGTGATCCTGCCGTTCTACGGCTACGCCCGTCAGGACAAGAAACATCTGGGTCGCGAACCCATCTCCGCTCGTCTGATGGCAGACCTGTTCTTGGCCGCCGGCGCCGACCGTCTGATGACCGTCGATCTGCACACGGCGCAGATTCAAGGCTTCTTCAATGGCCCGGTCGATCACCTGCTGGCGATGCCGATTCTGACTCGTCATGTGAAGAAGAAGTACGGCCACAAAGACCTCGCTGTCGTCTCGCCAGATGCCGGCCGCATCAAGGTCGCCGAATCATGGGCGAACGCTTTGGGTGGTGCTCCGCTGGCGTTCATCCACAAAACCCGCGATCCGCTCAAGCCCAACGAGTCCAAGGCCAACCGCGTCGTCGGTGAAGTCGCCGGTCGCGTGTGCGTGCTGGTCGACGACTTGATCGACACCGGCGGCACGATCGTTCAGGCCGCTGAAGCGCTGATGAACGACGGCGCCGAGGGAGTCGTCATCGCTGCAACGCACCCAGTGTTCTCAGGGCCAGCAGTGGAGCGACTTCAGGCCTCGCC
Source organism: Aeromicrobium sp. (assembly GCA_040392565.1). Classification (GTDB taxonomy): domain Bacteria; phylum Actinomycetota; class Actinomycetes; order Propionibacteriales; family Nocardioidaceae; genus Aeromicrobium. Next base: position 5,046 of record JBEBVW010000156.1, on the reverse strand, counting down.
TGCCGAAGAAGTCATCGTGACCAACACGCTCCCGCTCAGCGAGGACCAGCAGTTCGAGAAGCTCACGGTCCTGTCCATCGCGCCTTTGTTGGCGCAGGCGACGGCAGCGGTGTTCGAAGACGGCTCAGTCACCAGCCTGTTCAAGAACTAGCGGCCCACCGTAGCCGATTTCAGCTGCGGCGCAGGCTGAGATAGACTGCTACCTGCCTCGGCGAGGGCGTCACATGACGCCGTAATCGACAGGGCGCTCCACCGGAGTGTCGTGTGTCGAGCGCCTTATTCACCGCATTGCCCGCATTTTTTCTTTTGAGGAGACCTTCCCCGTGGCCGATATCAAGATCGCTGCCGAAACCCGCACTGAGTTCGGCAAGGGTGCGGCCCGCCGCATCCGCCGCGATAGCAAGGTGCCCGCCGTTCTTTACGGCCACGGTTCGGACCCCATTCACGTGACCCTGCCCGGTCACGACCTGATGATGGCGCTGAAGCAGTCCAACGCCTTGCTGACGATTGAGATCGGTGGCGACTCGCATCTGGCCATCCCCAAGCAGATTCAGCGCGATCCCATCAAGGGCTTCCTTGAGCACGCCGATCTGCTGATCGTTAAGCGCGGCGAGAAGGTTGTCGTCGAGATCCCGGTCGTCGTGGTCGGCACCGCTGGTCCGGACACCTTGGTCGTTCAGGATCTGGCCACCGTCACTGTCGAGGCCGAGGCTACGCACATTCCGCAGTCCGTCGAGGTGTCGATCGAAGGCCTCGCGGCTGGCGCTCAGATTCTGACCGGCGACGTTCCGCTGCCTACTGGCACTTCGTTGGCTGAAGCCGACGATCTGCTCGTCATCAACGTCACGGCCGCTCCGACGCAGGAGCAGGTTGACGCTGATACCGCAGAGGCCGCGCCTGCTGCCGCTGCACCGGCTGAAGCTGCCGCTGCGGAGGACACCGAGTCCGAGTGACCTGGCTGGTCGTCGGCCTGGGCAATCCGGGTCGCGGCTATGCCGCGACCCGGCACAACGTCGGCTACCTAGTGGCCGACGTTCTGGCTGCTCGGGTTGGCGGCAAGTGGAAGAAGCACAAGTCAGGCCGTGCAGATGTGATCGAAGGACGGCTCGCAGGTGAGCGGGTCGTCCTCGGTCGCGCACGTTCGTACATGAATGAGTCCGGTGGACCGGTCTCGACCTTGATGTCGTTCTACGACGTCGATCCGGATCACCTCATCGTGATCCACGACGAACTCGACATCGACTTTGGCCAGTTGCGGTTGAAGTCAGGCGGGGGCGACAACGGTCACAATGGGCTGAAGTCCATTCGCCAGTCCATCGGCACCGGCGACTTCTATCGAGTGCGGGTCGGGATCGGGCGTCCCCCCGGACGACAAGAAGTCCACGATTTCGTTCTCAAGCCGTATGCGTCGGGAGAGAAGAAAGAGTTGCCGGTGTACGTCGAGGAAGCAGCCGATTCGATCGAATCGCTGATGACCGACGGTTTGGCGCAGGCTCAATCGCAGTTCAATCGATGAACCACCTCGCCACTTCACTAGGGAAGTTGTCACTTCACCATGCAAATTTGCCTCGGGAAGTGTCGGTTTACCACGTGAACGTGGTAAACCGACATGCCTCGATTACTGGAGACGGGACCTTATGACCGCGCGCCTCGCACCGCTCGCTGCATTGGTCGATGCCGAGCCAACGGTTGCCTCGCTGGTGGCCGATCGTGGTGGCGAGCAGATCGTGCGCGGCCCGGAGTCGTTGCGGCCGTTCCTGGCCCACGCCCTTGCTCAGCGCGGAGTGGTTCTTGCGGTCACTGCTACCGCACGCGAGGCTGAAGATCTTGAGCAGCAGATCGGCGAACTCATTGGCGCCGATCAGGTTGTGCACTACCCGGCGTGGGAGACGCTGCCACACGAGCGGTTGAGCCCGCGGTCAGACACGGTGGGTCGGCGGCTGGCGGTGTTGCGTCGCTTGGTGCACCCCGGAGACAGCGCCGAAACTGGCCCCGTCAAGGTCATCACAGCACCCGTTCGGTCGATCTTGCAGCCGCAGGTGGCGGGCTTGGCGGACCTGGTGCCGGTCGAATTGCGCACCGGGGATGACGTCGAGCTGGAGCAGGTCGTGGAGAACCTCGCAGCTGCCGCTTACGCCCGTGTCGATCTCGTCGAGCGTCGAGGCGAGTTCGCGGTGCGCGGCGGCATCGTTGACGTTTTCCCACCCACCGAAGAGCACCCGCTGCGTATTGAGTTTTGGGGCGACACCGTCGAAGAGATCCGGCGTTTCGCGGTGGCCGATCAGCGGACGCTGGAATCGGTCGATCGCGTGTGGGCGCCGCCGTGCCGAGAGCTCCTGCTGACCGACACCGTTCGGCAACGTGCTCGCGACTTGGCCGAAGACCACCCTGGTCTGCGTGAACTGCTCGGCAAGCTGGCCGAAGGTCATGTCGTCGAAGGGATGGAGTCGCTTAGCCCGGTGTTGGCCGACCGCATGGAGATGCTGGTCGATCTGCTGCCTGCCGAATCAACACTGCTGCTGTGTGATCCGGAACGTATCCGCGCTCGCGCGGCCGATTTGAACGCCACCAGCGCCGAATTTCTCGAAGCGTCGTGGGCCTCGGCCAGCGGTGGGGGAGCAGCACCGATTGACCTCGGCTCGGCTTCGTTCCACGACCTCGACGAGGTGCTGACCGGCACCGAGAACTGGCTGGGGTTGTCGCCCTTCGGGCTCGACGACGGCGTCGCCGTCGATATGGAAGCCGCGCCCACCTACCGAGGCGACACCGCCACGGCGCTGCAGAACATCGTCGAATGGCGGGCCGCTGGCCATCGGGTGCTCATCGTCGTCCCCGGTCAGGGTCAGTCGCAGCGCACCGTCGAATGGCTTGCCGAACACGACATTGCAGCCGCGGCTGACAGCGATGACTTACGCGACGATGTCGTCACCGTGGTGCAGGGCGACCTCGATCACGGCTTCATCTCGGCTCCGCTGTCCTTGGTCGTACTCACCTATAACGACATGGTTGGCCAGCAAGCCGCCGATCGTTCCAATCGGTCGATGCCCGTGCGCCGCCGCAAAGCCATCGACCCGCTTGAGCTCAAAGTTGGCGATCACATCGTTCATGAGCAACACGGCGTGGGTCGCTATATCGAGATGATCCAGCGAGTCGTCCAGGGTGCAGCCCGCGACTATCTCGTCATTGAATACGCCGCCAGCAAGCGCGGTCAACCGGCCGACCGACTGTTTGTTCCGATGGATCAGCTTGATCAGATCACGCGGTACATCGGTGGCGAACAGCCCAGCCTGGACCGATTGGGCGGCTCGGACTGGACCAATCGCAAGGCCAAAGCCCGTCGCGCTGTCCGTCAAATTGCTGGCGAGCTGATCAAGTTGTATGCCGCGCGGCAGTCCACCAAGGGACACGCGTTTGGTCCAGACACTCCGTGGCAGGCCGAACTGGAAGACGCCTTCGCCCACGTCGAGACGCCCGATCAGCTCTCGACGATCGACGAAGTCAAGCGCGATATGGAGCGCACCGTCCCGATGGATCGCTTGGTCTGTGGCGACGTTGGCTACGGCAAGACCGAGATCGCAGTCCGTGCCGCATTCAAGGCGATTCAGGACGGCAAGCAGGTCGTCTTGCTGGTGCCCACGACTCTCTTGGTTCAGCAGCATTACGCAACATTTGCCGAGCGCATGGGGCAGTTCCCGGTCACGATCCGGCCATTGTCACGCTTCCAGACCGAGAAGGAATCGCAAGCCACGCTCGACGGTTTGGCCGACGGTTCAGTGGATTTGGTCATCGGCACACACCGGCTCTTGCAACCGGGAATCCGGATGAAAGATCTCGGCCTCGTGATTGTCGACGAGGAACAACGGTTCGGTGTCGAGCACAAAGAAGCACTCAAACACCTGCGTGCTGCCGTCGACGTGCTGAGCATGTCGGCCACGCCGATTCCCCGAACGCTGGAGATGGCGATCACCGGAATCCGCGAGATGTCCACCATCGCGACACCGCCGGAAGAGCGCCATCCGGTGCTGTCGTTTGTCGGCGCCTACGACGACAAACAGGTTACTGCGGCCATCCGCCGCGAGTTGTTGCGCGAAGGGCAAGTGTTCTTCATCCACAACCGCGTTCAGTCCATCGACAAAGTGGTGGCGCGGCTGCAGGAGTTGGTACCTGAGGCGCGCGTCGCGGCGGCTCACGGTCAGATGGGTGAGCATCGCCTCGAAGAAGTCATGGTGGGCTTCTGGGAAAAGCAGTTCGACGTGCTGGTGTGCACCACGATCGTTGAATCAGGGCTGGACGTCTCCAACGCCAACACCATGATCATCGAACGTTCTGACATGCTCGGCCTTTCGCAGTTGCACCAGCTCCGCGGCCGGGTCGGCCGAGGCCGAGAGCGCGCCTACGCCTATTTCCTCTACCCGCCGGACAAGCCGCTGACCGAAACCGCGCACGACCGGTTGAGCACCATCGCCCAGCACTCCGAACTTGGCGGCGGCATGGCGGTCGCGATGAAAGACCTGGAGATTCGCGGTGCCGGCAATCTGCTGGGCGGCGAGCAGTCCGGTCATATCGCTGACGTCGGTTTCGACCTCTACGTTCGTCTGGTGGGCGAAGCCGTCGCTGAGTTCCGTGGCGAGGGCAACGCCGAAGAGAATCGCGAGGTCAAGATCGAGTTGCCCATCGAAGCCCACCTGCCGCATGAGTATGTGGCCAGCGAACGGCTTCGGTTGGAGTTGTACAAGCGGCTCGCCGCAGTGCGGGCCATGGCCGAAGTCGATGAACTGCGCGAGGAAATGGTCGACCGTTACGGCGAACCACCTGCAGTTGTTGAATTGCTGCTTGATGTCGCACGCCTACGAGTTCGCTTGCGGCAGGCCGGAATCGAAGAAGTCACGGCCGCCGGTCCTAACGTTCGGTTCTCCGGCGTCTCGCTCCCGGATTCGGCCCAGGCTCGGTTGGCTCGGGTGTATCCGCGCAGCATCTACAAGGACGCAGCTTCGGTGGCACTGGTGCCGCGGCCCAAAACCGCACCAATCGGCGGTCGTCCAATCG
>JBEBVW010000155.1:0-6254 GCA_040392565.1 Aeromicrobium sp. | reverse complement strand
CGGCGGACAGTTAGTCCTCTTGGTTCTTGGAGTCGTTCATGCCCGATGCGATCAAGGTCATCACCGACGAATCGGCCAGGGTCGTGGCGTCGCCTACCTCGCGGTTTTCGGCGACGTCGCGCAACAGGCGCCGCATGATCTTTCCGGAGCGTGTCTTCGGCAGCTCCGGGACGATCATGATCTGGCGAGGTTTGGCAATCGGACCGATTTCCTTGGCGACGTGATTGCGCAGTTCGGTGACGACATCGGCGCCGCCGTCACCAGCGGACTCGCGCAAGATGACGAATGCGACGACTGCCTGCCCGGTGGTTTCATCGGTTGCGCCCACGACCGCCGATTCGGCGACCTTGGGGTGCGACACGAGCGCAGACTCGATCTCAGTGGTCGAGAGTCGGTGGCCCGAAACGTTCATGACGTCGTCAACGCGGCCGAGGAGCCAGATGGCGCCGTCGTCATCACGCTTGGCGCCGTCACCAGCGAAGTACATGCCTTCCCAGCGTGACCAATAGGTGTCCTTGTAACGCTGATCGTCGCCCCAGATGGTGCGCAGCATCGACGGCCACGGATCGCGGATCACGAGGTAGCCACCGGAGCCATTGGGCACCGACTGGCCGGCATCGTCGACAACATCGGCAGTGATGCCCGGGATGGGGGTCATCGCCGAACCGGGCTTGGCGACAGTGACGCCCGGCAGCGGGCTGATCATGTGGCTTCCCGTTTCGGTCTGCCACCACGTGTCGACGATGGGGGTGCGGCTGCCGCCGATGTTCTCGCGGTACCAGATGTAGGCCTCGGGATTGATCGATTCGCCGACCGATCCCAAGATGCGCAGGCTCGACAGGTCGTATTCGGCGGGGATCTGTTCGCCCCACTTCATGAACGTCCGGATCGCGGTCGGAGCGGTGTAGAACTGGGTCACCTTGTACTGCTGGATGATCTCCCACCAGCGGCCCTTGTGTGGGCTGTCTGGGGTGCCTTCGTACAGCACCTGAGTGGCGCCTTCGGCTGTCGGGCCGTACACGATGTAGGAGTGGCCGGTGACCCAGCCGACGTCGGCGGTGCACCAGTAGATGTCGCCAGGCTTGTAGTCGAAAACGCCCCAGAACGTGTAGGCCGACTGCAGCAGATAGCCAGCCGACGTGTGCAAGATTCCCTTCGGGCTGCCGGTCGTGCCGGACGTGTACATGACGTACAGCGGATGCTCAGAGTCGAACGCCTCGGGCGTGTGATCGGCGGACGCTTCGCCAACCACCTCGTCCCACCACACGTCAATGTCGGAATTGAACGCGGTCTCCTGGCCAGTGCGCTTGACGACGATGACGTTCTCCACGGGGCTGGCGTCACCGAGCTTGGCCAGCGCCTCATCCACGGCCGGCTTGAGTGCGGCAGGTGCGCCGCGGCGGTATCCACCGTCGGCAGTAATGACGAGTTTGGCGGCACAGTCCTCAACACGGCTAGCCAAAGCGTCAGCAGAGAAGCCACCGAAGACGACAGTGTGGACCGCGCCGACGCGAGCGCAGGCCAGCATCGAGATGACGGCCTCGGGAATCATCGGCATGTAGATGGCCACCCGGTCGCCGGCTTCGATGCCCAGCTCGGTGATGGCGTTGGCCGCCTTGCAGACCTCGTCTTTGAGTTGGGCGTAGGTGATGGTGCGGGTGTCGCCCGGTTCGCCGACAAAGTGGAACGCGACTCGGTCGCCATTGCCAGCTTCAACGTGGCGGTCGACGCAGTTGTAGGCCACGTTGAGCTTGCCGCCGGTGAACCACTTGGCGAACGGGGGATTGGTCCAGTCGAGCACCTCGGTGAACGGCTCGGCCCAGGTCAGTCGCTGAGCCTGCTCGGCCCAAAAGCCCAACCGATCGGCTTCGGCACGGGCGTATGCATCGGCTGTCAGATTGGCGTTCGCCGCCAGTTCGGCCGGTGGCGCGAACGTGCGATTCTCTTGCGACAGATTGTCGATGGCTTGGTCGGTCACGGCTGTCTCCTGAATTCACTGAGTGGCCTGCGTCACGTTCATCGTGCCACTCGCATCGTTGCGTGGGGGTTGCGGTGTGCATTGGTGGTGCTGGGCACCTGCCCCGCTTGGTGGCCATCGGCCGAGCGAAGCGAGGCAGGTGCCCGTGTGGAGCACGGCAGCGACGGAGTCGCTGGTGCGGCGGGCGCGGAGTGGCGCGCCCTACTTTTCGGCGCCTGCGCCGGTCAACGAACGGACTTCGAGCTCAGCGAAGCGCGCTTCGCTCTCGGTCTCGTTCGAGGTGACCGTCCCGATGTAGCCGAGCAAGAAGCCGACTGGGATCGAGATGATGCCGGGGTTGTTCAGCGGGAACCAACTGAAGTCGGCTCCGGTGAACAGCGATGTGTCGCTGCCCGACACGGTGGGGCTGAAGAACACCAGGCCCACAGCGCTGATCAAGCCGCCGTAGATGCTCCACACTGCTCCGCGGGTGTTGAACCGTTTCCAGAACAGGTTGTAGAGCAGCGCTGGCAGATTGGCCGAAGCCGCGACTGCGAAGGCGAGTGCGACGAGGAACGCCACATTCAACTTCTGCCCGGGAATCGCCAGAGCGATGGCCACGGCACCGATAACGAACGCCGCGATACGAGCAACCTTGACCTCCTGTTCACCGGTGACCTCGCCCTTCTTCCACACGTTGGCGTAGAGATCGTGAGCGACCGAGGACGCCGAAGTGAGGGTCAGACCCGCAACGACGGCCAGGATCGTGGCGAAGGCAACCGCGGAGATGAGTGCCAAGAGCACAGCGCCACCGGTTGAGTCAGTTCCGCCGCCAACGGCTTGAGCCAGCAATGGCGATGCCAAGTTGCCGCCGGATTCGATAATCTTGTCCTTCTCGGCGCCCGTGACCAAGGCAGCTGCGCCGAAGCCCAGCACCAGAGTCATCAGGTAGAACGCGCCGATGAGGCCAATGGCCCACAACACCGACTGGCGGGCCTGTTTGGCCGTCGGCACGGTGTAGAAGCGCACCAGAATGTGTGGCAAACCAGCAGTACCCAGCACCAGCGCCATGCCCAGCGAAATGAAGTCGATCTTCGTTGTGGTGGTGGCGCCGTACTTCAGGCCGGGTTCGAGGAACGCCTGTCCCTTGCCGCTCTCCTGGGCAGCTGAGCCCAGCAGATCGGACACGTTGAAGCTGAACTTGGCGAGCACCAAGACGGTGATCAAGATGGTGCCGAACATCAGCAGGACGGCCTTGACGATCTGCACCCAGGTGGTGCCCTTCATGCCGCCGAGAACGACGTAGAAAATCATCAGCACGCCGACGCCGGCGATCGTGATGTTCTTTGCGGCGTCACCGTCAACACCCAGCAGCAGCGCGACAAGCGCGCCGGCGCCAACCATCTGCGCGAGCAGATAGAAGATCGACACGATGATGGTCGACGTGGCCGCGGCGGTCCGGACGGGACGCTGTTTCATTCGGTACGCGAGTTGATCGGCCATCGTGAAGCGACCGGAGTTGCGCAAAAGCTCGGCGACCAGCAGCAGCGCGACGAGCCAGGCGACGAGGAATCCGATCGAGTACAGGAATCCGTCATAGCCCGACAGCGCGATGGCGCCGGAGATGCCGAGGAATGAGGCGGCCGACATGTAGTCGCCGCCGATCGCGAAGCCGTTTTGTACGCCACTGAATGAACGGCCACCGGCGTAGTAGTCGGCGGCCGTCTTGGTATTGCGGCTGGCCCAGAAGGTAATGCCCACCGTGATCAGGACGACCAGAATGAACAGCGCCATCGTCAGGCCCTGATGATCACTGCTCTCGCTGACCCGGGCGAGAGTGATCGTTGCTAGTGCGCTGCTCACTGCTCGACCTCCCGCTCGAAGTCCTCACGAAGAGCGTCGGCGAGCGGGTCCATCTTGGACGCCGAGTGCTTGGAGTACCAGTACGCGATTCCGAACGTTGTCACGAACTGCAGAAGTCCAAAGACGAGCGCGACGTTGATATTGCCGAACAGTTGGGTGTTCATGAAGCCCGATGCGTAGTTCGAGCACAGGACGTATAGGACGTACCAGATGAGGAAGGCGGCAGTCATCGGGATGACAAAGCCTGAATACGCCTTCTTCAACCGTGCGAAGTCGTCAGAAGCATGGATGCGTTCGTACGCCGCCAGCGCTTCGGGAGAAACCTTCTCCACCACGGCATTCACCTCTTTCGTCGGTCGGTCGGCACCAGGGCGTGCCGTCTGGTCGACGCTAAAAGCGCAGCATGACTGTGAGCCAGATCACCGAACCCGTGGTGCGACGAACCCCCACTCGCTTTGCGCTCTGCGGCGACCGCGCGCCGACCAACGGTCGTTCTGACACGACGAACGGCGACCCACTCCGGCCGCCGTTTCGAGATCAACCTCCCCCGCTGAGTGTCACGTTTTTACCGAATTTCGTATCCGAAACCGGTAAAAACGTGTCACTCAGCGGGGATAGGGGCGACTGGTTAGTTGACGCTGACTGCGCTCCATGCGTTGGCCACCGCGGTGTGTTGAGCGCTGCTTGCCCCGTACAAATCGCGGGCGGCGTTCAGGGTTGCGGTGCGAGCTCCGGAGTAGTTGGTGCTTGATGTCATGTAGACCGTCAGTGCTCGGAACCAGATCTTCTCGGCGGCTGATCGGCCGATGCCGGTCAGCGTGGAGCCGTCGCAGGTCGTGGAGTTGTGCGCGACGCCGTTGATCGATTTGGCGCCGGATCCCTCGGCCAACAGGTAGAAGAAGTGGTTGCCGATGCCTGATGAATAGTGCACATCAAGGTTCTTGACGCTGCCGGACCAGCAGTTGACCGACTTGCCGTCCGAGGCCGGATTGTCCATGCGGCGTAGGCCCTGACCAGTGGAGTCGAACTTTTCGCCAATCAGATAGTCGCCGACGTCGGAACCATTCGCCGCATAGAACTCGGCCATCGAACCGAAGATGTCGCTGGTTGATTCGTTGAGTCCACCCGATTCGCCTGAGTAGGTCAGATTGGCCGTGTTCTCAGTGACTCCGTGCGACATTTCGTGGGCGGCAACGTCGAGCGACGTCAGTGGTCCGAAGCGGCCACCATCGCCATCGCCGTAGGTCATCTTGGTGCCGTCCCAGAAGGCGTTGACATAGTTCTTGCCGTAGTGGACGCGGTTGAACGAACCCTGACCGGTGCCGAAGATGCCGTTTCGGTTGTGGACGTTCTTGAAGTAGTCCCATGTGACGTCGGTGCCGTACTGGGCGTCAACTGCGGCGGACTCGCGACTGCTGGTACTGCCGTTGCCGAAGTGGGTGTCGGTGCTGGTCATGACCGAACCGGTCGCGCAACTGAGTCCCAACAAGGTACATAGGAACGAGTCAGTCTTGTTGTTGACGTCCACGGTGTAGGTGTTTCCGCGGGTTGGATCCTTGAGCTGGAACGAACTGCCAGATCCGGTTAGTTGCAGCGGCACGGTGCCGCCGTAGAGCGACTGACCATCACCGTCGACAGTCTGGATGCGCTGTATGGCATGCAGTTTCTTGCCAGTGGCGGCGTCGATGTAGTTGTCGATGCGGCTTGGCGTGCCGTCGGCTTGGGTGCCGGTAGTCGTGGCCAGCCACGCTAAGCGGGGACTGGCTCCACCAATCGCATCGACAACGAGCGATGGTTTCTTTGCCCGTTTGTCGACCTTGATCCCGGCCGACTTCAGCGCTTTGGCAGCCGACATCGTCGGTGTCGTCGAGAGCGAAAGGGTCGAATCGAGGGTTTGCGAACTTGAGACCTTGCCTGTGGCAGTGGTGTGAACGACGAGATCGCCTCCCACGACACGCAGCCCGGCGTAGGAACGGGCGAGGCGGACGTGAGTCGTGCCGGTCGAATCCTTCAACGCCGAGATGGCGTCGACGGACTGGCGCGGGCCGACCTTGGTGATCGCCGAGGAGTCTTCAGCAGCCTGGACGGCTGCATCGGCGGCGGATCCACTGGCCGAGATTTGTTGAGTTGACCGAACTCGATCCGGTCCCGGTGTCGGTGCGGCTGTTGCGGTCTGAGTTCCCGCAACGACTAGCCCAAGAGCCGCGACTATCGCGGCTGTCGAGCCCATTGATTGACTGCGCATGAAAATACTTCCCCCTGTGTGAACGCGTCTCCCCGAAGAAGCCCCCCGAGGCGTCCGCAGTTGGGGTGACACTAGGCAGCCCAGTCGCCGACGTCAATGGACCCCCGACCCCGCAGAGTGACACGTTTTTACCGATTTTGGGGTTGGAAAAAAGCAAAAACCTGTCACTCAGCGGGGGATTAGGCGTCG
>JBEBVW010000154.1:0-6423 GCA_040392565.1 Aeromicrobium sp. | reverse complement strand
CAACGCGAGAGTCAAAGTCGATTAGCGAGAGTCGACGCGGTAGCCGAGTCCGCGAACCGTGGTGACTAGATCGGAACCGAGCTTCTTACGCAGATAGCCGACGTAGACGTCCACCACATTGGAACCGGGGTCGAAGTCATAGCCCCAGACCTGGGACAGCAATTGTTCGCGGGACATGACCAGATCACGATTGCGCATCAGCACTTCGGCGAGGGTCAATTCTCGAGCAGATAGCTCGACCTCGCGATCGCCCACGTAGGCGCGGCGCCGGCGCAGATCCAGACGTACGTTGCCGATGACCAACTCGTCTTCGACGACGGAAGCATCTGCCGTGCTGCGCAGTCTCAAACGGATTCGGGCGATAAGCTCGCCAAACTTGAACGGCTTGGCCATGTAGTCAGCTGCACCGCCTTCTAGCGCGGCCACGGTGTCAGTAACCGAATCGCGGGCCGTGAGCACGATGACGGGCAGTTCTGGTCGGTCGGCTCGGACGCGATTCAACACCTCGAATCCGTCCATTCCTGGCAACCCAATGTCGAGCACCATCAAGTCGAACTGACCACTGAGCGCATAGTCCAGGCCGGTGATGCCATCGGCAACGGAGGTAGTCGTGAACCCTTCTGCGGTCAGTCCTTTGGCGACAAATGAGGCGATGCGTTCTTCGTCCTCGACGATCAGAATGCGACTCATTGGAGTTCACTCACCGAACTATTGCCTCCACCTGTCAGGGGAATGGTGACACGGAAGGTGGCCCCCTTGGCCACTCCGGCGACGAGGTCGTCCAGCGTCACGCTGCCGCCATGTGCGACAGCGATGGCGCGGACGATCGATAGCCCGAGACCAAAGCCTTCGTCGTCGCTCCCGCTTCGCGCACATCTGTCAAAAAGAGTGTCTCGAATTGCGGGGTCAACTCCCGCTCCAGCGTCACGAACCCACAGCTCGATTGATCCGTCGTGCACGCGAGAGCCAACGGCGATCTCATCGCCAGGTTGAGTGTGCTTGACCGAGTTCTGGCACAGCTGAAGGACCGCTTGTGTCATGCGCTGCGGATCAAGGATTGCGCTGGATCTAGTGACTCCGTCGAGGATCCAGGCGCGGTCGCCGAGGCCGCGAGCGCGATCAAGGATGCTCATGGTCAACGCTTCGACATCGGTCTCAGCGAACTTCACGAAATCAGGTCTGCGTGCCTTGGCCAGCATCAGAAGATCATCGACAAGACCCGACATGCGTGCGATTTCGTCAAGCAAGAGCGCCCGGGTCTGCTCAACGTCCTGGGTATCTGCAGGATCGAGAACTTCTAGGTGGCCCTGCAAGATCGTCAACGGCGTACGGAGTTCATGCCCGGCATCATCGAGCAGCTGGCGCTGGGCAGTGAAGGCGGTTTCCACGCGGTCCAACATGTCGTTGAAGGCAATCTGTAGATCGCTGACATCGTCGTGACCAGTGACTGGCGTTCGGGTTGTGAGATCACCACCTGAGATGTCGCGCGCCGTACTTTGCAAGCTCAGCAGCGGTGCGAGGAGTCGCGCAATGACGCTCGATGCGAGAGCGGCAATGGCAATGATGGTGATGGCTGCGAGAAGCGTGTACGTGACGATCAATTCGCGCAATGCCTGGCGCGAGGCGCTCACATTGTGAGCAACGACGAAGGCTGATGCGCCCGTGCTGTCTGTCACCGGTTGGACGACGATCCGGTATTCCTGCCCACCGGCGTCGACCGTTGTCGTTCCACCGGAGCTCCGCAACTCGGCGACGGCGTCACGAAAAGCCTGTGATTTCTGTAGGCGTGGATCGCCGGCGCCCTGATAGAGCGGGCCGCCGGTGGGTCCGAAGGCATAGAGGGCTTCGTGTTCATCTGGCAGGTTGCGCTGCAGGAACACGGTCATGACTCGACTGCCGGATGCGAACGGCTTGTTCGTCGTTGGATCGTTCTCTGACTGTAGGGCGCGGAACTCGCCTAGTTCTTGACTCAGTCCAGCGTCAATCGCTCGTTCAATCCGGCGCGACTCAACGAGGTACAACGTCACGCCGATAACAGCCGACGACAGCGTCACCGCAATGGCCACTGCAACCGTCAGGCGGCCGCGAACGGTGGGGCGGTGTGCCATCACCGATTAGTCGTCGTCGAGGTCGTCGTCATCGTCATCGTCCTGCTCATCGTCATCATCGTCAGGGCCGTCGTCATCCTTATCATCGCGGATGCGTGGCTTGACGCTCTTGCCGCCGTGGTTACCAGAGTCGCCATTGGTCGCTGCAGGACTGGGGGTGGTGGAGTCAGGACTGGGTTTGGCCTCATCAGGCGTGGGGTCGGTGGTCTGCGTGGCTCCAATTTCGATTGGCGTCGTGTCGCGCGGCGCGGGATCGGCGCCCGCGGAGACTCGGCTCGCCACCACCAGAGTGAGCACAATGACCGCAGAGAGGGCAATCAGGCTCGACAGACGACTCTTCATGTGTCCAAGAGTGCCCGATTGAAACGGTCGATTCGATGAGACAGTGATGAGAGAGTTCTTAGGTAGGTCAACCGAGCTCGCCGCTGTGCGTTGTGGCAGAGTGCTGCAGTGATCTGGCGAGCGATCGAGGGAGCGGCGACGTCGTTGCGTGCTACGCCGTCGGTCGTCACGATTGGCACGTTTGACGGCGTTCATCGCGGCCACCAGGCGCTGGTCAGCCGCGCAATTGAGGCCGGGTCCCCAGTCGTCGCCGTGACTTTCGATCCGCACCCTGTCGAAGTGTTCGCTCCAGACAAGGCGCCGCTTCGCTTGACCTCGATTGAACGACGCGTTGCACTCTTAAAGGACGCTGGTGCCGACGAAGTGCGGGTGCTCGCCTTCGACAAGGGCATGGCGAGTTGGTCGCCTGAGGAGTTCATCGAGCGAATCCTCGTTGCCGAGCTGCGGGCCACTGCCGTCATCGTCGGCGAGAACTTCACTTTTGGCTCGCGTGCAGCGGGCAACTGCGATGTTTTGCGTAGTGCGGGGGAGCGTATCGGCTTCGCGGTGGATGAGGTGGCGTTGCTCGGCGGCGAGCCGCCGTGGTCGTCAACTCGAGTTCGTGCGGCGATTGCCGATGGAGACCTGCGTGTGGCCGCTGACATCCTGGGTAGACCGCATGCGGTTGAGGGAGTGGTGTCACTTGGCCAGCAGCGCGGTCGCGAACTCGGATTCCCGACCGCCAACGTTCCCGTGGATGACCGCTTTGCAGTGCCGCCCGATGGCGTGTACGCCACGTGGTTTGTTCGGGCGTCGGGGGAGCGGTTGCCAGCGGCAACGTCGGTGGGCACGAACCCCACCTTCGGTGCGCACGACCGCCGTGTCGAGTCCTATGTGATTGATCGTGAAGGATTGGATTTGTACGGCGAAAGCGTGCGGGTCGAGTTCGTGGAACGACTTCGCGGGATGGAAACCTTCGACAGCGTTGAATCGCTGATTTCCCACATGCATGTCGACATTGATCGCACCCGCACTGCACTGGCGCTTTAGGACGCGTTCTTTCCAACCTCGGCGACGATTGCCGTCGCGACCGCCTCCATCGCCGCCCGATTCGGGTGGAGGGCGATGCCATCCTTACCGCCCTCGACGTTGACCCAGGGCTTGTCCGAGCATGCGTCATGGCCTTCGGATCGACGATTCATCGCGATGAATTCGACCTTCGCGGCTTCGGCGGCTTCGGCCAACATCGCTTCGAACTTCTGTTCAGCCTGAGCAAGAAGCTTCACCACACGCCGGTCGGTTCCAGGTGTGTCGCATCGGCCATCTGCTGGCGCGAAACCGACGTAGCCGACGAGGATCACCCGAGCGCCAGGAGCCCGCCGCTGTACCTCCCGCACGACCTTGGTGACGTTCCTGCTGGTCGTACTCAATGTGGCGTCCAACCCGTCACGTAGCAGTTCCAGCGCACTGGGAGAACAGCTTGCCGGCGTACTCGTCGTCGTTCGCGCCGATTCCGATCGTTACCAAATCCGTGTCTTTTGTGACGGCGCGGACTTGTGCCGACGATGTTCCGGCCGAGGTATTGATGTTGCGCAGGACTGACGCCGTGGTCGCTCCCGCACAACTCGCGTCGGTGAGTTTGATGTCAAGCAGATTGGCGACCATCGCCGGATAGTTGTGCTCGGAACGCCAGCATGCACCTGCATCAGGGTCGACCGGTTCGATACCTGGTCCGGCGGTGTACGAGTCGCCAAGAGCTACATATTGATGAATGCCCGAGTCGTCACCGGGGAGCAACGAGCAGCCGGCGATGCTCGCGAGTCCGGCCACGGCGAGAATGGTGAAGCGGCGCATGGGGTGACGGTAGCGGGTGCGACAAGTGATGTGTGATCGGCCGATTCGCTCACCATGACCTGCCGCTGATATCCTTGGGACGCCGTCAGAACGGCCACGGATCAAGAGAGCCCCGAGGGATCTGCCCGGGAGCGCCGTGCAACAACATTCAGGAGCATCGTGTCGAAGAAGACCGCCGCGCCCACAGTGGCCGGCCAAGAACGTGCAGACATCATCAAGGCCTACCAGCTCAGCGACGGCGACACGGGTTCCCCCGAGGTCCAGATCGCTCTGTTGACGCAGCGCATCGCGCACCTCACCGAGCACCTCAAGGAGCACAAGCACGACCACCACAGCCGTCGTGGTCTGCTGTTGCTCGTCGGACAGCGTCGTCGCCTGCTGAACTACCTGCAGAAGAACGACATCGGTCGCTACCGGTCGCTGATTGAGCGACTCGGCCTGCGTCGCTGATTGACTTGGAGGCGGTCACCCATGCTGGGTGGCCGCCTCACTCTCATAACTGAAAATCCATCCCACGACGAGGTCACCAGTTCCGGTCCTCGGTAGTGGCCCTCCATGGCTGACGTCATGGAGCGCCTCGATCGAAGACCGCCCGCCACTTCGCGGTGAGTTCTGGACCTTGTCCCGTATGCGCAGGCTGTGACCTGCAGAAGGGACATTCATGTCCACCGATATTCATTCGGTCGAAACCGTTATTGACAACGGTACTTTCGGCCAGCGCAAGATCCGTTTTGAGACCGGCCTCCTGGCTCGCCAGGCTGCAGGCTCGGTTTCGGCTTTCCTCGACGACGACACGATGCTGCTGTCGGCCACCACCGCGGGCAAGCACCCGCGTGACGGCTTCGACTTCTTCCCGCTGACCGTCGACGTCGAAGAGCGCATGTACGCCGCGGGCCAGATCCCCGGCTCGTTCTTCCGTCGCGAGGGCCGCCCTTCCGAGGATGCAATCCTCACCTGCCGCCTGATCGACCGCCCGCTGCGCCCGACCTTCAAGAAGGGCCTGCGCAATGAGGTCCAGGTCGTCATCACGGTTTTGGCGCTTAACCCCGACACGCCTTATGACGTGCTGGCCATCAACGCGGCTTCGGCGTCCACGCAGATTTCCGGTCTGCCGTTCACCGGCCCGATCGGTGCCGCTCGAGTGGCCCTGATCGACGGACAGTGGGTCGGCTTCCCGACGCACAGCCAGCTCGAGAACGCCGTGTTCGACATGGTCGTCGCCGGCCGCATCGCCGGTGATGACGTCGCCATCATGATGGTCGAGGCCGAGAGCACCGACCAGACCTGGAACCTGGTGCAGAGCGGCGACGTCGCTCCCACCGAAGAGGTTGTTGCTCAGGGCCTGGACGCGTCCAAGGTTTTCATCAAGCAGCTCTGCGAGGCGCAAGCCCAGCTCGCTGCTGTTGCAGCCAAGCCGGTTCAGGAATTCCCGATCTTCCTTGACTACGAGGACGATGTCTACGAGGCAGTCCAGATCGCCAAGGCTGACTTGGCCGAAGCCATGACCATCGTCTTCAAGGCCGATCGTGAGGCTCGCGAATCTGAAATCAAGGCTGATGTTCTTGACAAGATCGGCGCTCAGTTTGCCGGTCGCGAGAAGGAAATCGGCGCTGCATTGCGATCGCTGACCAAGTCGGTCGTGCGTGAGCGCGTGCTGCGTGACAAGGTGCGTATTGATGGCCGCGGGTTGGCTGACATTCGTGAGTTGTCAGCTGAAGTCGGCATCGTCCCCCGCGTGCACGGTTCGGCGCTGTTCCAGCGCGGCGAGACCCAGATCATGGGCATCACCACACTGAACATGCTCGATCTGGAGCAGAAGCTCGACACGCTCTCCCCGGAGAAGACGCGTCGCTACATGCACAACTACAACTTCCCGCCGTTCTCGACTGGTGAAACCGGCCGTGTGGGTTCGCCCAAGCGTCGCGAGATTGGTCACGGTGCACTGGCCGGCCGCGCGCTGCTGCCCGTGCTGCCGACCCGCGAGGAGTTCCCGTACGCAATCCGTCAGGTGTCCGAGGCGCTGAGCTCCAACGGATCGACGTCTATGGGCTCAGTGTGTGCATCGACCCTTGGCCTGCTTAACGCAGGTGTGCCGCTGCGCGCCCCGGTTGCCGGTATCGCAATGGGTCTGATCTCAGGC
>JBEBVW010000153.1:0-6440 GCA_040392565.1 Aeromicrobium sp. | reverse complement strand
CCCGACCGGCCAGCAGCGACCGCAACTTCTACGACCGGTGCTATCTGAACGCGCATGACAAGACCGGTGACGTCATGTTGATAGCTGGCGTCGGCACCTACCCGAACCTTGGGGTGCGCGACGCCTTCGCCTCGGTACGAGTGGGAGATCAGCAGTACTCGTTGAATCTGTCTGATGCGCTCGACGCACGCAGTTTGGATCAACAGGTCGGGCCGCTTCACGTCGAGGTGCTGAAACCGCTGGAGTCGTTGCGGCTGGTCTGCGAAAGCGACCACATCGACGTCGATCTGACCTGGACTGGTTCATTTCCAGCCGTGCTCGAACAACGTCACCTGCTGCTTGACGCCAACGACCGGCCCACGTTGGATGCCCAGCGATTCGCACAGGTCGGCACCTGGTCGGGGACGCTGCAGGCTGGCGGCACCGAGTACGCGGTCGACAATTGGTCCGGTACGCGCGATCGGTCGTGGGGCATCAGACCAGTCGGCGCAGCCGAACCCGCAGGACGGTCGGCCGAGCAGGGGTTCGAAGGGTTCTGGTGGTTCTATCTCCCGTTGCAGTTCGACGACTTCGCACTAATCGTCATTCTGCAAGAAGAGCCCACCGGTTTCCGCACCCTGAACGACGCTATTCGAGTGTTCGCCGATGGCCGGATTGAGCAGCTCGGCTGGCCGCGGGTTGAAATCGACTATGCATCCGGCACGCGCATCCCGACGGGTGGGCGTATCCACCTCACGACGCCAACCGGCGAGCCGCTGTTGGTCGAAGTCGAGAGCCTGTCGTTCATTCCGCTGCACATCGGCTGTGGATATGGTGGCGACCCCGATTGGACGCACGGCAGTTGGAAAGGCCAAGACTGGATGAGCGCAACGACCTACGATCTGACCCAGCCCGACATGATCGGCCGATTCCCGTGGGGTGTTGTCGACCATTCGGCACGAGCCACGTGCAATGGCCAGGTCGGGTACGGACTGTTCGAGCACGGCAGCATCGGCCGCCACGACCCGAGCGGTTTCGCTGACTACCTGTCGGTGGCGCCATGAACGGCGGGAAGAAACGCGATCTGGAGGGCAAGGTCATCGTGCTCACCGGCGGTGGGCGCGGCATCGGGGCGTCAACCACCAAGCTGCTGACAGCGTGCGGAGCTACCGTAGCAATCTGCGATCTCGACCAAGCTTCGATCGACGAATCGGGCGTGTTCGGTCGGGTGGTCGATGTGACTGACCGCGCCGCATTCCGAGCCTTCATTGATGAGGTCGAGACTGAGCTCGGTCCCATTGACGTGCTGATCAACAACGCCGGAATCATGCCGCTCAATCGCATCGAGGACGAGTCCGATCGCGCGACTCACGACATCATCGGGCTGAACTTGATGGCCGTCATCTATGCCACCAAAGAGATGGTCAGCCGCATGAAACAGCGGGGTACCGGTGGACAGATCATCAATATTTCGAGCGCCGCCGGACGTATTCCTATCGCCGGAGCGTCAACGTATGTGGCCAGCAAACATGGCGTGAGCGGGTTCTCGAACTCGCTGCACTTTGAGTTCAAAGCCGATCAGACACCCATCGACATTTCCGTCGTGCATCCCGCGATGGTGCATACCGAACTAGCGGTCGGATTCCGGGCGAACAAGGGACCGGCGAAACCAGTGACGCCGGAGGCTGTTGCCGATGGCATTCTGTCGGCAATTCGCAAGCCGCGCCCGAACGTCTATGTGCCCAAGAGCCTGGGCACGACGGTGCGAACAGGTGGGCTGATTCCGCGGCGCATCGGCGAGTGGCTCAACAGAGTGCTGGGTGGAGAGCGGGCAGCCCTCGATGCGCTTGATGATCCGCAGCGGAGCGCTTATGAAGAACGCGCTGCGCGCAGCGCTCCGGCCGCTGACCAGGAGTTTCGCGACTGACGCACGCTATTCGGTTTCGGCGAACCGTGGATCCAGGTGCGGGACCAGAGCCCACACGGCCTTGGCTGTTTCGCCCAGTTCAGCCGCGTCGATGCCCTTCGTTTGCTCGGTCCACTGCGCAACCAGTTGGCGCAGGGGCCGCTCAGACATCTCTCGGCCCTTCTCGGTCAGCACTACTAGTCGTGACCGGCCGTCGTTGGGGTCATCTGTGCGTTCGATTAAGCCCATTCGTTCGATCCGCCGCAGCGTCTTCGACATGCCGCTGGTGGTTTGCAGAATGTACTGACTCAGTTGCGTCGGCGACATCGTGTACGGCGGGCCAGCAAACCACAAGGCCGTCAGCACTGAATGCTCGGAAATTTCCAGACCTTCGGGAGCGATAACGCTCTGCACCGACGATTCGACCAGACGTCCCAAATGCAACAACGTCAGATGCAGCAGCGCCACGTCCTGGTCCAGATCAGGCAGCGTCGTGTGCACGGCATCGTGCAGTTCAAATGGTTCGGTGGGGTCTGGCTTGGACACCTGACCATCCTCCCTGATGAGTGCTGCCGTCCCAAGACGCCATCACCCGCTCGGCCACCGGCTCAGGGAGGATCTGATCACTTCAGCAGTTTGGCCGGGATAGTGCCGTAGCGCACACGCTGTGGGTGATTGCCCACATCGAGGAATGCCAGTTCCTTGCCCGTCTCGAAGTCGATGACCGCGACGGCATCAGATTCGGACAATGAAGCCCAGCACGTGTTGTTCAATCCCTCGGTGGTCCAGTACGGCTTGCCGTAGTAGTTGCCTGTCGTGGTCTTGTCCAAGAACGTCGGCTTGCCGGTGGCGCGGTCGACGATCGCGACGTAGTCGTCCATGGTTCCAGCGGCACACAGTTTTTTGCCTGCCGAGTCGATGGCAAGGCCATGGTGCGCCGAATCGTTGACGTACAACTCGGGGATCAGCTTGGTGCGCTTGGGCAGTGTGATCACGCGAGTGACTGCGCCCTGACGAGGCTCATCAATCGTGCCGGTCTTGTAGTCGACCTTGCCATTGATATCTGCGGCCTGAGTGTCGAATTCAACGATGCCGTGCAGGAACGACATTTGGAAGTAGATGAAGCGCTCGCCTGGTGCAATGGCCATGGGGCGGACCGCCGACGACTGGTTCGGGAAACCGGCCTCGTCCATTTCCTTGCCCATTTCCCAGCGGGCATCGACCTTGAAGGTCTTGTTGTCAACGATTTCGAACCAGCGATCGCCCTTGATGGCGTCATGGATCGGTCCGATCTTGATCGGCGGCAACAGATCGGTGCCGGGAATGAGGCCGTTCAGTCCGAGCGGGTCAAGGAGGTAATCGGACAGCGTCTTGCCCGAAAGTGCGGTGGCATCGCCTGGCAAATAAACACGGCCGATGGATGCGTGGTAGATCTTCGATCCATCGTCGGAGTAGTTGTTCTCGTGCGGTGTTTCGCCCGATTCAAAGGTGCGGACGCGTTCGCCGGTTTCTGGGTTGCCTAAGCCGCCCATCTTGTACTCGATGACCTGGCGCTCGGTCGAATCGGACACCAGCAGTCGCGTGCCGTCGGGGGAGACGCCCATGTGGTCGGTGCGGTATCCGTCCATCGACTGTTCGGCCACGATGGTGGCCTTGCCAGTGGTCAGCGCCGACTCCAGATCGATCCAGACCACATCGCCGAGGCTCGGACGCGACACCGCGAGCAGGCGGCCGTCGTTGGTGGTGAACATGTCGTCGACGAGCTGGTCGTTGCCTTCGCCGGGGCCGTAGCGGACGAGGTAGTACATGCCCATCCGCACCGGGTTCTTGTGGATCTCGGCCAGCTCGGCTTCCTTGTCGGGCACTAGATCAATGCCCTTGCGCAAGACCTTGTAGGTGTTGGCGTCGACGATTGAGGCGGTGCCATCCCAGTTGTTGCCGACGATCATCACTTCGCGCATTGCTGCGCCGATGCTCACCGTGCGCGACGGCGAGATGTGCGCACGGTAGGTCTTGCCCTTAACGCGCACTTTGTAAACGCGAGCCCGGAAGAGAGCCTTGCCTTCACCGGGCGAGGCGACTCGGCCGGAGTATGTGCCGGACTTGCTGGTGCGTGCCTTGGCAACGTTCTTCCACGCGACACCCTTCGTGGTGGTGACGCGTCGCTGGATCACGACTTCGGTGCCCTTAGGCGTATTAGTCACACGGCCCTTGAACGAAATGGGGCTGCCGTCCGTCGACGTGCTCGCGACAGACAACGACACTTTGCGCTTCACATCGGCGCTCGCTGAGCCAGCGGTGAGGAGGCTGACACCTGCAACGATCAGCGCGATCACAATTGCCAGAACGCCAAAATTTCGACGAAAGAGATGCATGAACCAAGAACCCTTTGGGAGTCAGAACGGGCCAAAACTGGCCAAACTGTAACAGGTTCTCACCCTGACCCGTCCTGCCTCACCACCACGCGCAACAACTGACTTCGAGCGTCTCGACGGACCCTCCTCGTCAGCTGGAGTGGAGTGCGGCGTCGAATGCTTCGGCTGCGTGGTCGGGGATGTCGATGATTTTGGTGCGGCTCGTCATGCCGGTGACGAGGGTGACGTCGTTTTTGCGGACTCCGATCACATCGGCCACCGCGGCCAGCGCGGCTTTGGTGGCTCGGCCGCTTTCTGCCGCCGCCGTGACGCGAACGATCAGGGCGCCGTCAAATGAGCCGGCCGCCTCAGTGCGCTTCGCGCCGGGGCGGACGCGAATACTCACTCTCACGGCAAATCGGCTGGATCATCTGCGACATCAGCGGCAGCAACGCGCTTTTTCGAACCAGGAGCGGCCGGGATATCCCACCGTTGGCGGTGTTCAGGTCGCACGTCCTGTGGGTCCTTCACCGACACCCATCCAGCGCCGGGTTTGTATTGGCGCATCACTCGCGCTGGTACTCCGCCGACCACGGCATGATCTTCGATGTTCCCGCGCACTACGGACCCGGCCGCGACGACCACATTGCGGCCGATTGTCGTGCCGGGCAAGATCACGGCGCCGTGACCAATCCACGACCCGGACCCGATGCGCACGGGTTCGTGGGGTGCGAGCTGAACACCGATGGGCAGCGTCGGGTCCTGGTATCCGTGGCCCGAATCGGACACCAAGATGTCCTGGCCGAACCACACGTCATCGCCAATCACGATTGACTCGTGGGTTGTGAAGCTGCAGCGTGCACCGATGACGCAGCGGTCACCAATAACTAAGCCGGGGCGTTCATGGTGATCATCGGCTGAGTAACCGACCGCCAACGTGCAATGGCGCCCGATCATGGTGTTTTCGCCGATGTGGATCTGATGTTCACCAAACAGCGTCGCAACGGGAAAGCCGATCGCGCTGCCGGTGCCGAGCTGCGCGAAACGATCGCCGATCTTGGTTCCGGGGATGATCGTGCCCTGAGAATCGGCCCATCGCCAGGCCGCCTGCACCATCTGGTTGAGAAGTCGTTTGGGTGACAACACTCGGTGAGGGTACCTGGTGGGCGAGGACTTGCATGCGGTCCCGATGTGGTCGGGCTCACTCCGCGAGAGGGTTGAACTCGGGGGCTATCATAAGGTTAGGCTGTCCTAAGTCTAATGAGAGGACGTCATGCCCACCCAAAGGAATCCAAGGAAACAGCGCTTCGCGATCATTGGAGCGATGGTCGCCGTTGGCCTGGTGTTGAGCGGCTGCCAGACCGATTCGACTGGCAACGTTGCCGAGGCGAAGGCGGCGACCCAAGCTGACCCCAATGCCTTCCCGGTCACGATTAAGCACGCATTTGGCGAGACCACCATCGAGAAGGAGCCGACCCGGGTTGCCACCGTAGGTTGGACTGATCAAGACCATGCGCTGGCGCTCGGCGTGGTCCCTGTCGGGGCTACCAAGATCACCTGGGGTGGCAATGCGCAGGGGTCAACTGAATGGTTCGACGCCGAAATCCAATCTATAAATGCCAAGGCGCCGGTCCGATATGACGACACCGATGGAGTGCCGATCGACGAAATCGCCAAGACGAATCCCGATCTGATTTTGGCCACGAATTCGGGACTGACCGAGGCCGACTACAAGAAGCTGTCGAAGTTTGCTGACGTGGTTGCCTACCCCGAGGCCCCATGGGTTACGCCCTGGCAGACGTCTTTGGAGACAGTGGGTCAGTCGCTGGGACGCTCTAGCATCGCCGCCCAGGTCAAGAAGGAAACCGACGCCACGATTGCGCAGGCGCGCCAGGACAATCGGGAAATTCAGGGCAAGTCGATGATCTTCGGCTATCTGACGACAACGGATCTATCGCAGATTGGCATCTATGCGCCACAAGATCCGCGGGTCTCGTTCATGCATGATTTGGGTCTGGTCGATGCGCCGAGCGTTGCCGACGCCATCAAGCCCGGTGAGTTCTACGGCCAAGTGTCAGCCGAGCGAGCCGCCGACCTGAAGTCAGACGTGTTCTTGACCTGGGCCGAAACCGCCGACGATATGGGTGTCTTCGCCAAGGACAAACTGATCGGTCAGGTCCCAGCGATTGCCTCTGGTCACG
>JBEBVW010000152.1:0-6539 GCA_040392565.1 Aeromicrobium sp. | reverse complement strand
GCGTTACAAAATCATCAAATGCAGAAAGCATCTTTTTAGCGATACGGCCTTCTTTTCCATCCGCACCAAAGGCTGCATCAGCAAGTGTTTCACGAATGACCTGCATTTGAGTAGGGTTCATATCATACCCAGCATAGTCGCGCATAAGCTGGAGAGCTTCTTTTGCCTTTGGATATGCCTCTGCAATACGACCTGTAGGAGTTATAAGCTCGTTATCCCGTGCGATCTTGGTAATATCGTCTGCAAGACTGGTTGTCATTGTGGGATCAGCCACTACGCCACGTGCTTCAGCTTGTGCGTACAAGTCAGAAGCTTGAGCCTTAAGGTCATCAATAGAAGGAACGGCCTTTTCAGCAGCCTGACGTGCCGAGCGGTTAGCCAATCCAGAAATAGCTGCTCCGGTTCCTAACCCACCAATCAATTCACCTGCTATTTCAGCGCCTACGTTATCAGGAGCAATCTGTTGAGCGGTTGCGCCACCAACCCCACCGCCTAAGCCAGTTGCAAGAATAGAAGCGACTTGACCAGCGCTATTAGCACCCGCTGCAAACGGTGCTGCACCGCCTACTGATTGCGCAACACGTCTTGCGAATTGTTCTCCACCGTATGGGCTTTCAGGAGCAATTGCTAATCCTTGACGCAACCCTGCACTTCCGCCAAAAGGTGTTTGTGACGGCTGAATATCTGTCCCAAAAGCATAGTTAATACCGGCAGCAGCAGGTGAAACCAATAGATTGTTAACCAAATCTACAGGGGCGCCCAAAGCTCCGGTTGCTCCCTCTAACAAACCAGAAAATATCTGTGATCCGTAACCGCCTTCTGGTTGAGGTTGCTCAGAAGCACCACCCAACCCCTGAAACGCCTGCAAAGCGCTTGCTTCATCAGGTGCGTCAACCTCGTAAATCTGTCCATCTTGGCCTTGTAATTCAAATATTGCCATTAGTTGGCCCCTTTCGGACGAATACGAACGCCATTGCCTGCATCTTTCCAGCCGTCTGATTGAGCTTTTGAACCTTCCCCTTCAGTCTTACCCCAATTATCGGCAAGAGCATTCAGTTCTGAAGTTGTTGGACGAGATCCTTTATACCCGCGCAAAGTGCCGTTCTTATCAAAGTAATCGACCATATCCTGCTTGGCATCTGCCATGCTGCCAATGGTTGTCATCAAACGGCGAACGCGTTTAGCATTCTCCTTTGGAGGAAGAAGAGGATTAAATGCGCGGGCGATAAGGCGTTCACCTTCTTTTTCAGTGAACTGAGCGCCAAGGATTTCACGCAATGAACGTTGAACAACTTCTTCAACATTTTCTCTAGCAATGGCACCGTTCTGATTGAAGAAAGGGCGCACAGTATCCGGCAATAAACCAATTTTACCAGTTACGTTTTCTCCAGATTCCAAGATTTTTACGGCCTCTCCAAGCTGGTCAATTTGCTTGCGAGAATCTGCAAATCCACCTTGGTTCCATTGCAGATATGTGTCCGCAAAGTTCTCATCAATTTTCTTTTGACCTGGTGTTAAAGATTCTCCGCCAATAGTATTACTAATATTGGTTGCTCCTGATTTCCTTACGGCCTGTTCATATTCCAATCGGCCAAGAGGCTGACGACCCGCTGCACGTTCATCACCGGCGTAAGCGTCATAGTCCTTCATATTTGAAGTAGGATCAGGAGCACCCTGAATGATGGGCTGGCCATTGTTTGCATCATAAACAGTGTTGCCGACCGTAACAGTATTACGATTGCGCGTAGCCTGTTCAATGGATGCTTTCCAAGCGTCTGCATCACCAGCTAGGGCCGGATTAATGCCTAGTGTCTGCGCTGTAGCCTGACGCTGCGCCATCAAACGCTGTTGTTCTTGTGCTGCTTGCTGCTGCTGCAACTGCTGCCCCAAAAGCATACCAGCAATCTGCCTTTCCTGCTGAGATGCATAGGGATTCGACAAAGCTGCTACGATAGCAGGGTTAATACCGCCAGATTGTGATTGTGCAGGCATCTGAAACGGCTGAGATGTAACAGGTGCACGATCTGCGCTAGGGGCGACAGGAAATGACCCAGCCAGCGCTTGCGCCACTGGCGAAGAACCAGAAGGTGACAAAGCACCTCCAAGCATCATGTCGTTTTGTGCTAACAGAGACGGGGATACGGAAGGCTGCGACTGTTGCGGCTGCTGTGCCATAGGTGTAGGCTGTACTGATGCGCCAGCCCCCCCTTCATTAGACCTTTGACGTGCAGCGGCTTCTGCCTCTTGTACGCTCATATATCGCGGGAAGGCTTGAGCATTGCCAAATTCATATTGCTGCATCGCTCCCATAATACCCTGTTCATCTTCAGGATTAAAACGTACAGGCCCATTTTCACCCATCCATAGGGAAGGAACGTTTACAAATTGCCCATCTGGCAGTTGCCAAGTGGTTGTCAATTCAGTGGAATAGCTTCCGTCTGGATTATTTATCTGCTCACCTGGATTGAATGGGCGTAATGATCCACCATTGGGCAAGAAACCCGCATTCCAACGGTCGTTAAATTGAGAATTAGGCTCAACCAATGTCTCAGTAGAGGCTTGAGGGGCAACCTGTGCAATAGCCTCTTGTGGTGTTGTTGCTACGCGGCCATACTTCGCTGCACGTGCCTGACGATGCTCTGGAGCCGGACGTAAGAAGTTATTCACAATGGCTTGTGCCGCTGTAGCTGTATCTGGCGCAGATAGGATTGATTTTGCGGCTCCAGCTTCAGACCCTTGAAGTTCGTTCATAAGAAAATCAAGCTGTGCGTCCGCGCTATCTAAAGGAACACCACGCTGTGATGCGAACGCTTCATACTCACGACGACGAGGGCCGGTAAGCTGGTAAAGACCATAACCGCCCCGGCTACCCGGCACCGTTGGGTTTTGTTCATTGATACCTGGATTTAAACCGCTCTCGTCTTGGAAATTTAGAATGAAGGCATCAGCAATATGCGGCTGAAGGCCACGGTCAATCAATCCCTGACGAATTTCAGGAGCAGAAGGAACTGCAACTGGTGTACCAGTAGCCACGGCACTAGTAGGAGAGGCCCCGGAAGCCACAGGAGCGCTATAGCCAGCACCGCCTCCTAAACCAATGCCTCCAAGCATTGCCGATATGCTAGCCTGACTTTCTGATGCGTTCTTAGCAATGGCATTATCTGCTGCACGTTGCCCTGCGCCAGACTGGTAGCCTAGAAGGCCTTTCGTCAGGACAGAAGCCCATCCACCAGCATCGGGACTGGTATCAGTTGCGCGCCCAATCAACGACTGTGCGATCTGCTGACGCTGTGCAATTTGTTCAGGCGTAAGGCGCTCACCGTTTGGGCCGGTGAATATAGCAGGAATTAGTTCTTGGAGGTTTGCCATCACTTCACCTTGCTATAATCAACACGGTAATACCCGTCCGCGTCTTTATGGACTGCTTCAGGCTGCAATTCCAGCAAGTCCTGAGCCATATACCCAATTTCAGTTGTCTTGCGGCCAATGTATTTGAACTTGTAAACTGGAACACCTGAATCAGTCTTACCAATGCGCTCAATGTTTTCTTTCAAGCGGCGGTCGGAGAACTTAAACATAGAAGTAATCCCCCCAAACAAACCACCCAAGGCACCCATCTGGCTGTTATATGCGTTCATATCTGCTTGATATTTCTGGTTAACCAATCCAGAATAATCGACACCGGCCACCTGTGACTGAGGCGTCTGTGCGAAAGTGCTATTGGGCGACTGAACCTGACTACCAGACATAAGGCCAATAATTTCATTCAAAGGCTGGTTACGCTGTGCAAGCTGCTCTTGGAATGCCTGCGAACGACCTTGCAAGGCAAGCTGGTTATTTTGATCCGTGTTAGCGTTCGTAAGCCGCGCCATCTCTGTATTGTAAGCAGCAGTACCAGGGCGAATACCAGAGTTTATCAGGCGGTTCTCAAGGTCTTTACGGTTCTGTTCTTGCTGTGGCGCAATACGACCCTGAGCCAAATCATAAGCCCAATTTTCAGCATCTTGGTTATTAAACTCAAAAGGAGACTTGAGATAATCGCCAAGCCATGCAGACTGATCGTTCGCAATGTTCGCTAGATTCCCTTGCGCCGACTGGGATGCGTCAAAAATCTTCTGCTGTTCAGGAGATAGCGTGGTATTAGCCGTATAGGTAGGAACCTCAACGCGCTTACCGTTAGGGTCAGTAACCCAAGTCGATCCAGTCTGCTGATAGTCAAGACTGCCCCAAGGGCTGTTTTGACCGATCATATTCATCTGCTGCTGCTGCTGGGCCGTGAAAGAGTTCCACGCGCCTTGCGCTGCTGCTGTTTGTGCTGGATCTGGAGCTTTAGGAGCGCTCTTGCCCATTACTCATAAACTCCTTTGTTATAAGGCGACTTGCTCCACTCGTCGTCTGTCAAAGAAAAAATAAATTCACCCTCATCCCTGCCGCGTAAGCGAGGAATATACGTTTCACTAAATCCGAATTTTCTTGCAATACCAATCATCGTTTTATTTCTTTCAGAAACTCTCAATACAACTAATTGACAGCCTAGACGAGTGAATGGCAAGAAGAACATAGCATTAATCACGGCCCTTGTCAGCCACCTTTTACTGACAGATGCAGACGATAGTTCAATAACACCGTATTCAGGGTGGTAATTATGATAAAGAGTACCGGCTATCAGCTCGCCATCTTCAAACACCCCCATGCTGCAAAAGTCTTTTATTGTTATATCGGCTTCTCTACATACGAAAAACCCAACTGCCTCATTAGCTGATGGATTCATTCTTTCGCTGTAATACATTGTGTGGATCAAGTTACAATCTCACCCATTGTTAGGCTGATTTCCAAATGAACTATCTCAACATCAAGAGGAACAGAACTACCTGATGTCACCTGATAGCAGGCAGAAACGTAGTAACCAGTTCCGCCAACAGATTTCCATTGTGCATTGAAAACATTAGGATTAGTTCCGCCCCATACGGATTGACCCCATACGCCGGTTCCCCATGCATTGGATCCATCGGCGCTAGATGCTGTTGGAGCAGAACCTGGATCAATATCAAAATCAGCCTTGAAGCGAAGACCGTACGACAAGTTAGCCTTTGCCCTTGCTACGCCACGTCCCATCTTGGGTATTTTCAGATTGGCAGGCGAACCAAGATCGTCAAACAATGGAATATAGACGCCGGTGTAAACAGAGCCATTGTCCGTGCCTGTTACATTAGCTTTGAACACTTCACCGTTAAGCCCTCCGAAGTACATTTCACCTTGGAATACGCACATAGCGCGGGCATCCCAATTGGTATAACGGCACCATGCCCC
Organism: Aeromicrobium sp.; assembly: GCA_040392565.1. Classification (GTDB taxonomy): domain Bacteria; phylum Actinomycetota; class Actinomycetes; order Propionibacteriales; family Nocardioidaceae; genus Aeromicrobium. The sequence continues at coordinate 1,229 of JBEBVW010000152.1, read as the reverse complement.
TGTTTCAGAGTTTGATATGAATAGAACAGGGTCGTATGTACCGATGGTGATTGGTGGAGACATGATCGCCATCTTACGTTCAGGCCACAGCATACATGACCAATCCTCAAGCCCACGCCCGTCAACTGCCTGCTGCCATGCGTCTTGAATGTTGTACGAAACGGCGGCAGGAGAAAGAGCCGTCACATCAAGACTGATAGCCTTGGAAAGAGGAATAAGCCCGACACTAGTAGCAACAGCAATATCACCGCCGCCTCGGAAATGAGCGCGATTGCCAAGAGGCCTGCCAATTCTGTATGTGCCAACATGTTGCCAATCGTTTGTAGCTTCTGGATAGCTTCCCTGAAATACTGCAACTTCACCCTCCGTAGACGTTACAACCATCTGATCAGACAGACCGCCAGCGGCACCTGTTCCCATAGACCATGAATCCCCCCACAGAACAGCACCGCCTACGGTTAATATACCGCCCATAGGGTAAACGACAGGATCACCGCCTACTGCGTCTGGAGCATCCATATACCATATATTTAAAGAATCCTTCTGGGCAAACCAAAGACGGTTTTTGAACACCCACACATAAGACATATCTGCAGTGGTTAAGCTGTCTGGGAACGTGATGCCGGGTACAATATTGCTTGATGCACTAGCGGCTTGCGCATCCCCACCCTCACTGCCATTTAGAAACTCATTGTCCTCAAAGGATCCAGTAACGTCTACGAGAACAAGGGCACCACCAGAGAGAACTTCATATACAGTGCCAATAGCACCAGACGTGCCGCCAGTTATAACCTCACCGACAACAAAATCTTGGGTTATGTTGTCGTAAGATAAAGCCCATGCTCCACCGGGGGAATAAGGATAAAAGGCATTGCCATCATAAATGAATCCTGTAGACGCCCCATTGACGCCAATCAGATATATACCGCCAGTTGTTGCAAATTGAACAGTGATCCAATTACCGCCTAATGCGCCCTCAAAGGCTTCCATATCTTCAGTAGATGATTGACCAAAATAATCACCGTTCTCAGTAACGATATAATCGCCGTTCTCTGTCACCAGTCGATAATTATAAGGAACAAGTATATTGGTAATATCGTAAATGGTATTTGCGGTAGACGCGAACAATTTACGGTTCAAACCGTTAACGTATGTAAACAGTGACGTTACGCCCTCGTCTCCTTCTCCAAGGGTGGCATAAAGCTCTTTACCGCGTCTGAGAATAGCTG
>JBEBVW010000151.1:0-6684 GCA_040392565.1 Aeromicrobium sp. | reverse complement strand
CCGCCCAAACGCCACACGCAACACCGATCAGCCGATGGGTCGCTGTACCGCGAGGAATTGATGGGCGAAGAAGGGTTCAGTTCGGACTCCTCGCTGCTGTACCACGGGGGCGTTCCGTCGGCGATCGTCGAAGCGCGGGAGTGGGAATTGCCTGATCAGGCCACCACGCCGAACCAACCGCTGCTGCCGCGACACCTCAAACTGCACGACCTTTTCTCTGACGCTGACCGGGATCTGGTCACCGGCAGGCGTCTGGTGCTCGGCAATGGCGACGTGCGCATTTCATACTCGGTCGGATCGCTGACGTCACCGTTGTATCGCAATGCGACCGGCGATGAATGCGTGTTCGTCGAAGCCGGTACGGGCGTCCTTGAGACGGTTTTCGGGCACTTGCCATTCGGCCCCGGCGACTATCTGATCGTGCCGCGCGCAACGACCCACCGCTGGGTTCCCGATGGGGAAGTGCGGGCTTACTGCATCGAGGCCAACAGCCACATCGGCCCGCCCAAGCGGTATCTGTCGCGGTTCGGTCAGTTACTCGAACACGCGCCGTACTGCGAGCGCGATCTTCGTGGACCGAGCGAGCCTGAGGTGCGCCACGAGCGCGACGTGGAGGTCTACATCAAGCACCGCGGCAATGGGCCCGGTGGCTTGGCCGGCACGATCCACGTCGTTCCGCAGCACCCGTTCGACGTGGTCGGTTGGGACGGCTGCCTGTACCCCTACGCGTTTAACGTCAGTGACTTCGAACCGATCACCGGCCGCGTGCATCAGCCGCCGCCGGTGCACCAAGTGTTCGAAGGCAACAACTTCGTGATCTGCAACTTCGTGCCGCGCAAGGTTGACTACCACCCGCTGGCCATCCCGGTGCCCTACTACCACTCGAACGTCGACTCCGACGAGATCATGTTCTACGTCGACGGTGATTACGAAGCTCGCAAAGGGTCAGGCATCGCCAAGGGCTCGATCTCGGTCCACCCCGGCGGCCACTCCCACGGCCCGCAGCCCTCGGCCATCGAAGCCAGCCTGGGCGCCGAGTCATTCAACGAACTCGCCGTCATGGTCGACACCTTCCGCCCCCTCGAACTCGGCGAAGCCGCCCAAGCCGTCGACGACCACGTCTACCACCTCTCGTGGGGTCGGGTCACATGAACACCATGAGGTCATGGTGTTCATGCACTCACCACGGCATGCATGCCATGAGGAGTGAGGGAACGCCATGGTGAGTCGAGCATTCGATGGGTTTTTCGACGACGCGGCGATCTTCCCGCCGGGGAATGCGCCGTTGGACGTTGCGGTGAAGGCGTATCTGAGTCGCGCCGCTTCCCCTGACGGTCGTTACGTCGGCCCCTTCGTTGTCGACGCGGCCCGACTGCCCGATCTCAACGATCTGGGCGAAGAGTCGTTTGACCTCGCTGTGGTCAACGGCGCAATCGAATCGCGACCCGATGGTCGAGCTATCGAACAGCCGTGGGGCACGGGATTTGAGGTTGCGGACGGTGACCTCCTCAAGTTGCGATGCGGCGGCGACTACGTGCCGACGGTTGCCGAACTAGCCGAGGCAATCAGGTGGTGCGTCGCCCACGATCAGCCGTTCAAGCTGACGGCAGGACTCCACGCGGCGATCGCCACCGAACACACCCACGGATTCGTCAACATCATGGCCGCCGTGGTCACCGCAATGCACGACGAAGACCCAGGCCCAGTGTTGATGGCGTGGGCCGATGAGCTTGACCTAGAAACGCTCGGTGATTCGCGCCGGCTGTTCCGGTCGATCGGTACCTGCGACATCGACGGGCCGCTGGCCGAACTGCGCGAGTTGGGGTTGATCCCATGACCGACTTCCATCCGAGCACGTTGCCGTACTGCAGTTTCACAGCGCCCGATCTCGATGAATCCCATGTGGGCGTGGGGGTTGGGACCGACGTCGTCGACCTCACTGCTGCCGGACTCGTCGGCGCCGGGAACCTCGATCAAATTCTGGCGCTGGGACCGGATGGATGGGCCCGCTTGCGCACCTCGGCCGCGGAACTCGTTGCTGGTGCTGCGTCCCGACGTTCGGTGGCCGACGTCGAACTTTTGATGCCGTTCACCGTGGCTGACTACGTGGATTTCTACGCCTCGCGGAATCACGCCACGAACGTGGGCCGGATCTTCCGGCCCGATGGTGATCCACTGACGCCGAACTGGGATCACCTGCCGATCGGCTATCACGGTCGCGCCGGAACTGTCGTTGTCTCCGGCACTCCCGTGCGACGGCCAGCCGGGCAGATCCGTGGTGCCGACGGCACCATCACCTTCGGTCCCAGCGCCAAGTTGGATATCGAGGCCGAGATCGGGTTCGTTGTGGGCACTGGCTCACCCCTGGGTGAACCAGTGCCGGCCGAAGACTTTGAGCAGCACGTGTTCGGGGTGTGCGTCGTCAACGACTGGTCGGCTCGCGACATTCAGGCCTGGGAGTACGTGCCGTTGGGGCCTTTCCTCGGCAAGTCCTTCGCCACCTCAATTTCTCCGTGGATCGTGCCGTGGGCAGCGCTCGACGGGGCGCAGATCGAACCGCCGGAGCCGCACGTGCCGCTGCAGGACTACCTGACGCCAGTGGGGGTCGGGCTTGACCTGGAGTTGACCGTCGAGATCAACGGCACAGTGGTGTCGCGGCCGCCGTTTGCCCACATGGCGTGGACGCCCGCCCAGATGTTGGCGCACATGACGGTCAATGGCGCATCGCTGCGATCCGGTGACCTGTTCGCTTCGGGCACAGTCAGCGGAACCGAACGCGATCAGCTTGGCTCGCTGCTGGAGTTGACCTGGAATGGCACCGAACCGGTCGCGCTTGACGACGGCAGCACCCGCACATTCTTGGCCGACGGAGATCGAGTCACGATCGCCGCGTCCGCGCTCATGAACGGAGTCCGGGTGCCGCTCGGCGACGTCACCGGCGAGATCAAGGAGGGGTAGGACATGTTCGACGAAGGCCAATACTTTGCACCGATCACCAAGCGCTCCGACGGCACCGTCTCGGTCGAATTGGGCGAGGGGCATCCAGGCCTGGAGGATCCGGTCTACCGCGAACGACGTGATCGGATTGCGACAGCCGCTGCTCACTGGTCGCCCGGAGAACCCGCTCCGGTCATCGAATACACCGATGAAGAACACGAAGTGTGGCGCGTCGTGTGTGCCGACTTGCACGAGAAGCACCAGACGTACGCATGTCAAGAATTCCTTGACGGCAAGGAAGCGTTCGGTCTGCCAGAAGATCGGGTGCCTCAGCTGGAAGAGCTCTCAGCGGCTCTTGCGCCGCTGACTCAATTCGCCTATCAGCCCGCCGCTGGACTGGTACCGCTGCGCGACTTCTATGGGGCGCTGGCCGACAAGAAATTCTGGGCCACGCAGTATGTGCGGCACCATTCAGTACCGCTCTACACGCCCGAGCCCGACGTGCTGCACGAAGTCGTCGGCCACGGAAACACACTCGCCGACCGCCGCTTCACCGATCTCTATGAAGCCGCCGGCGCCGCCGCGCGCCGAGTCGAATCCGATGCTGCACTCGAGTTCGTCAGCAAGGTCTTCTGGTTCACGCTGGAGTTCGGCGTGGTGCACGAACCCGATGGCTTGAAAGCCTACGGCGCTGGAATTCTGTCCAGCCCCGGGGAGATCGAAGAGTTCCGCGACGTCACAATCCGCCCCATGGACATCGTGGCCATGGGCACCCAGAACTACGACATCACGCACTATCAAGACGTGCTGTTCGCCGCCCGTTCGTTCAGCCACATTCAAGACGTCGTCGGCGGCTTCTGGTCCACCTGCACCGACGACTCCATCGCCGCCCTCGCGACCGCCGCCTAGTTAGTCGTCGGCGTTAGGGACGTGAGAGTGGTGGAAGCGGCCGAGCGCTTCGACTTCGGCTTCCATGGCCGGCACGTGGCGACCGGAGAGGCGGCGCAGGATCGGCCAGACCAGTGGCGAATTAGTGAAGGCCTTCGACCAGTTCGCGACCTTGACACCCTTTGGCACATAGACGCGAGCCTTGCGCTTGGCGAAGCCCTTGAGGATCAGGTCGACGCACTTCTCAACGCTCGTGGTGCTGTTGGCCGGGTAGGGGAGCTTCTTGCGGATCGCCCGGAACGTCGGCAGATCGGCTTCGGCGTTGCGCACGATGTCGGTATCGATCCAGGACGGGTGGCATACGCCGACGTCGATGCCGAGGTGAGCGACTTCCTGCTTGTACGCCAGCGCCAGTGATTCGGCCCCGGCCTTGCTTGCGTTGTACGAGGCCAGGCCGGCCAAGGGCGTGAAGGACGCGAGCGAAGCGACCGTGAGCGAGTAGCCCTTCGTCTTCGCCAAGTAGGGCGTTGTGTACTTCAGCGTGCGGAAAACGCCGTTGATGTTGATGTCGACGACTCGTTCGAATGCGCCTTCGTCGATCTGGCGCACAGTGCCGTACGAGGCGATGCCTGCATTCGCCAGTACGTGGTCGAGCTGACCGAAATGAGCGGCCGCAGCGTCGATCGCCGTCTTCATGGCCGCGCTATCGCGGACATCGGCTTCCCACCATGCGGCATTGTCTGGGCCAAGCTCGACGCACAGCTCAGCAAGCTTGTCCGGCTCGAGTCCAACGAGGACGACCTTGCCGCCGTCTGCGACATATCCGCGAGCAACGCCAGCTCCAATGCCACGAGCTGCGCCGGTAATGAGAGCGACTTTGCCGCTGAATCGTTGTGCCATGTCGGTCAACATACCGACGGTATCTCGAATGCGCCATGGCCGATGTCACATACAGCCGCTCGAGCGTGGGCGATACCGTCGGCGGTATGAGTGCGTTGGCGAATGTCTCGGACACCTTTGATCCCGAAGCTTGGGACGTCGTTCCCGGCTTTGAGGACCTGACCGATCTGACCTACCACCGCGCCAAGGCGCACGGCACGGTCCGCATCGCTTTCGACCGGCCCGATGTGCTGAATGCGTTCCGCCCGCACACCGTCGACGAACTGCTCCGCACGCTCGATCACGCACGTATGTCCGCTGATGTTGGCTGCGTCCTGCTCACCGGCAACGGCCCGAGCGAGAAGAACGGCAAGCACGCGTTCTGCACGGGCGGCGATCAGCGCATCCGTGGTCGCGCCGGCTACCAGTACGAGGACGTGCAGGCTGGTGCATCTGACACCGGCGCTGAAGAACCGTCGCCGATCGACAAAGCAAAACTCGCCCGCCTGCACATTCTGGAATGTCAGCGACTGATTCGGTTCATGCCGAAGGTCGTCGTTGCAGTGGTGAACGGATGGGCGGCTGGCGGCGGACATTCGCTGTTCGTCACAGCCGATCTCGCCATCGCTTCGGCCGAGCATGGCCGGTTCAAGCAGACCGACGCCGATGTCGGCTCCTTCGATGGCGGCTACGGCTCGGCCTATCTGGCACGCCAGGTGGGACAGAAGTTCGCTCGCGAAATCTTCTTCCTCGGCCAGGAGTACTCGGCCGACGACGCTGTACGCATGGGCGCAGCCAACCGCGCCGTCCCGCACGCCGAACTTGAGAAGACCGCGCTCGAATGGGGCGCCATGATCAACGGCAAGAGCCCCACCGCCCAGCGCATGCTGAAGTACTCGTTCAACCTGCTCGACGACGGCTTGGTCGGCCAGCAGTTGTTCGCCGGCGAAACCACCCGCCTCGCCTACATGACTGACGAGGCCCAAGAAGGCCGCGACCAGTTCCTAGAAAAGCGCGACCCCGACTGGTCCCCCTACCCCTGGTACTACTGATCTGAGGTGCTTGGTCGACCTGACGGTCGATCTGCCAGACCCGGGCCTCCCGCTCGAAGAGAACGCGGCGACGGATAGCTGATCGCACAGGGTCGCTTTATACGCCAACTGATCATCCGACTACTTCTGTGTCGCGGGTAGCCACGCTTTTGAGAAGTGACCAGCCCTGGTAGGTACCAGTCGTTGCTATTTACTTTCGTAACCCGACGGGCCTTTGAGCGGTTGTTGCAGGCAGCGGCGATACCCGTTCGCTGGTTTGGAGCGTAAAGATGCGTATTGAGTTCAAGTCAGTGGTTGCGGGGTTGGCGGTTTTCACCTCTGTCCTTGCGATGCAGAGTCCGGCCGCTGCCGAAGCGGTCACCATCCCGCCCATGTCGCAGGACCCAGTCACCGAGAGCATGGCGCCAGCCCCCCAGGATCAAGCGCTCGGCTTGGATCTCAAGGGGAAGAAGATGGCAATTCCGCTTCCTCCGCTATACATTCCACTACCGGCTGGCGGTCTGAACTTGGCGTTTAGAGCCACGCCGGCCGCGATACCGGCGCCGAAGTTCGGAGGCTATGCCATCGGCATGTATGCCGACGGCCACTTGGCGGACATCAAGTTGAACTCAGGCAGGATTGCCGCGAGTTACATCGACCCTTCGGGAGAATCCGTCAGGTCGGCAAGCTTCCTCTCCGGCGAGACGCCTTGGCCGCTGTTCCTGTGGTTCAGCAGCTTCTCCGCCTATGCCAGTGGCGGCGGAAACTACAACAAGACCCGCTTCGCAGAAGGAAAGACCGAGGTGACCAACCTTGGCGGGCCGACACTTCACGCAGAAGCGCGGGCGGAACGGCGGCTTGATGGTTCATGTGTCGTGACGACCGACGTCGACTACATCAACCTGAAGGACCTCGGCGTCAACTACGAGGAGAAGGAAGTCGCGCCCAA
>JBEBVW010000150.1:0-6728 GCA_040392565.1 Aeromicrobium sp. | reverse complement strand
GCCGACGAGCGAGGCGGGGCCAGCGGTGGGACCTTCGTCAACTAGTCCGTCTTCGAATCCGGCGATGACCCGTTCGGCTTCGCGCCACGATGTGATGGTCGCGCCACGAGTGCTCTGAACCTTGTCGCCGCTTTTGAGTTTGTCGACCAGTTCAATTGCCGACTGCGGCGTCTGGTTGTCGAAGAACTCCCAATTCACGGTCATGACGGGGGCGTAGTCACATGCGGCGTTGCACTCAATGTGCTCCAGCGTGATCTTGCCGTCTTCGGTGGTTTCGTCGTTGCCGACGTTCAAGTGCTCTTTCAGGCAGGCGAAAATTTCATCGCCACCCATGACGGCGCACAACGTGTTGGTGCAGACGCCGACGTGGTGTTCGCCCATCGTGCGGCGCTTGTACATCGTGTAGAACGTGGCGACGCCGGACACCTGTGCCGTGCTGATATCGAGAATCTCGGCGCAGCGCTCAATGCCTTCGGTGGTGACGCTGCCTTCAACCGACTGCACCAAGTGCAACATCGGCAACAGCGCCGACCGCTTCTGCGGATACCGCCCCGCCAACTCCTGAAGCTCAGAAATAGTCATCTCAGAAAGCGTCATCGAGAACCCTCCTGTCGGACGCAACCGCAGCCGAGCGCAGCGAGGTAGTGGCCGTGCGCAGCACGGGCGCGACGCAGTCGCGCGTGGATCGTGGGGCTGAGGGAGCGCAGCGAGTGAAGTTCAACGATCCACCCCGCCCATGACCGGGTCGATGCTGGCGACGGCAACGATGACATCGGAGATCATCGCCCCCTCGCTCATGACCGACGTGGCTTGCAGATTCACAAAAGACGGATCGCGGAAGTGCGCGCGGTACGGACGAGTGCCGCCGTCAGATACAACATGGCAACCGATTTCGCCGCGCGGCGCTTCGATGACACCGTAGGCCTGGCCGGGCGGGACCCGGAAGCCTTCCGTGACGATCTTGAAGTGATGGATCAACGCTTCCATCGACTCGCCCATGATGTGCTTGATGTGTTCTGCGGAGTTGCCCTGACCGTCGGCACCGACGCTGAGTTGCGAGGGCCAGGCGATCTTCTTGTCGGCGACCATGACCGGCTCGCCCTGCGACTTGGCCAACCGCTCTGTGGCCTGCTCAACGATCTTGAGCGATTCCCACATTTCGTCGAGCCGAACCCGGAAGCGGCCGTATGCGTCGGGTTCATCGCGCGTCACGACATCGAAGTCGTAGGTGTCGTAGCCCCAGTACGGCTCGCGGCGGCGTAGATCCCAGTCGTATCCGGTGGAACGCAAGACCGGTCCGGTCAGCCCGAGGGCCAAGCAGCCAGCCAGATCGAGATGACCAACGCCCTTGAGCCGGCCCTTGAAGATCGGGTTGGCGTTGCACAGAGCTGCGTACTCGGGCAGGCGCTTCTTCAGCAGTTTGACCGTGTCACGAAGCTGCTCGATGACGTTGTCGGGCAAGTCTTGGGCCACGCCTCCGGGTCGGAAGAACGCGTGGTTCATGCGCAAGCCGGTAATGGCTTCGAACAGGTTCAGGATCAGTTCACGGTCGCGGAAGCCGCAGGTCATAACGGTGAGCGCACCGATCTCCATGCCTCCGGTGGCGATACACACCAGGTGCGAACTGATGCGGTTGAGTTCGAGCAGCAGCACCCGGATGTCGTGAGCCCTCTGCGGCGCTTCGATCTCGAGGAGCTTCTCGACGCCGCGGACGTAGGCGGCCTCATTGGAGAACGGGGCGACGTAGTCCATGCGGGTACAGAAGGTCACGCCCTGCGTCCAGGTGCGGAACTCCATGTTCTTCTCGATGCCGGTGTGCAGATACCCGATACCGGCGCGGGCATCGCGGATCGTTTCGCCGTCGATCTCCAAGATCAGGCGCAGCACGCCGTGCGTCGACGGATGCTGCGGGCCCATGTTGATGACCATGTGGTCACCCTCAACGGCCGAAGTATCGATCGAATCCCAGTCCTGACCGGTGACGTTGAAGACCGTGCCTTCAGTCGTCTCCGACGTGCCTGCGTACGGATCGGTAGTCGTCATCGTGTCCGTCCTTCCGCGCCATGGTTTCGAGGCTCGCAAGCTCGCACCTCAACCCAAGGGTTTCGAGGCTCGCAAGCTCGCACCTCAACCACCGGGGTAGGGACAGCTCGTAACCCAACCAACCGGTGGTTGAGGTGTGAGGCCGCCCGCGGCCGAACCTCGAAACCATCGGTACACAGGATCGTCATGAGTAGTTCCTCCGCTGATCGGGCGGCGGAATCGTTGCGCCCTTGTACTCGACGGGGATTCCTCCCAACGGATAGTCCTTACGCTGCGGGTGGCCCGGCCAGTCGTCGGGCATCAAGATGCGGGTCAGCGCAGGGTGGCCATCGAACTGGATGCCGAACATGTCCCAGGTCTCGCGCTCGTGCCAATCGGCCGTCGGGTAGATCGACACAACGCTGGGCACATGCGGATCGCTGTCGGGCGCGGTGACCTCGAGGCGAATTCTTCGACCGTGTGTCATCGACGCCAGGTGATAGACCACATGCAGTTCACGGCCAGCCTCATGCGGGTAATGCACACCGCTGACGCTCGAACAGAACTCAAACCGCAATGATTCGGCATTCCGCAGTTGAGTGACGACTTCGAGAATCGATTCACGCCGGATGTAGAAGGTGATCTCGCCGCGATCGACGACCACCTTCTCAATGGCTCCGGCGGGCGCAAGGCGCTCAAGATCATCGGCCACTTGGTCGTACCAACCGCCATACGGCTTAGGCGACGCGCCCGGCATGACGACCGGACGAACCAGGCCACCGAATCCGCTGGTGTCGCCAGTGCCGTGAGCACCGAAAGCACCGTGACGAGTGTCGACGACCTCGAGCTCCTGCACCCCGGCTGGCACGACCTCCTGCGATTCCTCGCTCATCGCATGAGCCCCTTCATTGCGGACGTCGGTTCGGCCACCAGCGCGGCGCGCTCATCGGCAGCGATCTCAGCCTGACGGTGAGCACCGAGCTTGGTGTGCTGCACCTGGTCGTGCAGCTTGAGCACGGCGTCGATCAGCATTTCGGGGCGCGGAGGGCAGCCGGGCAAGTACATGTCGACAGGAACGATGTGGTCGACGCCTTGAACGATGGCGTAGTTGTTGAACATGCCGCCGGAACTAGCGCACACACCCATCGCGAGCACGTACTTCGGCTCAGCCATTTGGTCATAGATCTGTCGCAGCACCGGCGCCATCTTGTTGCTCACGCGACCGGCCACGATCATCAGATCGGCCTGGCGGGGGCTGGGGCGGAACACCTCCATGCCAAAGCGCGATGAGTCGAACCGTGGCGCGCCGAATGTCATCATTTCGATAGCGCAGCAGGCGAGGCCGAATGTGGCCGGCCAGAAAGACGCCTTGCGCATGTAGCCGGCGAGCCCCTCGACCGTAGTCAGCAGGACACCAGACGGCAGTTTCTCTTCAAGGCCCATGTCAGTCCCATTCCAATCCGCCGCGACGCCAGACGTAGGCGTAGGCGATGAACACCGTGATCATGAAGATCGCCATCTCGGCCAGCGCGAACCAGCCGAGTGAGTCGAATGCGACCGCAAACGGGTACAAGAAAATGATCTCGATGTCGAAGACGATGAACAGCATCGCGATGATGAAGTAGCGGATCGAGATCCTGCCGCCGCCTTCTGGCAACGGGCTGGGCTCAATGCCGGACTCATAACGATCGACCTTCGCGCGGTTGTAGCGCTTGGGCCCGGTAATCCCCGCCATCACGACGCTGAAGACCGCGAATCCTGCCGCCAGCACACCCAGCGCGAGGATCGGTGTGTACTCGTTCAACGCAACCTCCCTCGTGCGCTTGTGAATGGATTCACAACGTGCGGTAGGTCACACCCTACGCCTCCTATTGGGGGCCTGTAACTTAGGTCACACTAAGTTCATTCGGCGCAGGAGTCCACCCGTCATGACCGCATATGCCCGACCAGCAGTGGTGATCAATCAATACACCGATGCCACCGGAAACGTCATCGACTACGGGCGCCGCTACTGGACCGTCGACCTCGACCCGCCCGAGGCCATGTACGGCCATTGCGCCCACCCCGAGCGCTTCGCGCCCGTCGAGGTCGTCGCTCACGCGCTCATCGACTACCTGGCGAGCGCATACGAAGTCGACGCCACCGAAGCAGTCGTCGACGGTCACACGATCGTCACGCTGACTCCGGCAGCTGGCGCCACTATGACCTTCGCCCTGCCTCTGGCCGGAGTCCCGGGAGTCAAGGTCAGCGCCGGCTGGCGCTTCACCGAGATGTGGCCCACTTGCGGGTGCGACGCCTGCGACGACTCAGTCCCTGAACTCCTTGACCTGCTTGAGGCGACCGTGCTCACGATCGTTGAGGGTGGGTTGAGCGAATGGCGAAGTGGCCCTGGCAACGCAATGCCCATGATGACCGACGACGCGGGAAATCCTGTTGGAGCGGCTGTGGTGCCGTGGCAAGTCCACACCCGCCTCGACGGCCGCATTGAGTCCGAGGGTGGCGGCTGGAGCAGCAACGAGCCCGAACCAGTTGAATTGCCCGAAGTTCCCTACCGCTGGGAAAGGTGGCCGCTCAAGCTGGCTTGAATGAGTGGTGCAGGGCGACGATGCCCGCCGAGAGGTTGTGCCATTCGACCGGGCCCCAACCGGCGGCCACCATGCGCATTGCAAGCGCTTTCTGGTCGGGCCACGAACGGATCGACTCGGCTAGATAGACGTATGACTCCGGATTCGACGACACCGCGCGCGCCACAGCCGGCAGCGCCTGCATCAGATAGTTGACATAGATCGACCGGAACGGCGCCCACGTCGGCGTGCTGAACTCGCACACGACCACCCGGCCACCCGGACGAGTGACCCGCAGCAACTCCTGAAGGCCGGCGTGCGGATCGACGATATTGCGCAGCCCGAACGAGATCGTGACGGCGTCGAAAGTGTTGTCAGCGAACGGCAGCCGAGTGCCGTCGCCAGCGGTGAACGGCATATCGGGTCGGGCCCGCTTGCCGACTTCGAGCATGCCGACGGAGAAGTCGCACGGCACGACAAACGCACCGGCTTCAAGGAACGGGGCTGATGACGTGCCTGTGCCCGCGGCGAGGTCAAGGATGGCCTCGCCGGGTCGAGGCGCGATCAGCTCAACAACCCGCTTGCGCCAGCGACGGTCCTGGCCCATCGACAGCACGTCATTGGTCAGGTCATAGCGCTTGGCGACGGTGTCGAACATGCGCGCAACATCGCGGGGATCCTTGTCCAGACCGGCTCGGCTCACTTGCTCACTGTGCCACGAGTAGGCTCGACAGTCGTGAGCAACCCCGCAGCAGGAGGAGACGACCCGTTGGTCGTTGGTCCTCTCGTCACTCGGACGCTGCGGATCGATGATCCCGGCGCCCTGATGTCGCTGCTGCCGAATCCCGATGGATTCGCCTGGGTCCACAATGGCGACGGCCTCGTGGGCTGGGGTCGCGCGGCGCAATTCGATGCCAGCGGCCCGACGCGGTTCAGCGAAACGCAGGAGTGGTGGGACTCTGTCACCGCCACCGCCGTGGTGCGCGACGACCTTGACCTTCCCGGGTCTGGTCTCGTCGCATTTGGCTCATTTACCTTCGCCGATGACACCGCGGCCACCAGCACGCTGATTGTGCCTGAAATCGTGGTGGGCCGCCGTGGAACTGACACCTGGATCACGTTGATTGGCACCGGACTCACCGGTGCTCCCGAACTCACGCCACATGAGCCACGGCCCTCGCAGACTCCACGTTTCAGCGACGGATCGGTCGATGGAATCGCCTGGCAGGGCCTAGTCGCCGATGCCGTGGCACGCATTGAACGTGGCGATTTGGACAAGGTCGTGCTCGCTCGCGATCTGGTTGCCGCATTCGATGAACCGCTCGACGTCCGTGGGCCGCTGACCCGGCTCGCGACCGAGTACCCCACGTGCTGGACGTTCCACATCGATGGCTTCTTCGGCTCAACGCCAGAAATGCTCGTCCGACTTGAACGCGGGCTGGTGACTTCGCGGGTGCTGGCCGGAACCATCCGCCGCACCGGCGACAACACGCACGACATGGCACTCGCCGGAACGCTGGCCCAGTCAAGCAAGGACCTCGAAGAACACGAATACGCCGTACGGTCCGTCGCCGAAGCGCTGTCACCACACTGTTCGAGCATGAACGTGCCCGAAGCGCCGTTCGTGCTGCACCTGCCCAACGTGATGCATTTGGCCACTGACGTGACCGGCGTCTTGCGCGGTGAGGCCGGAGCGCTCATGTTGGCCGCGGCGTTGCACCCCTCGGCAGCTGTCGGCGGAACACCCACGGAAGCGGCAGTTCAGTTGATTTCCGATATTGAAGGCCTTGATCGCGGCCGCTACGCCGGCCCGGTCGGTTGGATCGGGGCGCGCGGCGATGGCGAGTGGGGCATCGGCCTGCGCTCGGCCCAACTCAGCCCCGACGCCACCACAGTTCGCCTCTTCGCAGGATGCGGCATCGTCGCCGACTCCTCCCCCGCCGATGAACTCGCCGAATCGGACGCCAAACTAATCCCCGTGCGCAACGCCCTCGCGGCCCCCTAGCCCGCTGAGGAGTCACTCCGTACCCGGTGAGGAGTCACTCCGTTCCAGAATCAGCACGCGAAATCGCCAAAGCTAGATCCGGTTGACCGGTGACGGTAGCGGCCAGCGGGGATCGAGGGAATCGCCAGACGACGTAC
>JBEBVW010000149.1:0-6744 GCA_040392565.1 Aeromicrobium sp. | reverse complement strand
CCCAACTCGGCACGGAGCCGGCGCTTGCGGCGCCAACCGATGAACCGCGCGGCTCCCACGAACTGCACCGTTTGACCGATGCCTAGCGTGCGGATCAGGTGAGCAAACTGAACCATGGCCGCCGTTAGATGGGCGCGGCTCGGTCGCATCAGCTGCCGATACGACCCGCGCGGCTCCCAGTGCGCTGCCATCCGCCGTACTTTCAGCACGCCGTTCTCAAACACCGTCTCGTATAGAAGGTGTGCTGGAGTTCGCAGCATGACACCGGGACGCAGTGTGGTCACGATGACGACGTCGCGCACAGCTTCGAATCCGTCGACCCAGTCGTTGGCCACCTCGAACTCAATCTGATTCGGTGCAATAAACGCATCCCAGAAACGGCTCAGATCGCCGGGGTGAGTCCCCCGCACCGGCCGCGAACCTACTGGGTCCTCGACAACATGGTCGCTACTGAACAGGTCTAACCAGCCGGACTTGTCGTGAACTGCGACCAAAGCCGGCGACAGACGCACCACAGCCATGACCTCGGCTGCGGACGGCCTCGACATCAGCGGTCGGCGCGCCCCGTGACGTGGCCCAACAAGCCCACACGTCCGGGGGCGATGCGCGACCAGATATCGATCGCATGCGCATCAGGACCGGCGACCACACGGGCGCGATTCTTCTCGATGGCCCTGACCACGCGGCGAGCCAACCGTTCAGGCGAGCGCATGCCGATGCGCGCGAACTTCGAACGCCCCATTTGACTGAGTTTGCTTGCCTGCGATCCGCGTGCGCCTTCAGTGATGCCGGTGCGGTGTGCGCCGGGGTAGAGCGTTGTGAGCCCCACGTTCGTCGCCACCAGCTCGGCGCGCAACGCTTCGGAGAACGACCGAACAGCGCCCTTGGTGAGCGCGTAGATCGCGTTGTGCGGCAGCCCGATCAAGCCCACCATGCTGGACACATTGACGATGTGGGCTTCGTCCTGCTCCAACAGCGTCGGCAAGAACGCATGACAGCCGTGCACGACACCCCACATATTGATGCCGACGATCCACCGCAGATCTTCCAGCGATTCCTTGGAGAAGCCACCGGCCGACGTAACACCCGCGTTGTTGATCAAGATGTGGCAAACGCCGTGTTCGGCGACGACTTCGGCCGGAAGCTCCAGCATGCGATCGGCATCGGAGACATCTGCGATGTGCGTCGATGCCTGAACGCCAAGCGCACGCACCATGTCAGCGGTCTGCTCAATGCCTTCGCTGCGAATGTCGACGGCTGCGATATTGCAACCATGTCGTGCTAGCTCCAGGCAGATTGCACGGCCAATGCCGCTGCCTGCTCCGGTGACGACAGCGACGCGCCCGTGGAGATCTCGCACAGCGGTGTCCTGTTCTAGTAGTTCACGTAGTGGTGCGGTACTGACCGCGATGGAAAAGCAGCGGATCGTCAGATTCGCCAACGCCGAGATCTTCAACGCGTCCGATCACCAGGTAGTGATCGCCGGCCTCATAGACCGACTCGACAACGCAATCGACCCACCCGGCAACACCGTTGAGCAGCGGCACGCCGCCCTGGGTGGGCGTCCATTCGACACCGTCGAACTTGTCTTCAATGCGCGAGGCGAAGTGGTTAGAGGTGTCTGCCTGATCGGCAGCCAGGAAGTTCACACAAAACCGGCGCGACAGCTGAATGGCCGCGAACGCCCGCGACGTCTTCATCGGCAGGAACGCCACCAGCGGCGGGTCCAGCGAGACGCTGGTGAACGACTGACACGTCATGCCGACCGGTTTGCCGCCGTGGACCGTCGTGATGACCGTGACGCCGCTGGCATAACGGCCCAACACATCGCGGAACTTGCGGGCGGCAGCCTGCGCCTCTTCGCCATCAATCTGGACGACTTCACCGGGGCGCCAAGCGAACTCATTGCTCGAACCGCCGCCGAGGAACGAGTCGATCAGACCACGCGGCGGCCACGAGGCTGCCGCGTCCGGGTTCATGCCGTCCGGAACGTTCGCGCTAGTCACCGAATCCACCATGTCTGTTCAGCCAGACTGACCGAAGGCGTGGCCCCAGTACGAGACGGCGGTGGATTCCCGGGCGACCCACCGATCATCGTTGACCGTGAGACCTTCGCAGCCGAACTCGATATCAAAGCCGCCGGGCGACTTGACGTAGAACGACACCATTTCGTCGTTCATGTGACGACCGAGCGTGGCCGACAACGGAGCCTTGTGCTTGCGCACCCGCTCCAGTGCACGGCCGACATCGTCGAGCTTGGTGACCTCGAACATGATGTGCACGCAGCGGCTCGGATTGGGCATCGGCAAGAACGCCAGCGAATGGTGCCGCGGGTTGACGCCCAGGAAGCGCAACCACACCTTGCTGCCAGGCTCCTTGCCGACGAACTCGCCCGGCATCGACATCGAGTCGCGCAGACGGAAGCCCAGCACATCGCGGTAGAACCGCAGTGCCTCGACGTCATCGTCAACAGGAATGACCACGTGCCCCATGCCCTGATCGCCAGTCACGAAGGTGGCGGCGTAGGGGGTCACGACGGGGCGCGACTCGTAGGTGATGCCGTGGAACAACTCGAAGACGTTGTCGAACGGATCGGTGAACCGAATCAGTTCCTGCACCCGGCGCTCGTCGAGCTCCTCTTTGGTGCCTTCCACGAACTCGACGCCAGCCTTCGACAGGTGCTCGCGGGCAGCCTGCAAAGCAGCGTGATCGGCCAATTCCCAGCCAACACACTCGAGTCGGTCGACGTCAGAGGGCACCACGACAAGGCGAGCCGACACCTCGTCGATGCGGTAGTAGAGATTGCCGTCCGTCGGACCGCGGCCCTCGGCCAAACCGAGCACCTTGCCGGCAAACAGGCGCCAGTCGTCAAGATTCGTGCTGGCGACGCGGGCGTAGCCCATGGACTTGATGTCGATCATGTGCGACTCCTCTCGACATGACGAGCCAGGTAGGCGGTGCAGACTTCGCGGAACTCATCGGCCGCTTCGATCTGCGCCCAGTGGCCGCAGTTGGGGAAGACGTGCAACGACGCCTTGGGGATCATCTTGAGCGCGACGAATGCGCCGTCGAGCGGGTTCACCCGGTCCTCGCGACCCCACGTCAAAAGCGTCGGGCGACGGATCTGGTGCGCATCGCGCCAAATCAGGCCGTCTTCGTAGCTGTCGGGGTTCCAGAAGGACATGCCCATCGACTGCATCGCTTCTTGGGCGCCGGGAGCTGTGGCATCTGCGAATCGCTCTTCCACCAGTTCGTCGGTGACCAGCGACTGGTCAACAACCATCGTGGAGATGAACGCACGCAGCGCTTCGCGCGACGGGTTGGCGCCGAACTCCATCAGCCGCTTGACGCCCTCGGTGGGATCGCCGTGGAACAGGCTCAGATTGAGACCGCCGGGGCCCATCAGGACGAGGCGACCGACGCGCTCGGGGAACATCAGCGCAAAGCGAGCAGCGGTGCCGCCGCCCAGGCTGTTGCCGAGCAGGTGGATGCGCTCAATGCCGAGTTCGTCAAGGAAGTCCTTGATGATCTGAGCTGAGTGGCGGAAGTAATTGCCCACCACCGGCGGCTTATCGCTCTGACCGAAGCCAGGCTGATCGACCAAGATGGTGCGGAAGTTCTCGGCAAAGCCAGGCAGCGCCGAACCGAAGTTCGACCACGCCGAGGCGCCGGGGCCACCGCCGTGCAGCATGACCAACGGCAGGCCGCCACCAACGTCGGTCGGCTCGCCAGCTTCGTAGTAGTTCAGCGTCAGGTCGCCAGCTTTGGCCGACTTACGCACCGACTCCCGATCGAGAGCCATCAGTACATCCCCGGGTCGACCTTGTGTCCGAACTCGGAGTTGCCGAACATCAGCAGCGCCCGCTCGGGGTCATTCGCCGCGTGGACGCGACCGGCGTGAGCGTCCCGCCAAGCGCGCTGCAGGTAGGTGCCGTTCGCCAGCGCGCGGCCACCGGAAGCCTCGAACAACTCATCGATCGCATCGATTGCACGCTGGGTGCCGAGCACCTGATCGCGACGGACGCGCAGGCGCAGCGACAGCGGGATCTTCTCGCCCTTGGCGACCAGCGCCTGCTCTTCGCGGATATTCGACATGCACAGCGCCCAGGCGGCGTCGATTTCGCTCGATGCGCGCGCGATACGCACTGCCGCGAACGGATCAGACGATGCCTTCTCACCGAGGTAGGCCGCGCGAACACGGGCCTGCTGCATTTCGACGTGCTCGGCGTACGCACCGCGAGCCATGCCGACGATGGGCGAGGTGATGGTGGTGGTGAACAGCGAGTGGAACGGCAGCTTGTACAGATCGCTGGGGTTCTGCTCCTGGCCGGGGCCGAAGCAGCGGCCGGTGTCACTCATCGAAAGCGTGAACGCCTCGGGGATGAAAGTCTCTTCAACCACGATGTCGTTGGAGCCGGTGCCGGCCAGACCAACCACGTTCCACACGTCGACGATCTCGTACTTATCGCGCGGGACCATGAAGGTCTTGAAGTCGATGACGTTGCCCTCGGCGTCGAACACCAAGCCGCCCAGCAGAACCCAGGTGGCGTGGGCCGAGCCGGAGGAGAAGCTCCAGCGACCGGAGAGGTTGTAGCCACCCTCGGCAACAACGGCCTTGCCCGTGGGTGCGTAGGACGAGCTCAGGCGAACCGACGTGTCGGCGCCCCAGACGGCCTGCTGCGCGTCGTCGTGGAACAGCGCGACCTGCCACGGGTGGACGCCGAGCACCGAGGAGATCCAGCCGGTCGAGCCACAAGCGGACGCAATAAGGCTCACGGCGGTGAAGAAGTCAACCGGATCGGCTTCAAGTCCGTCGAAGCGCTTGGGCTGCAGCATGCGGAAGAAGCCAGTCTCTTCCAACTCCTTGACCGATGCCTCGGGCACCTGGCGAAGGCGCTCGGTTTCTTCGGCCCGCTCGCGCAGCGCAGGAAGGATGTCGCGAACGCCGTCCAGCACAGACTGGGTCATCTCAGCTCCTCAGAAGTTTGATACGTCAATACTAGAACACGTTCTAGTATTTCGTCCATCGGCCCACCGGCGCGGAAGGATGACGTCTTGCTCGTTGTGGTCGTGCACCTCGAGTACCGCCGCGACATCTACAGGTCGAACGAGTAGCGGCCTGAGGGCACCAGATCGAGATCCCGATCGGCGCCAATCCGGGCGACGCTGTCCATCAGCCGGGTCAAGCGGTCGTTGAGTTCGGCGTCATTGCCTCCACTGCCGTAGAAAGCGTGGATATCGTCGACCGCCTCGGACGGGAACAACTCCTCAACCAGCGCAGCGACCGGCGGCGCACCGTCGGTGACCGGCCGTTCGACGACGTTCTGCACATAACCAAATGTCGCTTGAGTGGCGATGGCGACTGGCGTGTGGTCGACCAACCAGCGGCGCAGCCACTCGTCATGGGTCAGATCAGCAGGCCGACGGATCAGCGCGATATTAGCCAGCGCGTCGGCACGACAGCCGTCACCGATCTCAGGTGGCTCGATCGGGCGACGCTCATCGACCTGCCACCCCGCCAACCGGCTGCACCAGTCGACGAGCACATCAATGACGCTGCCCGGATCCTCGTCGGTCCACACGCTGACGATCGCCGTGATGGGCTCCTCCGACGTCGTCAGCCGAAGCGCGCCAGCGACTGGGGCGTCGTCGACATTCACCTGGAGGCGGGTTGCCCCAGCGGCCCGCAGCGCGTCGCGGACCTCGTCGCCAAGGAGCGCTTCGGCTTGGTCGCCCCAGAGGGCGAACATGTACTTCACTGCGGTCAGCTGTTGGCAGCCTTGAGGCCCAGGGCGATGTCGATCAGCTGGTCTTCCTGACCACCGATCAGCTTGCGACGGCCGGCCTCGAGCAGGATCTCCGCGCCGGAGACGCCGTAGCGATCGGCTGCGTTGCCCGCGTGCTTGAGGAATGAGGAGTAAACGCCGGCGTAACCCATCATCAGCGTCATCCGGTTGAGAGTGCACTCTTCGGGCATGGCCGGGCGAATGACGTCTTCGGCAGCGTCGACGATCTGCAGGAAGTCCACGCCCGTGTTCCAGCCGAGCTTGTCAGCCACACCGATGAACGCCTCAAGCGGCGTATTGCCAGCACCGGCACCGAAGCGACGGACCGAGCCGTCGATCTGCGTAGCTCCTGCGCGAGCCGCGATGACCGTGTTGGCCACACCGAGGCCCAGGTTTTCGTGGCCGTGGAAGCCGACCGTGGCTTCATTGCCGATCTCGGCGACGACGGCCGAAACGCGATCGGCGACGCCTTCAAGGATCAGCGCACCGGCCGAATCGACGACATACACGCACTGGCAACCAGCGTCGACCATGATGCGGGCCTGCTGGGCGAGCGTCTCGGGCGTCTGGGTGTGGCTCATCATCAAGAAGCCAACCGTCTCCAGACCAAGCTCACGAGCCAGACCGAAGTGCTGGCGCGAGGTGTCAGCCTCGGTGCAGTGAGTCGCGATACGGCAGATCTGACCGCCGTTGTCCTGGGCCGCGCGAATGTCTTCCTTCGTGCCGACGCCGGGGAGCATCAGGAAGGCGATCTTGGCGTTCTTCGCGGTCTCGGCAGCAAGCTTGATGAGCTCCTGCTCGGGAGTCTTGGAGAAGCCATAGTTGAACGACGAGCCGCCCAGGCCGTCACCGTGGGTGACCTCGATGACCGGGATTCCGGCGGTGTCGAGCGCGCCGACGATGTCGCGCACTTCCTGCGGCACGAACTGGTGGCGCTTGTGGTGCGAACCATCGCGCA
>JBEBVW010000148.1:0-6811 GCA_040392565.1 Aeromicrobium sp. | reverse complement strand
GGTTCGACATCCTCAGCTCACCGAGATGTCGAGGCCGAGGTCGAGGGCGCGGACGCTGTGGGTCAGGGCGCCGACGCTGATGACATCGACGCCAGTTGCTGCAACATCGGCGATGGTTTCGAGGGTGATGCCGCCGCTGGCTTCAATGATTGCTTTGCCAGCGATCTTCGCCACCCCTGCGCGCAGATCATCGAGGCTGAAGTTGTCCAGCATGATCGTTCCGGCGGCATCGGCGGCCAGCACGGCGTCGATCTGATCGAGCCGGTCGACTTCGACCTCAATGTGCGTCGTGTGCGGCAACTCTTGCTTGGCTCTGCGCAGCACCTCAGTGATGTCCCCAGCGACAGCCAAGTGATTGTCCTTGGCCATGACTGCGTCGGACAACGAGTAGCGGTGATTGTGTCCACCCCCGCACCGCACGGCATGACGCTCCAGCGCACGCAAACCGGGCGTGGTCTTGCGAGTGTCGACGACGCGCACCGGATGAGGCTGCACGGCAGCGACATACTGCGCAGTCAGCGTGGCAACACCACACATCCGCTGAACCAGGTTCAGACCAATCCGCTCAGCTTGCAGCACACTGCGAGCAGGACCGACGATGTCGGCGAGTACAGCACCCTTCTCGAACCGATCGCCATCGGCAATATGCCAAGTGACCTGCACCGACGGATCGAGTCGGGTCATGGCGATCTGGTAGACGAGGGTTCCGGCAAAGACGCCGGGCTCACGCGCATTAAGTTGCGCGCGTGCGGTTGCCTCAGCCGGCACGATGGTTTGGGAAGTCAGATCACCCCACGGGGCATCCTCCTCCAGGGCGAGATCGACGATGCGCTCAACATGGCGGCGCTCAAGCATTGCGAATCACCGCCGAGTGGTGCGCCTGAGCCGGATCGGTCTGCGGGAAGTCAGAGCGGAAGTGACCGCCGCGCGATTCGGTGCGGGCGAGGGCAGCAGCGACAACAGCACGGGCCACGATCAGCAGATTGGCATCTTCAGCTGATTTGGCATCAGTGACATCCGGAGCCTTCCAGCCAGCCAACGCTGCCTGCGCCGCTTCCAGATCAGTACCGTTGCGCGAAAGTCCGGCTGCGTCCCACAGCAGATGTTGCAGATCGGCTCGGCCGACTTCATTGCCATCGGCTGGGTCCGCCAGATCGATGGCGACCGGGGCAGACCAGTCCTGATCGAAGGCCGACTGCTGATCGTCGAGCTCAAGTGCTTCGACCACGCGACGGCCGTATACGGCGCCTTCGAGCAGCGAATTGGAAGCCAACCGATTGGCGCCCTGCAACCCGTTGCACGCGACTTCGCCGACTGCGTACAGCCCAGGGATCGACGTGCGGCCCCATTCATCAGCTCGGATGCCGCCCATGTAGTAGTGCGCGGCCGGAGTGACGGGGATCGGTTCGACTCCCCAGTCCAGGCCCTGCGCGCGGCACGCCGCATCGATGTTCGGGAAGCGCTTGGCCAAGAATTCAGACCCTAGGCTGGTCGCGTCGAGCCGAACCGGCACTCCCGGTTGCTGGGCCATCTGGTTGGCGATTCCTCGGGCCACGACGTCGCGCGGCGCCAACTCAGCGTCGGGGTGGACGTCGAGCATGAATCGCTTACCGTCGGCGTCCAGCAGTACGGCGCCTTCGCCACGCACGGCTTCGGACACCAGGAAGTTGCCCGGTGCGTTCAGCGACGTGGGGTGGAATTGATAGAACTCCAGGTCCGACACCACAGCGCCCGCGCGAAGCGCCATCGCAATGCCGTCAGCCGTCGCTACCTGCGGATTAGTGGTGTACGGGAACAGCTGGCCTGCTCCCCCGGTTGCCAGAATAACTGCGTCACCGCGCACTTCGTCGCCATCGAGCAAGCGAACGCCGACGACACGACCGGCTTCAACGACCAAGTCGGTCACAGTGGTGCGTTCGCGAATCGTGGCTGCCGACTCACGGATCCTGTCGATCAGGGCGTACGCAATGCCAGCACCAGTGGCGTCGCCGCCTGCGTGCAAGATGCGCCCATAACTGTGTGCCGCCTCTAGGCCGTGGGAAAGTTCGCCGTCGTGCTGGTCGAACTTCACTCCGCGCTCGACAAGTTCGTCAATCGCCGCGGGGCCTTCCGCACACAGGATGCGAACGGTTTCCTCTTCGCTGAGGCCAGCGCCGGCAACCAGCGTGTCCTGCACGTGCGACTCGATCGAATCGCCGAGCCGAGGCGCTCCCGGGGTCTTCATCTCGTCGATCACGACAGCGACGCCACCTTGGGCGTAGCGCGTGTTGCTGGCCGCAAGATCGGCCTTACTGAACACGGTGACGTCGTGCTGCGCTTCGACGGCATCAAGGGCAGCCGTCAGCCCGGCAACCCCGCTTCCGACCACGATCACGTGTGCCATGTCTGCTCTCCAGACCTACTTGGGAAGCGCTGCGAGCATGCGCTCGAGCGCGATCTTGGCGTCGCGGGCGATGTCGTCTTCGACCACGATCTGGTTGACGACTTCGCCCTCAACGAGATTGTCGAGGGTCCAGGCGAGATAGCCCGGGTGAATGCGGTACATGGTTGAGCAGGGGCACACGACCGGATCAAGACAGAAGATCGTCCGATCGGGGAACTCGGCGGCCAACCGGTTGACCATATTGATCTCGGTGCCGATCGCAATGACGTCGCCGGGTTCAGAAGCGATCACGTACTTGCGGATGCCGTCGGTCGAGCCCGACGCGTCGGCTGCATCGACAACTGGCATCGGCGATTCGGGATGCACAATGACCTTGCAGCCGGGGTAATCGGCGCGAGCCTTATCGATCTGCTCCACAGTGAACCGCTTGTGCACCGAGCAGAACCCGTTCCACAACAGCACCTTGGCGCTGTGAAGTTCGGCTTCGGAGTTGCCACCCATGGGCTTGCGCGGATTCCAGGTGGGCATCTCGTCGAGGCTGATGCCCATGGCCTTGGCGGTATTGCGGCCTAGATGCTGATCAGGGAAGAACAGCACTCGCTGGCCGCGTTCAAAAGCCCACTCCAGCACCGTCGATGCATTCGACGACGTGCACACGATGCCGCCATTGCGACCGCAGAACGCCTTCAATGCGGCCGAGGAGTTCATGTACGTCACGGGAATGACGGGAACTTTGCCGTTGGCGTCAGGTTCTGTGCCGTAGAGCTCGGTCAGTTGCTCCCAGCAGTCCTCGACTGATTCTTCGTCGGCCATATCGGCCATCGAGCATCCAGCGGCCAGGTTCGGCAAAATGACCTTCTGCTCGGGACGCGCCAGGATGTCGGCGGTCTCGGCCATGAAGTGAACGCCGCAAAACACGATGGTTTCGGCGTCCGGCTTGGTGAGCGCCGCGTTGGCCAACTGGAATGAATCGCCCACGAAGTCGGCGTACTGCACCACTTCATCGCGCTGATAGAAGTGGCCAAGGATGACCAGTTTGTCGCCCAATGCCTGCTTGGCCGCACGGATGCGCGAGTGCAGCTCGTCATCGCTCATGCGTTGGTATTCGGCCGGCAGCTGTCCAGGCCGGGTCACGGGCGTAGGCAGGATGTCCAGTTCAGAGGCGCCGGGGCCGTAGCCGGACACTGTGTCGAACTCCCATGGCCCCTTCGCCAGTTCTGCGTCGCACGACTGACTCGGGGTAGCGACGATCTGGTCGTTAACCGATGGCGTGGTGGTCATGGTGTCTCCTCGCTGCGGGACGTAAACCGGTACAAAGCCGGCGGTCGGTGGCTGGTGCCCTGGACGTAGCGACCAGTGGGCTCAAAGGTGTGGGTGGCCAGAATCTGGCGACGGAAATTGGCTGGATCGAGTGTCTTGCGCAGGACTGCCTCGTGCACTTCGCGCAGTTCAGCCAGAGTGAACTCATCACGCAGAAATGCGTGCGCGATGGGGCTGTAGGTGATTTTGGCCCGAAGCCGATCCAACGCATACCGAACGATGTCGTTGTGATCGAATGCGAGATCGGGGACCTCATCGGCGACGAACCATTCGACGTTTTCGCCATCAAGATCGGACTTGGCGACTGCGCGCTCAGCTTCGTCCGGTCGCACCAGGGCCCAATAGACAATCGAGACGACGCGACCATCAATTTCGGCCACCGGCGACCGGTCGACAGCACCAAATGAGTACAGCTGCTCCAGATACTGCGGCTGCAAGCCCGTGGTGTCTTCCAAGGTGTGCTGCGCCGAAGAAACTAAGTCTTCGTGCGGTTCCAAGGGGCCACCCGGCAGCGCCCACTGACCCTCGTAAGGCTCACGAATACGCCGAACCAACGGCAACCACAGCGTCAAGTTCCGTGTTGTCGGGTGTGGGCGCAGGGCGAAAACCACTGTCGACACTGCGAGCTGGACCTTCAAATCCACTACTGCTGACGTGTTCATCTGCACTCACCTCCTTAGGGTATTTCTGACACTAACCCCCTCTTATGGTCACGTCAACACTAAGTCCGCCCCGCGTGGCGCCGTGGTTTGATCAAGACATGAGCGAAAACACCGTGGTGTCTGCATCCCGCGAGATTGCCGCACCTGCGAAGGACGTCTTTGAACTGATCGCTGACCCGAGCCGCCAACCAGAGTGGGATGGCAATGACAATCTGGCGTCGTCGAATTCGGCGCGTGTTCGCCGGCTCGGCGATGTGTTTGTCATGACCAACACCAGCGGCAAGATCCGCGAGAACCACATCGTCGCCTTTGAAGAAGGTCGACTCATTGCCTGGCGACCAAGTGGAGTCGGCGAGCCACAGCCAGGGCATGAATGGCGCTGGGAAGTCGAGCCGATCGACGAGTCGTCGTGTCGCGTGACGCACACCTACAACTGGACCGACCTGACCGATGAGAATCGGTTCGAGCGAGCCCGTAGCACCACGTCAGACAAACTAATGGCCTCCATCAATCGCCTCGCAGATCTGGCGACTCAGTAGCTAGCCCTACTGTCCAGTGCGCCCGTCGATGCATTCGCGCAGCAGATCTGCATGGCCGCAGTGCCGGGCGTATTCCTCAATGAGATGCACGATCACTTCGCGCAGTTCGATCTCTTCATCACCGATTGCGCCGAGCACGTCGAGCGTTGCTGCCGAATCGACGAATGACTGGCCGTGCTCAACTTCGCGTCGCCACGACTGCCATGCCTCCGCGACGACGTCGTCATCGGCAACTGCGTTATTGAAGTCAGCATCGCGCTCTTTGTCCTTACCGTAGAGCCGAGGCAAATCTGACTGGCGTTCCATTACTCGGCGCCACCACATGTATTCGACGGCCGCAAGATGTCGAATGAGACCAAGGAGCGACATCGACGACGGCGGCACTGACCGCAACGCCAGTTGTTCGGCGTCGAGCCCTTCGCATTTCATCTCGAAGGTCATCCGGTAGTGGGTGAGGTAGTCGAGCAAAACCGCTCGTTCGCCGCGCAGTTGAACGTCGGTGTCACGAGGGTCGTCCTCAGGCTCAACCCACATGTCTGGATGCTTACGACCGCCATCACCGACCATGTATTCGACTCTACGCGCGCATTGCCCCAGCCAACGTCTGTTCATGTTGGGTATTTCGGACTTGGGCGTTGCGGACTCGTTGTGGGGTGAGTTGTCTTCGTTGTCGGTGGCGTGGGTCGCTGGTGGGTAGTTGTTGGCTGAGTCTGTTGCGGAATTGGTGGGTGCGTGGATCGATGATCATGATTCCGGCGTGGACTGCTCGGTGGCATCGCGGGCAGAGTCCGATGAGGTTTTCGTCGTTGGTGGTTCCGCCGTCGGCCCAGAACACGACGTGGTGGATGTGGATGACGGGGTTGGTGCAGCCGGGTGCTGCGCATTGTCCGTGTTGTTGGGTGGCGATTTGGGTGCGTTGGCGGCTGCCGGCTAGCCGCATGCTGCGGTCGACTTTCCGTGGGGACACGAACCGGTTTTTTGAATCGGTGACCACGGTGGTGATGTCGCCGCCGCAGAGGAGTTCTTTGATTTGGCGGATACCGATGGGTCCGAAGCTTTCGAGTTCGCCGCTGCCGGCGTCGTCGGCTAGTGCTTGGGCGTCGACGGTGACCGTCACGTGGGGTCGGACACCCTGGTCACCGGGCAGTCCGTGGTTGAGGACGCTGTCGAGGAGTGTTTCGAGCCCATCGACACGTCGTTGAGCGGCGGTGCGGGGGTCGTTCGCGCCAGCGGGCGCGGTCAACGACCGCAACACCTTCTTCAACTTCGCGCCGGTGGTGGAGTTCAAGAACCCGTTGACGTGGAACCCGTCAGGGACAGCGGTGACGTTGATGTCTTCACGGGCCATGCCATTAATCCACTGCTGATCCAACGAATCGGGATAGACCGCTTCACGCAGCTTGCGGGTCGCGTCACGCAACACCGCGGGTTCAGCGGACCGAGCCACATCCAGTAATTCTGGCAGCACGTGCTGCGTGGGTTGTTCGCCGCAATGCGTCAGCGCATAGGTGAAGTAGCGGACGTGATCCAGTGAGACTTCACCAGCGACAGCTGCTTCATGCAGATCGGGCAGGGACTGCAACGTCGGACCAGCGGCCACCAGATGGTGGGCTTGGAGCGAATCGAGACCTAACTCGGCTCGCAGAAAGTTCTTCGCGGTCGCATAGCCGGCGTCTTCATGTTCAAGCCGGTCGGTCATTTCGACCACCAGATCAGCCTGCGCCGTCTCGACCGCATTACGAACCGACTGCAGCGCCTTCAACGAATCAGTCGCGGGAGCGAACGTTTCGAGCAGGTCAGCGGTGTCCCGCAGCTGCTGAATCAATCCCCCGATGTTCATGTTTCGATATTATCGAATACGTGTTCGATAGGCAAGGGTTTTTCGCGGGTATTTCAGGGAATTATTT
>JBEBVW010000147.1:0-6892 GCA_040392565.1 Aeromicrobium sp. | reverse complement strand
CCTGCTGCTGAGGCGCCTGCCGCTGAAGCCAAGGGTGGCGTGCAGCCCCCGGCCGACGCCACCGCCACCGCTCCGTTCGGCAAGGGCTCCAAGGCACCGCTGAAGAGCGGCAACGCCCCTAAGGGTTTCCCGGTCAAGGGCAACGCTGACTCCGGTCTGTACCACACCGAAGACAGCCAGTGGTACGAGCAGACGGTCGCCGAGGTTTGGTTCGACACTGCTGAGTCCGCTGAGGCCGCCGGCTTCAAGAAGCCCGGCGCCTGAGCTTCGGCTCCCACCCCTTATCCACTTCGTAACAGGAAGAGAACACACGACTCATGGCTGCGATCACTGCCGCTGACGTGAAGAAGCTCCGCGACGCCACCGGCGCCGGAATGATGGAGTGCAAGAAGGCCCTGACTGAGAACGACGGCGACTTCGACAAGGCTGTCGAAGCGCTGCGTATCTCGGGTGCGGCCAAGGCTGCCAAGCGTGGCGCTGAGCGCGAGGCCTCCTCGGGCCTAGTCGCCAGCTCCGGCTCGGCCATCGTTGAGCTCAACTCCGAGACTGACTTCGTGGCGAAGAACGACCAGTTCATCGCCCTGGCAGACGAACTCGCTGCTGCTGCCGACGCTGGCAAGCCGGCTTCGGCTGAAGAGTTCGCTCAGGTCACCTTGGGTAACGGCAAGACGGTTGCCGAGTCCATCTCGGATCTGGCCGCTGTTATTGGCGAAAAGTTGGAACTGGGTCGCGTCGCTGCCTTCGACGGCAACGTCACCACCTACCTGCACCGTCGCGCCAGCGATCTGCCGGCAGCTGTCGGCGTGCTGGTCGAGTTCGACGGTGATGAGGCTGTCGCTCGCGGCGTTGCCATGCAGATCGCCGCGATGCGTCCGCGCTTCCTGACCCGCGAGGAGGTGCCGGCCGAGCTCGTCGCGAAGGAGCGCGAGATCGCCGAAGCCACCGCTCGTGAAGAGGGCAAGCCCGAACAGGCCATTGCCAAGATCACCGAAGGTCGCCTCAACGGCTTCTTCAAGGACGTTGTCCTGCTGGAGCAGCCGTCGGTTACCGACGACAAGAAGACGGTCAAGGCTGTCCTCGATGAGGCTGGCGTGACGTTGAAGCGTTTCGCGCATATCGAGGTTGGCGCCTGATTCAACCGTAGAGTTGCGTCCCATAAGGGACGTAGTTCAACGAACCACAGCGACAGGAGCATCCGAGCATGACGGACACTGAGCAGGTCCTGGACCCCCAAGCCACTCATCGTCCATTGCGCCGGGTGCTCCTGAAGCTTTCTGGTGAAGTATTCGGTGGCGGCAAGTTGGGCATCGACCCCGACGTCGTTAACGGCATTGCCAAACAGGTTGCTTTGGCGTGCAACGAGGGCGTGGAAGTCGCCATCGTCGTTGGTGGCGGCAACTTCTTCCGTGGAGCCGAACTGAGCCAGCGCGGTATGGAACGTTCGCGCGCCGACTACATCGGCATGCTCGGAACAGTCATGAACAGCCTGGCGTTGCAGGATTTCTGCGAGAAACAAGGCATTGACACCCGCGTCCAGTCGGCCATCACGATGGGCCAGGTCGCAGAGCCATATATCCCACGCCGGGCCATCCGTCATCTCGAAAAGGGGCGGGTTGTCATCTTCGGTGCAGGTGCTGGCATGCCCTACTTCTCGACCGATACCGTTTCGGCGCAGCGTGCGCTGGAGATCAAGGCCGACGCAGTCCTGATGTCCAAGAGTGGAGTCGACGGAGTCTATGACTCTGACCCCCGCACCAACCCCGATGCGATCAAGTTCGACGATCTGACCTTCGCCGATGCCCTGCGTCGCGATCTCAAGGTGGT
This sequence comes from Aeromicrobium sp., assembly GCA_040392565.1. GTDB lineage: Bacteria > Actinomycetota > Actinomycetes > Propionibacteriales > Nocardioidaceae > Aeromicrobium. The sequence continues at coordinate 5,068 of JBEBVW010000147.1, read as the reverse complement.
CGACGCGGCAGCTTTCGCGCTGTGCATGGAGAACGCACTCCCGATGATCGTGTTCGGTATGGAAGGCGAGGGCAACATCGCCCGCGTCCTCCGAGGTGAGAAGATCGGAACGTTGGTCCACGCGTGAAACGTGTGAATCGCGCGACAGCACATTGGTGAAAGAGGAGAACCGTGATCGATCAGACCCTGAGTGAGACCGAGTCCAAGATGGGCAAAGCGGTCGACCACACCCAGGAGGAGTTCGCGGCCATCCGTACCGGCCGGGCTCATCCTGCAATGTTCGCGCAGATCACTGCCGACTACTACGGCACGCCTACGCCTCTGCAGCAGTTGGCTGGCTTCCAGGTACCCGAGCCGCGCACCGTCATCATCAGTCCTTACGACGCTGGTGCGAAGCAGGCCATTGAGAAGGCCATCCGCGAGTCGGATTTGGGTGTCAATCCTTCCGATGACGGCAAGGTCTTGCGTGTCACGCTGCCCGAGCTGACCGAGGAGCGCCGCAAGGAGTACATCAAGCTCGCCAAGTCCAAAGCTGAAGAGGGCCGTGTGGCTGTGCGCAATCTGCGGCGCACTGCCAAGCAGGCGTTCGACAAGGCTGAGAAGGACTCTGAAATCAGCAAGGACGACAACACCAGCGCTGAAAAGCGGCTGGACGCTCTGACCAAGAAGTACGTCGATCGCGTCGATGAGATGTTGAAGAACAAGGAAGTCGAACTCCTTGAAGTCTGACGAGGCTCCTGAGGCAGTCGCCGAGCCGGAAGTCAAAAAGCACAGCAAAGCGGGCCGCAATCTGCCGGCTGCTATCTCGGTGGGTGTAGTTCTCGTCGGGCTCGTTCTGCTGTCGTTGTTCGTGGTCAAGGAAGTATTCGTCGGCGTTGTCGTGTTGGCGCTGGTCGTCGGCCTGTGGGAAATCGCCCGTGCGATGCAAACGGTCGGCATTCGTGTTCCGATCGTGCCCGTAGCTATGGGCGGCACGTTGATGATCGTGGCTGCCTACTGGGCCGAAGACGGTTTGGGCAGCGCCGCTGTGGCAATGTCGCTGACAGTCATTGGCATCTTGGTGTGGCGTCTCGCCGAAGGCCCGGACGGCTTCGTGCGCGATGCCACCGCAGGCATTTTCTCGTTGTCCTATCTATTCTTGATGGGCGTTTTTGTCGTCCTGATGCTGGTCGAGACCGATGGGCCGTGGCGAATTGTTGCGTTCATCTTGGCGACCGTCGCCTCCGACACAGGCGGGTACATCGCCGGTGTGTTGTTCGGCAAGCACCCCATGGCTCCGACCATTAGTCCCAAGAAGTCGTGGGAGGGGCTGGCAGGTTCGTTCATCGCTGCCATCGGGGCCAGCGTTGCCTTCGTAATCCTGGTTCTTGAAGGACCTTGGTGGGCCGGCGTTGCCCTTGGCGCTGTCGGCGTGGTGCTGGGAACGCTCGGCGATCTGCTCGAATCGCTGATCAAGCGCGATCTCGGAATTAAGGACATGAGCGATTTGCTGCCAGGACACGGCGGCCTGATGGATCGCCTCGATTCGCTCATCGCAGTCGCACCGTTCGCATGGCTGGTCATGTACACCCTGATCCCGGCCACCTGACCCGAAGTGATTCAGCGTGACGGCACAGCGTGACGACGCATGACCGCACTACGCGATTACGCCGCTGGTCTTAATCAGCCGCAGTTAGCTGCGGCCGGTCAGCGGTACGACGAAGTCGTCGCCCCTGATGGTTCGTTGCGACCGGGATGGGCCGGATTTGTTGAGTCAGCAGTTCAGGTCAGTACTGATGATCTGCGTCGGGTGAGTGGTGAGGTCAGTCGATTTCTGGCCGACGACGGCGTCACGTACCGGTCGTTGGGCGATGGCGACACCGCGGAGTCGTGGCGCCGAGATCCCATGCCGATCGTAATGTCGGCGGGGGAAAGGGCGCCACTGGAAACGGGCCTTGCGCAGCGCACCGAACTACTCAATGCGGTCCTCGCTGACCTGTATGGACCGCAAACGCTGCTGTCGCAGGGCGTGTTGCCGCCGCAGGTCGTCTTTGGGCATTCAGGATTTATTCGTGTTGCCGCGCGGGCGTCAGCTGCGGATAGTCGATCGCTGTTGTTTGCAGCTGCAGATCTGGGTCGCAACGGCGATGGCGAATGGGTCGTGACGGCCGATCGTGCACAAGCGCCGTCCGGCGTCGGATACGCCATGGAGAACCGTCGAGTCATTTCGCGGGTTCTGCCCGACTTATATCGGCGGGCATCGCTGCACCGCATGGCGCCGTTCTTTCAGGCGTTGCGTGCCACGCTCATCGAGTCAGCCCCTGAGGATCGGCCGAATCCTCGCGTCGTCGTGTTGTCGCCGGGTACTGAATCAGAAACCGCCTACGACCAGGCCTTCGTCGCTTCCAGCTTGGGTTTCCCCCTGGTTGAAGGACAAGACCTCACCGTGCGAGACGGCGCCGTGTGGATGCGGGTCTTCGGCAAGCTGGAGCGCGTTGATGTGATCCTGCGCCGCGTCGACGCCGGATGGAGCGATTCGCTTGAACTGCGCAAGGAATCCCGTCTTGGCGTGGTGGGGCTGTCTGAAGCGGTACGCCGTGGCACGGTTCGCGTCGTCAACGGTCTGGGATCGGGTGTTCTCGACAATCCGGCACTCCTGCCGTTTATGTCCCAGATGTGTGAGGTTTTGCTCGACGAACCGCTGCGGCTTCCATCGGTGCAGACCTGGTGGTGCGGAGACGCACCGTCGCGTGACGTGGTGCTGGACCGGCTCGATGACCTCGTCGTCCGCGAGATCGACGCGATCGGTGATGCGGTGTCGTTCGCGGGGGAGCAGACGCCAGGTTTGAAAGAGCGGATCCTTGCCGCGCCACATCGCTTCGTCGGCCAAGAACCGCTCGCGCTCTCGCAAGCGCCCACGTTGGCGGGCGATGAGATTGAGGCCTTGCCGCTGACCTTGCGAACCTTCACAGTCCGGCACGGATCGGGTTATCGACCGTTGATGGGCGGTATGGCCAGCGTCTACGCCGATGGGCGCCCGCTGGCCACCAAAGATGTGTGGGTGATCAAGGCGGACCCGGCTGATCCTGATCAAGGCGTCTCGGACTTCCAACCGGCGACCCACACACGCGTCGAAGAAACGCTAGTGCCACGCGTGCTGGAGGATCTGTTCTGGATGGGCCGCTACGCCGAGCGCGCCGAAGACCTTCTGCGGTTGGTGCAATCGGCGCACGCTGCAGCTCAAGACTTCCGCACCTCGCCGCACAGCGTGGGTGGCGCAGCTTTAGGCGTCCAGATGGATGCAATTGCCCGACTCGCAGGGCATTCCGAGGACGATCACGACCAGGTGTTCCGCCGAGTCCTGCTGGACCGTCGCTGTCGTGGATCAGTTGCCTCAGCCCTGTCGAACCTGCGACACGCGGCCCAGAGCGTGCGTGATCAGTTATCAGCCGACACATGGCATGCGTTGGGCGATATCGACCGCGCTCAGTCGCTGTTGCAGGCAAACCGCAACAGCCATCAGATCGCCGAATCCTCAAGCCGGATGTTGACCGGCGTACTGGCGCTGCAGGGCGTCAACGCGAACATGATGCGTGATCCGGGCTGGCACATGATCGAGGCTGGCCGCTACATCGAACGCAGCCTTCAGCTGGCCTATTTGCTGCGCTCAGCGGTTCCTGCGCACGAGGCAGTCGGGGTCGACGAGGAAGTCCAGACCGCGCTGTTGGCGGTCGCCGAGAGTTCGGTGACGCACCGCCGACGGTTCCGAGGCTACGTTCGTTTGCGCGGCGTCCTCGAGCTATTGGTCGCAGACGCCGAAAATCCACGGTCGTTGGCATTCGCACTGAACGAGATCCGTGGTCATCTGGCGGCTATGCCGCAGTCGAGTGGGTCTTCTCGGCCCGAACGGCTACTGGACGATCTGATCGACCTTGTCGCCGCCATGGATGTCGCGGAACTTGCCGCGGCTGAATTGGCGGGGGCCGATGATGAGCAGCGACTTCAACTCGCGCAGTTCCTGGACATTTTCACCGACCGGATGACGTCCTTCGCGACCGCTGTCGGTGAAGTCCATTTCGCGGCGGCGCCGGTGCCACGAGTCTTTGGATTTGCGGCGATCGATGAGTGACATGAGCCGCAGTTACCGCATCACCCACCGCACCACCTACTCCTATGACGACGACGTCACAGACAGTTACGGCATCGCCTATCTGGCGCCACGCGAACTGCCCTGGCAGCAGGTCGCTCACCATCGGGTTGCGATCGATCCTGAACCATCCGATCGCTCAACTGACGTCGATTACTACGGCAACGGAACTACGTTTTTCCAGGTCACCGACCCCCACCAGGTGCTTGTGATCGAGGGGCTGACTGATGTCAGTGTGCAGACACCCGATTACGACGACGCAGCATTGGCACAGCCGTGGGAGCGTGCGCGCCCGACCGATCGGACCGACACGGCCGATGGGTGGCGAGCAGTCGACGTTGCCTTGCCGTCACCGCTGGTGCCGCATCACCTGGGTGCGGCTGAATACGCGGCCGCCTCATTGTTGCCGGGGCGACCGATCGGCGAAGCCGTCACCGACCTGATGCACCGGGTCTTTACCGACTTCACCTACGACAAAACGGCCACCACAGTCACTTCGACCATCGATGACGTGCTGGCTGCTCGAGCCGGAGTGTGCCAAGACTTCGCCCATCTGATGCTGTCTGGGCTGCGTTCGCACGGCTTGGCTGTCCGGTACATCAGCGGCTACCTGGCCACGACTCCGCCGCCGGGCAAAGAGCGGGTTGTCGGCGCAGATGCCACCCACGCCTGGGTCGCCGTCTGGATTCCGGGACTGGACGCGGGATCCGCCGGCCAATGGCTTGCCCTCGATCCCACCAACGACCACTGGGCCGACGACCGCTACATCACCGTGGCCTGGGGCCGCGACTACGCCGACGTCCCACCCGTCAAGGGCGTCATCTTCAGCGAAGCCAAGACCTCCACCCTCCACGTCTCCGTCGACGTCGCCCCGCGTTCTGTCACTTGAACACCATGAGGCCATGGTGTTCCCACACTCCTCATGGCATGCATGCCATGAGG
>JBEBVW010000146.1:0-6974 GCA_040392565.1 Aeromicrobium sp. | reverse complement strand
GCACCGTATTGGCCGAATACCTCGACGCGATGCGCGCGCTATGGACCGAAGAAGAAGCGTCTTACGACGGGGAATTCGTTTCATTCGGCCCCAGTTGGGCCTATCCGAAGCCACCGCAAGGGCGCGTTCCGGTCATCATCGGCGCAGGTGGCGGGCCCAAAACCATGACGTGGATCGCCCGGCACGCTGATGGTTGGATGACCACTCCCATCGAGACTGACATCGCTGAAAAGGCAGGCGCGCTGCGTGTCGAATGGGCCGACGCTGGGCGCGAAGGCGAACCCGATGTGCGCATCTTGGTCGCCAAGAAACCGACCGGTAAAGACTTCGCCGACTGGTTCGCGGCCAGGCCGTCTGAACTCATCTGGGGTGTGCCGGATTCCGATGAGTCCGAGGTCCTGAAGTACCTCGACAACCTCGCGAACAAACTCGGCACGGTCTAGCGATCTGCACGTGACAGGATGACGGCGTGCGCATCACCATCCTGTCCGGCGGAATTGGCGGGTCGAAGTTCATCAGCGGAGTTCTGGCTGCGGCGCCTGACGCCGATGTCACGGTGATTGCCAACACCGCCGACGATATTTGGCTGTTCGGACTTCGCGTCTCTCCCGACCTTGACACCGTCATGTACACGCTGTCCGGCGGCATTGACACCGAGCGAGGCTGGGGGCGCACCGACGAAACCTGGAACGCCAAGGACGAACTCGCCGCCTACGGCATTGAACAAGCGTGGTTCGGACTCGGCGACCGCGATCTGGCCACCCACCTCGTGCGCACGTCGATTCTGCGTGACGGCGGCACACTCAGCGATGCCACACGCGCATTGTGCGAACGCTGGAAGCCACCGGTCCAGCTGCTGCCAATGAGCGACGACGAAATCGAAACCCACATCGTCACAGTCGTGGACGGCGAGCCCACCACGATCCACTTCCAGGAATTCTGGATCCGTCACCGTGCGCAAGTGCCAGTGAAGGCCGTCGACATTCGCGGGCTGGCCGATGCCGCTGCGGCTCCCGGCGTTGTCGAGGCAATCACCGACGCCGATGTCGTCTTGATCCCACCGTCGAACCCGATCGTCTCGGTCGGACCCATCGTCGGCGTTGCCGACATCCGACAGGCCCTTCGCGAAACGCCTGCCCCCGTCGTCGGCGTCTCACCCGTGATTGGCGGAGCAGCTGTTCGCGGCATGGCCGACCAGTTGCTGGCCGGACTCGGCATTGAGAACAGCGCGGCAGCCGTTGGCCTGCACCATGGGTCGCGCGCCGCCGACGGCATCCTCGACGGCTGGCTCGTCGACACCACTGATGCTGATGCGATCGACCGCCTCGAGGCCGCCGGCATCTCCGCCCGAGCTGTTCCGTTGTGGATGAACGACGAGGCCACCACGAGCCAACTAGCCCACGACGCCCTGAGCCTTGCGGAGTCGCTGCAATGAGCAGCCTTCAGATCACCGCACTCGACGGCATCGGTGAGGTGACACCCGGAACCGACATCGCTCGACTCATCGTCGACGCCGCACCCGACCTGCGCGATGGCGATGTGGTCGTTGTGACAAGCAAGATCGTCAGCAAGTCACTTGGCCTGGCCACCACACAGGACAAGGGCACCGTCATCGCTGCGGGTACCGACCGAGTCGTCGCCCAGCGCGGGGCTACTCAGATTGTGCGCACCCACCACGGTCTCACCATGGCGGCGGCCGGGGTAGACACTTCGAACCTTGAGGCAGGTTCGGTGTTGCCGCTCCCAGACGATCCCGACGGCGAGGCCCGGCGAATCCGAGCGGGCATCCGCGAAGTTTCGGGACGTCGAGTCGGCGTCATCATCAGCGACACCGCAGGCCGCGCCTGGCGAGTTGGTCAAACAGATATCGCGATCGGCTGCGCGGGTATTACTCCGGTCGAATCCTTCGCGGGTCGCACTGACACCCACGGCAATGAGCTGGCCGTCACGGCTCCAGCGGTCGCCGACGAAATCGCTGGGGCAGCAGAATTGGCGTCCGGCAAACTCGGTGGCCGCCCCGTCACGATCGTGCGCGGACTGCCCCAGCACCTGCTCTTAGACGACGATGGCCCGGGCGCTGCCGCACTCATCAGAGACGAGGACGGCGACCTGTTCGGCCTCGGGTCGCGCGAAGCTGTTATCGCCGCTGTGGTGGGCACGACTCGTGGATTCCCGGCCACCGACGCAACCATCGACGACCTCGTCGCACTCCTCCGACCCCCAATGGAACTCACCATCGAGGGTTCACATATCAGCATGCGCCCGACCGCCGACCAAGTGCTCGACGCCTATGCAACCGCCGAGCGCCTGCGGATTCTCGCTGCCGCACACCGACTCACCATCAACATCAACATCACCCACTGAACTCTTCACTAGGCAAGCCGTCACTTCCCCACCCAAATTTGCCGCGGCAAGTGACGGTTTACCACGTTAACGTGGTAAACCGTCACCGCCTCACGCAAGCGCGTAGAGGGTGCTGCGTTGGCGGGCGGGGCGGCCGGCGAGGGCGGCCATGGCGCGGAGTTCGGCGACTTCTTTGCGAGAGCCATTGGTGGAGCCGGCCATGCGGCTGATGGTTTCCTCCATCAGGGTGCCGCCGAGGTCATTGACGCCACCGTTCAGCACCGCAGTGCAGATATCGGGGCCGAGTTTGACCCACGAGCACTGGATGTTGTCGATCAGTCCGTGAAGCACGATGCGGGCGACAGCGTGGACTGCTCGATTATCGCGGACCGTCGGTCCAGGACGCGCGACTCCGGCCAAGTAGATCGGCGACGATTGGTGGACGAACGGCAGCGGCACGAACTCAGTGAACCCGCCGCTGTCGCGTTGCAGGTCAGCCAGCAATCGCAAGTGATCGACCCAATGACCCGGGTGATCAACGTGGCCGTACATCATCGTCGACGTCGTCGGCAGACCCACCCGATGCGCCGTCGTGACGACCTCAATCCACTCGGCTGTCGGTAGTTTGCCTTTCGTCAGAATCCAGCGCACTTCATCGTCGAGAATTTCCGCTGCAGTTCCGGGTAGTGAATCGACGCCAGCCTCACGCAGCGAGATCAGGAACTCCTCGACCGACAATCCGGTACGAGCAACGCCCGTCATGATTTCCATTGGGCTGAATGCGTGCAGGTGGATGTCGGGGTCGGCGTTCTTCACCGTGCGCGCCAGATCGGTGTAGACCGATGCAGGCATGGCCGGATCGATACCGCCCTGCATACAGATTTCCGTCGCACCGTCGGCTCGCGCTTCACGCACCCGAAGCGCAACCTCATCGGGAGACAAACGATAGGCATCGGCGTCAGTCTCGCGCTGGGCGAACGCGCAGAACCGGCAGCCGGTGTAGCAGACGTTGCTGAAGTTGATGTTCCGATTCACGACGTAGGTGACGTCATCGCCCACCGCGTCCCGACGCAATTGGTCGGCAAATGATGTCACGGCTTCGAGCCCAGCGCCGTCGGCCGTGATGAGCACCAGTGTCTGGTCACGCGTCAGGTGGGCAGTGCCACGCTCTGCAACCCGAAGCGCTGAGGCAACGTCGCCATCAACCCGCTCTGGCGCGCCCTGCCCCCGAACCTGTTCACGCAAGCCGTCCCAGTCACCGTAAACCTCATCGAAGTCACCGCGACGATCCGACGTTCGACCAGCGGTATCGACCGACACGTGCAGATCGGCACGTCCCGTGGTTTCCCAGCCTCCGTCCGGCTCCTGCCATGGGCGCCCGACGACTTCGGCATCTTCATCAGCCAGGCCGCCCTCAGCCCGCAACGCGTCAACCTGCGCCTTCAACCGCGGATCCAGCCACGGCGCATTGAGATACTCCGGATGGGCAGTGAGCCGCTCGCGGAGACTGAATCCAGCGTCCGCACACACCTTGGCCAGCTGATCGATCTGCGGCCAGGGGCGTTCCGGATTGACGTGATCGGGGGTGATCGGACTGATGCCACCGAAGTCGTCGACGCCAGCATCGAGCAGACTGCGAGTTTCTGCCAGATCCACCAAGTTGGGGGGAGCTTGCACTCGCATACGTGGGCCCATCACCACCCGCGTGGTCGCGATCGCCGCGAGGTACTCGGCCAGTCCGAGGTCGTCGACGTGACGCATCGCCGTGGCCGGCTTGGCCCGGAAGTTCTGAATGATGACTTCCTGCACGTGGCCGTGTTCGCGAGCCGATTTCCGCAGCGCAAGTACCGATTCAGCGCGCTCAGGAAGCGTCTCTCCGATGCCGATGAGCAACCCCGTGGTGAACGGAATCGACAGGCGCCCGGCGTCAGTCAGCACCCGCAGCCGAACCTCCGGGTCCTTATCCGGGCTGCCGAAATGCGCTAACCCCTTCGTCTCGAAGAGTCGCCGACTAGTGGTTTCCAGCATCATGCCCATCGACGGCGCGACGGCTTTGAGCCGGTTCATCTCTGCCCACGACATGACACCCGGGTTCAGATGTGGCAGCAAGCCGGTCTCTTCCAGCACCCGAATTGCGGCCGCCCGGACATACTCCAGTGTCGAGCCGTAGCCAGCTTCTTCGAGCCACTGTTGCGCTTCGGGCCACCGGTCTTCGGGTCGATCACCGAGAGTGAACAATGCCTCCTTGCAGCCCTGCTCGGCTCCCGCTTTCGCGACCGCCACAATCTCATCGAGGCTCATGAACGGCGCCTCGCCTTGTCGCGCTAGCTGACCGGGTGTCTTAACGAATGTGCAGTAATGGCAGCGGTCGCGACACAGGCGAGTGATCGGGATGAACACCTTGCGCGAGTACGTGACGGTGCCCGCGCGTCCAGCGTCAGCGAGTCCCGCGTCACGGGTCCGGCGAGCGACCGCCATGAGCCGATCAAGCAGATCTCCGCGCGCGGCGAGCAATGCCTCCACTTCACCGGCATCAACAGACTTGCCTGCCTCAACTCGCGTCACAGCCCGGGCAATCTGTCGCTCATTGGGCCACGCCACAGTGGCGTTGGTCTGCACGCCAACACCCAGGTCGACCGCGTCGCTCAAATCAGTCGATGAGTCGACATCGCGCCTGACCCGCGGGTCGACATCAGTGACAGGAACTGCGATTCGCGCGTGCAGTTGCGCCGAACCAGGTCCGTAATGCGGATCCAGCCGCGCCAGATCGGCAGCGGCCAAGAGCGTCGTACCGGTGCCATCGGCGTCAGGCACGAACGCAACGGCATGTGAACCAAGTTGGTTGAGCGCAACCTCCAGAACCTCAACGGTGAGTGACGGCAGGTCTGCGGGAATCACTACTGCCGGGCCAGCTGCGCCACGGGCGACCAGGTGGTCGCGGGCCGCAGTAATCGCGCCGTTCAACGAGCCCGGATCAGCCACAACGACGCGGTTCTCGCCAGCAACAAGTTCCGGCTCATCGCTGACTACGACGACTTGGGCGACCTGCTCGCTCGCGTCAAGAACAGCCAGGACATCAAGGGCGAACGCCCGAGCTAGATCCGGACGCTGCTCAGATTCCAACCGCTGCTTGCCCGCGCCCCACGACTTGACCGGCACAATCGCGGTCCAACCAGTCATGTCTATTTCCGTCTGCTCGGGCTCGTGGCTACGGCATCGTGATGCGGATGCCGGCGTGCGTCTTGTACCGACGATTGATCGCGATCAGATTAGCCGTCAACGCCTCGACCTGACCGGCATTGCGCAGCCGTCCACCGAACAAACCACGAACACCCGGGATCCGTTCGGCCAACTCCTGCACAACAGTGACATCGTCGCGTTCCTCGCCCAACACCAATACGTCGGTGTCGATCGAGGTCAACGACATGTCGGAAAGCAGTTCGGCCGACACATTGTGGAAGGCGCCGATCACTCGCGAGTCGGGCAATAAGTCCTGCGCGGTCTCTGCGGCGCTCTTGGGAATGTCGAGCGCGAACGGCCCCTGCTTGCCAAAGCCGAGCGGGTTCACACAATCGATGACGATCTTCCCTGCGACTGCACCCCGCACCGATTCCAGCGTTGATTCGTGGGCATCCCAAGGAACGGCCACCAGAACGATGTCGGCCTCGGCTGCGCACGCCATGTTGTCGGCGCCGCGCACCTGGTCGACACTGACGCCAGCCGCCGCCGCGATCTCAGCGGCAGCTTCAGCAGCACGCCCCGCATCGCGCGAGCCAATCACCACACTGAGCCCGGACGCAGCCCACCGAATCGCAAGCCCACGACCCTGTGCCCCCGTGCCACCCAAAACTCCGACGGTCGTCATCGCATTTCACCTGACCCATTGGAAACTAGAACAAGTTCCATTATGCCCGCCTTGAGTTCACCCGCTACCTCAGCAACCACTGACCGGGAGCAGCGAGGCGGAGGTGAGGAACGAGCGGCCCGCCCCTCCCCGAATCGCTGTGCATATCTACCTCACCACGACCCCGCCACGCCGAAACGACAGGACCCCGCCTCTCACATAGCGTGAGTGACGGGGTCCTGCTGCGGTGGCAGGTCAGGGACTCCGTCGCCACGCCCAAACGCAACCAGTGGCCGAGCGCAGCGAGGCAAGGCGCCGCACGAAGTGCGGGAGGCGGTGAGGAACGATCCGCCTCGGCCGCGAGGAACGAGCGGTCCGCCGCTCCCCGAATCGCTGTGCTCAACTACCGAATGAAAAATCCCGGCACCCGCAAAGAACACGGGTGCCGGGATCTTTCATTCGGTGGCAGGTCAGGGATTCGAACCCCGGAAGGCAATGCCAGCTGATTTACAGTCAGCCCCCTTTGGCCGCTTGGGTAACCTGCCGCGACTAGACACAATAACGCAGGCCTCTAGGGTGGAAGAAATCGCCTCACCCGAAGATCAGGAGCATTCGTCACCATGGCCGACTCGTCGTTCGACATCGTCAACAAGATCGACCGCCAGGAGGTCGACAATGCGCTGAATCAGGCCGCCAAAGAAATCGCCCAGCGCTATGACTTCAAGGGCACCGGCGCCTCCATCGAATGGAGCGGCGAGAACGGCATCGAGATCACCGCGAACGCCGA
>JBEBVW010000145.1:0-7034 GCA_040392565.1 Aeromicrobium sp. | reverse complement strand
CCAGCCTTCACAAGCTTCGCTGCCGGATTCACTGCCACGTGGCACCTCGCTCTTTCGATCGGGCTTGGAAGCGGACCTGCGTTCTTGTCTCAAGGCGCGACAAACAGGCCTGTGGTCAACCGCTGATTCAAGTGTGCCATGCAGGGTCCAATCGCCAACTCTGACCCCGCTCTAGCGCGTGTCGGCTTATGCCGAATGCACCGGCCAGGTGTGTACGGGCGCGCCCGAATGCATATGCCGTTCGTACTCCACGGTGACGGCACGCATCGCTGCATCGCGATCGGTGGCGTGCTGTAGCAACTGGTGTTGAAACTCCTCGATCAGCCATGTCGAACCATTCCGTCCGGTGATGCATCGCTGTTCGATAATGCCCAGCAGCGTCTCGCGCACATCGGCATCGACACCCATATGTTCAAGACCTGCGTGCGCCAACGGCAGAAGGTGACGAACCACCAGTTCGCGCACGGCGACTGTCCCGACGCCCGGCCAGTAGAGATCAGCGTCGAGGCCAGCACGCGCAGCCGCATGGAAATTCTCCTCGGCAGCACGGAATGACAATTGCGACCACACTGGTCGTTCGCTGGTGCCCAGAATCGTCGTGAGTCCGTAGAACAACGCGGCATTGGCCATGGTGTCGACCACCGTCGGGCCGGCTGGCAGCAATCGATTCTCAATACGCAGATGCGGGCGGCCGTCGACGACGTCGTAGATCGGCCGGTTCCAGCGGTAGATCGTGCCGTTGTGGAGACGCAATTCAGACAGGCTCGGGGTGCGACCTGCGTCCAGTTCAGCGACCGGATCTTCATCGTCAACGATCGGCAAAAGCGACGGGAAGTAACGCACATTCTCTTCGAACAGGTCAAAGACCGACGTAATCCAGCGCTCTCCAAAAAACACTCGCGGCCGCACGCCCTGAGTCTTGAGTTCTTCGCTGCGCGTGTCGGTGGCCTGCTCGAACAACGCAATGCGGGTCTCATGCCATAGCTGATGGCCCAGCAGGAATGGCGAATTGGCGCCGACCGCCACCTGCACTCCCGCAATCGCCTGGGCAGCGTTCCAGAAAGCGGCGAAGTCGTCAGGCTCGACTTGCAGATGGAGTTGAGTCGACGTGCACGCAGCTTCGGGCATGATCGTGTCGGCTGTGGTCTCCAGCCGTTCGACGCCGTCAATGACGATCTCAATGTCCTCTCCGCGGGCGGCCATGATCTGGTCCGAAAGCAGCTGATAGCGCGGATTGGGCGAGATGGTGTCATGCCCCAGATGCTCTGAGCGCAACGTCGGCAAGATACCGATCATCATCAGGTTCGCGCCGATGGCGCTGGCCTTTGACTGAGCAGCATTGAGGTTGTCAGTGATCGACCTCTGCAGGTTGACCATGCCCGGCCCATCGATGCGCGCGGGCGGAACATTGACCTCCACGTTGAACAGGCCAAGCTCAGTCTGAAAGTCATTGTCAGCAATCGCTTCGAGTGCCTCAATGTTTCGCAGCGTCGGCTCACCGTGTTCGTCGATCAAATTGAACTCGATCTCGATGCCGACCTGCGGATGATCGACCGAGAAGTCCCGCTCCCCCAGCATTCGAGCGAACACATCGAGGCACCGCCGCACCTTCGCGCGGTACTTGGTGCGGTCTTCGCGACTGAACTCGCGGGCGTCGACGTCCTGACCCATGAGTTCAGCGTAGTAAACGAGGAGATCCCTAGGAATCTTTAACTCGCTCGGCGCCGCTGTTGCGCAGCATGCCAGCGAGGCGGGGGCACGCCTACGCGCAAGACTTCGCGCATCAACAGTGCGAGCTCTTGGGCAGGGTCCTCGCTGGTGGCGCGTTCGGCAGCAATTAGCGATAACGCACCGTCGCCTGTCCGCCACGCGGCATACGACGTCAACGCCAACACCGATGGGCTGAACGCTGGCAAGACGTTGCGGCTGCAGTGCGTGAGTGCTTGCAACCACTCGTCAGCGTTCTCATCGGTGATCTGGCTCGCGACGGCATCGCGCACGCCGCTGTAGTTCAGCCACATCGAAAGCCGTGCCACCTGCTCGGTGTCTAGCGCTGATCCAGCCCGCACCCTTCTGAGAACGAGGTCGAGGTCGTCAAGCGCCCGCGGGACAAGATCGGCGTCATCGTCAGCCAAGATCGCTAGTACCTGCGGAAATACCGCGTCATAGGCGGCTGCGAGTTCGGCCACCCGATGGAACGGGATAGGCGCAACACGTTCGGCGAGCGCGGCACGATCGGGAAGTATCTGCTGACCGGCAGCGACGGCGACGGCGATCGATTCGTGGCTCTCGTCTGTCTCGTACGCGATGCCCTCAGATGGGAATCCGGGGACATCAACCCAATATCTCTGCCCGTTGGACCGAGCGATGGCGATGGGTGTGATGTCCCCAAGCCTTGATTCGATCGCAAGGAGAAGTTCTCGCGCCATGTGTTGGTGGTCCGAAATCGCCAGCACGATGGCCCCATCGTCGCCGTGGTTACGTAAGTGGTGGACGACTACCTCTGCAGCATTGTCGACTTCTTCGAGATCGGTGGGCATGTCCATGCGCATCCGGAAGCCGAAACGGCGTCGTGGACCTTCGGTCGACACAGCCACCAGTGATTCCTCGGGTCTGAACCCGAGGAATACCGGCAGCGCGTTGAACAGATCGGAGATGTCATGGGCGGTGTACACGGGAATGTCGTCTGGTCGCTGGCTCATGACCATCACATTTCCGTCGCACGGCAGTCACCGATACCCACCAAATCAAAATCTGTGGATAGTTCTCGGCTCGCCAACGGGCTGTGGAGAACTGGAAGGGAGTCGGCCTATTAGGCTCCAACTGTGGCGTTTCTCGAACCGGTGACTTTGTCCGGCAAGCTGGTCCAGTTGTCGCCGCTGTCGGTCGACGACTCAGGCGCGCTCGCCCAAGCCTCGGCCGATGGCGACCTCTCACGCCTGCAGTACACGTCGGTGCCATCGCCGGACTCGATGGCGCAGTGGGTTCACACGTGCCTGGAGCGCCAGCAGACCGGCACGTTCCTTCCCTTTGTCGCTCGTCGACAGGACACCGGCGCAGTCATCGGCATGACAACGTTCTGCAATGTGGTGCCGGACCATCGACATGTCGAGATCGGTTACACGTGGAATGCGGCATCGGCACAGCGGTCAGGCACCAACACAGAGAGCAAACTGCTGTTGATGACTCATGCTTTTGAGTCGCTCAACGCGATCGCCGTGGAATTTCGAACCCACTGGCTCAATCAGCAGTCGCGGCGGGCCATTGAGCGGCTAGGTGCCAAACTCGACGGCGTACTTCGCAATCATCAGTTGATGCCCGACGGTTCGCTACGAGACACGGCCAGTTATTCGGTACTCCCCCACGAATGGCCAGCAGTCAAGGCAGAACTCGGCCGCAAGCTGCTGGCTCGATGATGTGATGCGCTCGACTGCATCGATCCTCCACCTCGATCTCGACGCCTTCTTCGCCTCGGTCGAGCAGCGAGATAAGCCGTCACTGCAGGGCAAGCCCGTCATCGTAGGTGGCCTGGGCAACCGAGGCGTCGTGAGTACTGCGTCCTATGAAGCACGCGAATTTGGCGTTCGTTCGGCGATGAGCATGCGCGAAGCTCGGGCGCGGTGTCCCAGAGCAGCCTTCCTGAGTGGACGCTTCCACGCGTATCGCGAAGCCAGCGGCGTGGTGATGGAACGGCTGCGGCAACTTTCGCCGCTGGTGGAGCCACTGTCATTGGACGAAGCGTTCGTGGACCTTGCCGCTGGCGATGACTTTGATCCCGAGTCGATTGACGAACTCGTCGCCACGCTCCGCAGCGATATCACCGACCTCACCCACGGACTCACCGCATCCGTCGGAGTCGCCTCGTCCAAGCTGATGGCCAAGATCGCCAGCGAACTGCGCAAACCGAATGGTTCGTACATCGTCGCGCCAGGCGCCGAAATGGACCTGCTGACATCCATGCCGGCGACCGCAATCCCTGGTGTCGGCCCAGCCACCGCGCAACGACTGCGCCTGCTGGGGGCGGTCACGATCGACGACGTACGCCAGCTGAGCGCCGATGAACTGGTGCGTTCTCTCGGTAAGTCCACCGGGCAGTCTCTCTATCGGTTGGCGCGAGCCGATGACGACAGACCCGTGGTGGCAGATCGAGAAACCAAGTCGATCAGCGTGGAAGACACCTTCGACACCGACGTGACCGATCGTGATCGATTAGGTCAGACGGTCGAAAAGATGGCGCGGACCGTTGCGAAGCGGCTGACCGACAACGGGCTTTCCGCCCGCACTGTGACGTTGAAACTGCGGCGCTACGACTTCGAAACTCATACACGGTCATCAACCTTGGCAGGCCCGACTGACCGACCCGCGGTCATCGTCGCGACAGCGCGTTCACTCCTGGAGTCGGCAGATCTGTCCGGAGGCCTACGGCTCATTGGGGTCGGCGTCAGCGGACTGACCGACTGGGTGCAAGACGAACTGTCGTTCATCGACGACGAGGAACAGATCGCGAATGTCGACGTAGATGAGGTTGCGCCCGCTACGCCTGTCGAGGCTGCGCCCATCACCTATCGCCCCGGGATGGACGTGCATCACGTCGACTACGGCGACGGGTGGGTGTGGGGTTCGGGCTTAGGACGCGTCACGGTTCGGTTCGAGACCCGCCTGCGGCCGCGCGGCCCGGTGCGAACCTTCTTCGTCACCGATCCCGATTTAGCACCGTTGCATCGCTGATCCGCCAGTTGAGCGTGCCCCTGCCTCGGATAGCGTCATGGCATGACGTCGTCTGACTCGCTGCCTCCCGTTGCCGAACGCCGCGTCACCGAACGCGTCCACCACGGCGACACCGTGGTCGATGAGTACGAGTGGCTCCGCGACGCCGACGATCCGGCAACGCTGGCCTACCTCGAAAACGAGAACGCGTACACCACAGCACGCACTGATCATCTTGAGCCGCTACGCCAGACCATTTTCGATGAGATCAAGTCGCGCACTCAGGAGACCGATCTTTCGGTTCCTCTGCGGCGAGGCGACTGGTGGTATTACACCCGGACAGTCGAAGGGCAGCAGTACGCGATTCGTTGTCGCTGCCCGATTGTCGATCCCGACGATTGGACGCCGCCGGAACTCGATGCGTCCACTGAGGTTCCTGGCGAGCAGGTGCTGCTCGATTCCAATGTCGAGGCCGAAGGGAAAGAGTTCTTCTCCCTCGGCGCTTTCAGCGTCAGCGACGACGAGAACTTCCTCGCGTGGTCTGTCGATACCCAGGGCGACGAGCGCTACACCATCCGAATCAAGGATCTGCGGACCGGCGAGATCCTGCCCGACGTCATCACCGGTGCATCGGCCGGGGCAACGTGGTCGGCCGGAGCATCCCACTTGTTCTATACGACCGTGGACGACGCGTGGCGTCCACACCGCGTGTGGCGCCATCGTGTCGGCAGCAACGATGAGCCCACGCTCGTTGTTGAGGAACCCGACGAGCGCTTCTTCATTGGCGTTGGTCGCACCCATTCCGAGGCCTATCTCGTCATCGCAATGTCCTCGAAGGTCACCAGCGAATACCGGGTGCTCGCTGCCGACGATCCCGAAGGCGACTTCGAGGTCGTCATCCCGCGCCGCGACGGCATTGAGTACTCGATTGAGCACTCCATCCTCCCCGGTGGAGAGAGCGTCTTCTTTGTTCTTCACAACGACGGGGCGCCCAACTTCGAGTTGGCAGTGGCGCCGGTCGCTAACCCCTCTGAGTTGACCGTGGTGATCCCGGGCAGCGAGGACGTCCGGTTGGAAGACATCGACGTATTCGCCCGATTTGCCGTGCTGTCATATCGACGTGATGCATTGGCTCGGGTTTCGATCGCGCCGCTGACCTCTGATCTGACGAGCCCGCTGGGCGCGCAACACGAGATCGACTTTGGCGAGGAACTCTTCACCAGCGGTGTGGGCGGCAACGCCGAGTGGGATCCGCCGGTGTTGCGAATGGGCGGAGGCTCATTCATCACTCCTGGCACCGTCTACGACTACGTCGTCGCCGACGATCAACTCATTTTGCGCAAGCAAGCTCCCGTATTGGGTGGCTACGATCCGGCCGATTACGAGCAGCACCGCAGTTGGGCCACCGCCGATGACGGAACTCAGATTCCGGTTTCCATCGTGTGTCGTCGCGGCCTGGCGAAGGACGGCTCCGCGCCTGCGTTGATTTACGGATACGGGTCCTATGAAGCCAGCATGGATCCGGGATTCTCCGTCATGCGTTTGTCGCTGCTCGACCGCGGTTTTGTCTTCGCGATCGCTCACGTACGTGGCGGCGGCGAGCTCGGCCGCCACTGGTACGAACAGGGCAAACTGCTGCAGAAGCGCAATACGTTTACTGACTTCGTCACCTGTGCCAAGCATTTGGTCAGCGAGGGCTGGACGTCCCACGATCGCCTCATTGCCGAGGGCGGCAGCGCCGGTGGTCTGCTCATGGGCGCTGTCGCGAACCTGGCTCCCGAGGCGTTCTGCGGCATCGTGGCAGCGGTGCCATTCGTTGATCCGTTGACCACCATCTTGGATCCGTCGCTGCCACTCACGGTCATCGAATGGGATGAGTGGGGCAATCCCCTCGACGATGCTGACGTCTACGCCTACATGAAGTCCTATGCGCCCTACGAGAACGTCGCGGCTACGAACTATCCGGCCATCCTCGCTGTCACGAGCCTGCACGACACCCGCGTCATGTACGTCGAGCCGGCGAAATGGATCGCCAAACTGCGCGCCACCGTGCCCGACTCGAGCACCATCTTGCTTAAGACCGAAATGCACGCTGGCCACGGTGGCGTCAGCGGCCGCTACGCATCCTGGCGCGAGCGCGCCTTCGAACTCGCCTGGATCATCGACACCGCCACCACCCACCCCGGTGATTGAGGAGCGAGCTTGCGAGCCTCGAAATCACCCGGAAAACGACCAACGACCCACGGCCTCGAGGCTCCTCGCAGAACTCGTCACACCTCAACCACCGGGCAGCACCCCGGGTGATTGAGGAGCGAGCTTGCGAGCCT
>JBEBVW010000144.1:0-7054 GCA_040392565.1 Aeromicrobium sp. | reverse complement strand
GCGGGGGTGGGGGCCGCATTAGGGTGAGCGCATGACCGTAGACGGGGCGTGGGGGCCGAAGTTTGAGGCGCTGGCCGAGTTGTTGGCGCGGAATGTGGCCGACGGGACAGAGCGGGGCGCTTCGATCTGCGTCGTCCAGGACGGTGAGGTGCTCGTCGACATGTGGGGTGGTTGGGCCGATCTAGAGTCGACCATCCCGTGGGAACGCGACACGATCACGCCGGTGTGGTCGATCAGCAAGACCATGACGAATTTGGCGGCGATGGTGCTGGCCGACCGAGGCGACATCGACGTCGAGGCACCGGTCGCGACGTACTGGCCTGAGTTCGCTGCTGCTGGCAAAGAAGAGGTCACCGTCGCCCACCTGCTCGCACATTCGTCCGGCGTCAGCGGGTGGGATCAGCCGGTCACCACCGACGACCTCTACGACTGGGACAAGTCGACAGCGATGCTCGCGGCACAGGCTCCATGGTGGGAGCCAGGCTCAGCCCCGGGCTATCACCTGGTCAACCAGGGACACCTCGTCGGCGAAGTGATCCGCCGAGTGACCGGGCAGACGCCGGGTCAGTGGTTCGCCGAGCACATCGCTTCGCCACTCGGCGCCGACTTCCACATTGGCTTGTCCGCTGAACACGACCACCGCGTCTCCCCTGTCTCGCTACCCACCATGCTGGAAACCGACGCCAGCATGGTGGCGCCAGACGGACCCACCATGCGCACCTTCACCGGCCCGTTTCTGCACGCTGGTGAAGCGAACTCCGAGAGGTGGCGACGAGCTGAGATTCCGGCAGCAAACGGCCACGGAAATGCTCGCTCCATCGCCCGCGTGCAGTCGATCGTGTCGCACGGTGGCGAGATCGACGGCATCAGATTCCTGTCAGCGGAGACTGTGGAGCAGATTTTGCAGCCACGCGCCGACGGCATGGATGTGGTCCTGAACGTGCCCACCCGATTCGGACTGGGTTGGCATCTCCCGCTTCCAGCAATGATGCCGTCGGTTGCGCCTGGTCGCAGTTGCTACTGGGGCGGCCTCGGCGGATCGGTGGTGGTCAATGACGTCGATCGGCGCCTGACCATTGCTTATGCGATGAATCGCATGACCTTCGAATATGCGCCTGGCATGAAGCAAGTTCGGCCGTGTGGTGACTCTCGGTACGACGGTTACGCGGCCGCAATCGAAGATGCGCTCACGCTCGCATGAGTCGCGACTTCCATCGCCCCATGCTGCCCGGCGCCGAACTCTTTGAGGCCCAGGCAGATAGGCATGACCCGGCTGAGCTCGCCGCTGCGGGCCATCGTGTCGCGACGCTGTTAGTTCGCGGGCCGCGCGACGCCGCCGATCAAGAAATGGTGGATCGTGTCCTCCACTTGGCCGATGCTGAAGGTTTGGGGACGGTAGCTGAACTGTGGTCGCACGCGCCGTCGGACACCGTCGCCGGATGCCTGTGGCGGCTCTACCTGCTGCGTGATTGGGTCCACCGCCAACCCGAACTCGCAGCACGCGAGTTTGCCGCGGGAAAGGTGCACGCCCCCGTCCGCGAAGCTCTTGCTGGAGTCATCGACCCACCAAGCCCTCAGGACATGGTGACCCTGGTTGACATCGTGGTGCGCGGCATCGTCGGCGATCACTTTGACGTCACACTTGACCGCGCGGGCGCATTCGCCCACATCATCGGCGTCGGTCGAGCCCAACTCGATTCTGGCGATCCGCACTCCGCTGCCCGACTTGTTGATATGGCTGCCCAACTACATCGCGCAGCGGCCATCGAACGCGACTCGGGCCTCCCGTGAAGCAATCTCAGAAGCGGTTGTCCGTGGGGTTACTCTTGATCTCGCGTCGAGCCGCGGCAGCCCCGGGTCCCAAAATCAGCCGCTACGAGCGGCCACGCGCCGTGAGGCGCTCCCGGCTCGGCGCACTACATCCTTAGGGTGCGAAGGTCGTATACGACATCGATGGACGACCGATGCCGGAGAGTTCGGCTCGTTGTTCGTCGGTCGGCGTCCAGCGACCCGCCTGGGCGTTCGCGCGGACCTGATCGGCTGACGTCACTCCAGCGATGACGCTCGACACGGCAGGTTGAGCGGCAAGTCCTCCAATTGCCACCTCCAACAGCGAAATGCTGTGCCGATCGGCAAAATCCTGGAGCTCATCAATGCGCGCCCAGTCCGCGTTCTGCAGCCGTGCCGACTGGATCTCAAGTCGGGTGCCGCTGGGAGCCGCCTCATCGCGTCGGTACTTGCCCGTGAGCAGTCCATAAGCGAGCGGGAAGTACGGAAGGATGCCGACACCCAAGGCGCTGCTAGCAGGAACCAGTTCGATTTCAGCCATCCGGTTGTAGAGCGAGTACTCATTCTGCGCCGTCGCGAATGCGGCCAGTCCCCTTGTGGATGACTGCCAGTGCGCATCGACCATCTGCCAGGCCTGCATGTTTGAGCAGCCGATGGCACGGACCGTTCCCGCTTGCACGAGCTCGTCCAGCGCTTGAAGTGTTTCCTCAATCGGCGTGGTCGGGTCTGGCGTGTGGAACTGATACAGATCGATGTGGTCGATGGCCAAACGGCGCAGACTGGCCTCCACTGCGGTTTTGACGTAGCTCGCGGTTCCGCGCCGCCCGCCGTCGTCCCCGTTGGCGCCTTCCATGTCCATGCCGAACTTGGTCGCGATGATCACCTGATCACGCCGACCGCGAATGGCCCGCCCCAGTAACTCCTCGCTCGCGCCTTGGCCGTAAACGTCAGCGGTATCGAAAAAGGTGGCGCCTTCGTCGATGGCTGCATCAACAATCTGCACCACACGATCGGCGTCAATTCGAGCCCCGAAGGCATTGCATCCGATGCCCACTGCCGGCACTGCAATTCCGCTGAATCCGAGGGTTCTCGAGGCCGTCATGCCAGCAAGCCTACGGATGTGACCCAGAACACAACGCGCTTTAGCGTCATGGATTCCGCTCGGCGCCGTCTCCTCTGCAGTGCCACCTCGCCCGCCATCCAGGGGGTTGGGCGAGGTGGCCGCTTAGACTGTCGTGCATGCAGCGGCGATGGAGCACTCGGGCCCTCGTCCTCGTGGCGACCCTCATCTTGGGTGGCTTCGCAGTTGTCACCACAGCTCCCACCGCGAGCGCATCGGCTGCAGGTCGTCTCGCCACGCTTCGCGCGGTGTCGCATCAGGCCACTCATGGACTGACGGTCAGTACCCGCGTGGCGCACGTCGATCACGACTCTGGCGCACCCCAGCACGGGTCTGACATTTCGCTGCCACCGCCGGCCGGACCACACCTGGGCGATCGGGCGTATCGCTACGAACTCGCGGCATATCCCCCAGCACCCGCACCGGAACCGCCCATCGCGATGAATGGTCGGGGTCCGCCGTCAGCCAACTGACGCCCGCCCCGATTCTCATTCGCCGCTCGTCGGCATCATCAAAGGTTCCCGCATGTCCAGCAGTTCCAACACCTCAAAGGCGCCCCTGTGGCGCGCCATCGCCGCGTTCAGCGCGATCGCTATCGCCCTACTGCTTGCTCTGACGTCATCGGCCAAGCTCGGCCTCGACCTCAAGGGCGGCACCCAAATCGTTCTGGAAACCCAGGACTCTGAACGCGTCAAGGCCAACGCCGAATCGACCGATCGTGCCCGCGACGTTCTCCGTGGCCGTGTTGATGCGCTCGGTGTTGCCGAGCCGACAATTGCCCGCTCGGGCGATCGCCGCATCATTATCGAACTTCCTGGCCTGCAAGATCCCCGCGAAGCAGCAGAGGTCATTGGCCAGACCGCACAGCTGTCATTCCACGTGGTCAACGCGATCGGCGTCACCCCTGACCAGGCAGGCGAGGGCGAAATCGTCGCCAATGACGAAGATGGCACCCCACTGCTGCTGGCCGCTCCCCTGTTGGACGGCAACGGCGTCAAGGACTCATCCGCTGTCACTCCTCAGGACGGACTTGGCCAGTGGGAAGTGCAAGTCGACTTCAACGGCCAGGGCAAGGGCGGCTGGAATGAACTCGTCAGCACCGCATGCGCGAACCCGAACGCAGGCAATCGCGTGGCGATCATGCTTGACGACAAGATCATTTCCTCGCCTGCAGTTCAGCCGTCGCTGTGCCAGTCGGGCGGCGGAAGCACCACACAGATCAGTGGAAGCTTCACATCAGCTGAGGCCAAAGACCTGTCTGCGCTCATCAAGGGCGGCGCTCTTCCCGTTCCTGTGAAGGTCATCGAGCAGCGCACGGTTGGACCGACGCTTGGTCAAGCTGCCATCGACGCGTCGATCGAAGCCGCCATCATCGGCGTGATTCTGACCGGCCTATTCATCATGTTCGTGTACCGCCTGGTCGGTTTCATGGCGACGCTTGCCCTGGCCACCTACGCATTGATCTCTTTCGGCCTTCTGGTCTGGCTCGGCGCCACACTGACACTTCCCGGACTGGCCGGCTTCGTGCTCGCCATCGGTCTAGCCATTGACGCCAACGTGTTGGTCTTTGAACGAGCGCGAGAGGAATACGCCGAACGCACGTCAGCTGGCCTCTCTCCTGCGTTGGAGACCGGCTTCAACAAGGCCTGGACAGCAATTCTCGACTCCAACGTCACAACGTTGTTGGCCGCCGGGCTGCTGTTCATCTTCGCTTCAGGACCGGTCAAGGGCTTCGGCGTCACCCTGACCATCGGCACCATCGCGTCGATGATCTCGGCGCTGGTCATCGCCCGCGTCTTGGCCGAGTGGGCAGTCAAGCGCTCGGTCGTTCGCAATCATCCGAAGATCACCGGCATCGCCGGCACCGGTCGTATCCGCACCTGGCTCAACGAAAAGGGCCCCGACTTGATGCGTCGCAGTGGCACCTGGATCGTCGTGACGCTACTCGTCGCAGCAGTATCGATCGGCGGCATCGTGCTGCGCGGCCTGAACCTAGGCGTTGAGTTCACTGGCGGACGCCTGCTGGAGTTCTCCACGTCCTCACCGGTTAATCCCGAGGATGCTCGCACTGCAGTCAGTGACGCGGGCTTTGCCAAAGCGGTTGTGCAGCAGTCGTCCGGTGACGGCGAAAGCGAGAACATCACAGTTCGTGTTGAGAACGTCACCAACGACGAAGCGTTCGAGATTGAACAAGCCATCGGAACGCTCGCCGACAAGGTCGAGAAGGAACGCGATGAACTGATTGGGCCGAGTTTGGGCAAGGAGTTGCGCAATAAGGCACTGATCGCCTTCGCAATCGCCATTGCCGCGCAGATGCTCTACCTCGCCTGGCGCTTCCGATGGACGTTCGCGTTGGCGGCCGTGCTGTCGATGTCGTCGGTCGTGCTGACTGTCGTCGGCATCTTCGCGTGGTGGGGCAAATCCATTGACGGTGTCTTCTTGGCGGCGATCTTGTCGATCATCGGCTTGGCCGTCAACGACACGATCGTGGTGTTCGACCGCATCCGCGAACACACCGGAGACAACCGCAAGCGACCGCTGCGCGATGTGGTCAACGAAGCGATCCTGCAGACCATCCCACGAACCATCAACACGGGCCTGGGCGCGATGTTCATCTTGGCCACGCTGGCAGTTCTGGGTGGCGATTCGTTGATGGACTTTGCGATTGCACTGCTGCTCGGCTTGGGCGTCGGCATCCTTTCGACGATCTTCACTGCCTCGGCAGTGGCGGTGGTGCTTGAGGAGAAGTGGCCGCACGATCCGGACCGCAAACCGGCCAAGGCAGCGGATCCGTACTCCCATGTCGATGACGGACGCAACATCACTGGAGCAGTGCTCTAGAGCGGCTGCAACAATGGCCGCATGAGGATCGCCGAGCACGTTACTGACCTGATTGGTGGTACTCCCCTGGTTCGCCTGAACCAGGTCGTTCCCGCTGGGAGCGGCCTGGTGGCGGCCAAGGTGGAGTACGTCAACCCTGGTGGCAGCGCCAAGGACCGCATTGCGGTCAAGATGGTCGACGATGCCGAGGCGAAGGGCCTGCTGAAGCCGGGCGGCACCATCGTCGAGCCCACTTCCGGCAATACCGGCGTGGGCCTGGCCTTGGTCGCGCAGCAGCGGGGCTACCACTGCATTTTCGTCTGCCCTGACAAGGTCAGTATCGACAAGCGCAACACGCTGAAGGCCTATGGCGCTGAAGTGGTGGTGTGCCCGACAGCTGTTCCGCCGGAGCACCCAGACAGCTACTACAACGTCTCCGATCGTTTGGTTCGCGATACGCCCGGCGCCTGGAAGCCCGATCAGTATTCGAATCAAATGGGCCCGCTCAGCCATTACGAGACCACTGGTCCGGAGATCTGGGCCGATACCGACGGCAAGGTCACGCACTTCGTGGCTGGCGTGGGTACTGGCGGCACCATCACTGGTGTCGGCCGGTTCCTGAAGGAACAGAATCCGAACATCCAGGTGATTGGCGCTGATCCGGAAGGGTCTGTGTATTCCGGCGGTACTGGCCGTCCCTACTTGGTCGAAGGCGTGGGCGAGGATTTCTGGCCCACGGCATACGACCCCTCCATTCCCGACCGCATCATCGCTGTCAGTGACGCCGATTCATTCGACATGACCCGCCGTCTGGCTCGCGAGGAGGGCCTCTTGGTCGGAGGTTCGTGCGGCATGGCGGTCGTCGCGGCTGCGCAGGTCGCCGCGGAAGCTGGGCCCGACGCGATCGTCGTCGTGCTCTTGCCCGATGGCGGCCGTGGCTATTTGTCCAAGATCTTCAACGACGACTGGATGTCGTCCTACGGGTTCCTCCGCGAACCGCTGGACCCGCACGAACCGCAACTCAGCGTCGGCGACCTGCTGCGCCGCAAGTCCGGAGATATGCCGGCCTTGGTGCACACGCACCCATCGGAGACCATCCGCGACGCAATCGAGATCCTGCGCGAATACAACGTCTCACAGATGCCTGTCGTCGGCCCAGAGCCGCCTGTCGTGATCGGCGAAGTGGCGGGCAGCGTGAACGAACGCGCCCTGATCAGCGCCGTGTTTGAGGGCCGCGCCCAACTGACCGACGCTGTCGCCAAACACATGGAACCGCCGCTGCCACTGCTCGGCTCAGGCGAATCCCTCGACGCCGCCCTGCAAGCG
>JBEBVW010000143.1:0-7093 GCA_040392565.1 Aeromicrobium sp. | reverse complement strand
GTGAGCAGTCCAACAACATGGTGCGTCGCGCCTGGATGCACGCTGGCCTGCCGAATGCGACGGCATCGACCGCCATTGATGCGCAGTGCTCGTCAGCACAGCAGGCCACGCACTTGATCGCCGCCATGATCGGCGCAGGCATGATCGGCGCCGGCGTCGCTTGCGGCGTTGAGTCCATGTCGCGCATCCCGCTCGGCTCCAATGTGCCCAAGGGCCTGGGCAATCCGCGCCCCGACGACTGGTCCATCGATCTGCCCAATCAGTTCGAAGGCGCCGACCGCATCGTGCGCGATCGTGGTTTCACCCGCGCCGACGTCGACCAGTTCGGCCTGTGGTCACAGCAGAAGGCCGCCGCCGCTCAGGCTGAAGGTCGGTTCGACCGCGAGATGTTCACCATCAAGGCACCGGTTCTGGACGACGAAGGCAAGCCCACCGGCGACACCCAGATTGTCGACGCCGATCAGGGCATCCGTGAGACCTCGCTGGAGAAGCTGGCCGAACTCAAGACGGTCATGCCCGACGGCTTCCACACGGCCGGAACTTCGTCGCAGATCTCTGACGGCGCCTCGGCCATCTTGTTGATGGATGAGGACCTCGCCCGCGCTCAGGGCTTGACCCCGCGCGCTCGCATCATTTCCTCCGCGCTCGTTGGGGCCGATCCCTACTACCACCTCGATGGCCCCGTTCAGGCCACCGAGAAGGTCCTGGCCAACAGCGGTATGTCGATCAACGACATCGACTTGTTCGAGGTCAACGAAGCGTTCGCTGGCGTCGTGATGTCGTGGGCCAAGGTGCACGGCCCCGCCGAAGATCGCATCAACGTCAACGGCGGCGCCATCGCCCTGGGCCACCCTGTTGGCTCCACCGGTACTCGCCTGCTGACCACCGCGCTGCACGAGTTGGAGCGACGCGACGCCAGCACGGCGCTGATTTCGATGTGCGCTGGCGGCGCACAGGCATCCGGCACGATCATCGAACGCATCTGAGGAACGGACCACACCCATGAGCAACCCCACCACTGAAGCCGACTACATCGTTGTCGGCGCAGGCAGCGCCGGTGCCGCAGCCGCATCGCGCCTCGCCGAGTCCGGCGCGTCGGTCATCTTGCTTGAAGCAGGCAAGAAGGACACCTCCTATCTGGTGACCAAGCCCGGCATGATCGGCCCGATGCACGCTGTCCCGCAGCTGAAGAAGATGGTCGACTGGGGCTACTACACAACCCCGCAGGAGCACCTCAACGGCCGCAAGTTGCCGCAACCCCGCGGCAAGGTCATGGGCGGATCGAGCTCCATAAACGGCATGCTCTGGGTGCGCGGCAACCGTGCCAACTACGACTCGTGGGCCGCCGAAGGCAACACCGGCTGGGACGCCGACAGCATTAACGACGTCTACCGTCGCGTCGAAGACTTCGAGGACGGCGCCAGCGAATACCGCGGCGCAGGCGGCCCCATCAAGGTGCAACGCCACACCCAACCCACCGAAGCCTCCCAGCAGTTCCAGCAGGCAGCGGCCGACACGCTGGGCGTCAAGATCATCAGCGACTACAACGCTGGCGAGCAGGAGGGCATCAGCTCCTTCCAGCAGAGCGCACACGGCGGCAAGCGGTACTCGTCCTCGCGTGGCTACATCACCGATCGCTCCCCCGCGACGCTGAACGTCATTACGCAGGCCACCGCTGAGAAGGTTGTCATCGAGAACGGCCGCGCCACCGGAGTCGTCTACCGCGACAAGAAGGGCCGCAGCCAGACGGTCCGCGCCGGCAAGGAAGTCATTGTGTCGGCGGGTGTGTTCGGTTCGGCCCAACTGCTGATGCTGTCGGGCGTCGGCCCGGCCGCGCACCTGGCCCAGCACGGCATCGAGGTCGTGAGCGATCTCCCGGTCGGCGACAACATGCAAGACCACCTCTTCGTGCCGACCACCTGGATCATGCCCAACGCCAAGCATCGCGGCACGCCGGGCTACTTCGCCAAGGGCGTCATGAAGGAACAGACCCGCGGCGGTTCGTTCTTGGAGAACTCGGTGTTCGAGACCGTCGGCTTCGTCCGCACCTCGTTCGCCACCGACGTGCCCGATCTGCAGATCCACGTGCTGCCGTGGGCGTACCCCTCGCCCAACCAGGACGCGCCGATCCGTCACGAGGTCGACAAGCGCGCTGCGCTGACCGTCATGTCGACACTGATCTACCCGCGCAGCCGCGGCAATGTGCGCTTGGCTTCAGCCGATCCGCACGCAGCGCCACTGATCAACATGAACTACTTGGCCGAAGATGACGACCGCAAGGTGCTGCTTGAGGGCGTCGAAATGATTCGCGAAATCATGGGTTCGGCAGCGTTCGGCGGCAACGTCAAGAGCGAACTGCATCCAGGCGCCAAACTCACCATGGACGACCTGCAGACCGAAGTCCTCAACCGCGCTACCACGGTCTATCACGGCGTCGGGACGTGCCGCATGGGCGTCGACGAACTTGCTGTCGTCGGGCCTGATCTGAGGGTGCGCGGCGTCGAGGGCCTGCGCGTCGCGGACGCCTCGATCATGCCGACGATCATCGGTGGCAACACCAACGCGCCAGCCATCATGATCGGCGACAAGGCCGCCGAGCTGGTGCTCTCATGAGCGAGCTCCAGAGGCCGGCCGGGCTTACCCAAGCCTTCTTGGAGGGTCTAGTTGCCCGTGTCCCGGGTACCTCGGGCAACACCTGGAAGCTCACCGAGGTCTACAACGGCGATCTGTTGGTGGAGCTCCCCCAGTCCTCACCCGATGACATCCGTCAGGCATTTGCGCAGGCTCGGGAAGCCCAGAAGATCTGGGGCTCGTGGTCGGTCAAGCGCCGCACGAAGGTGCTGGATCGCTTCCACCGTCTGGTCATCGAGAACCAGATGCTGATCACCGATCTGATTCAGGCCGAGAGCGGCAAAAACCGTCGTATGGCGTTTGAGGAGTCGTGCGATGTGCCAATGGGCACCAGCCACTACATCAAGCGCGCGCCGAAGGTTCTGAAGGACCGCAAGCATGCTGGGCCCATTCCGGTGCTGTCGCATTCGACTGAGGTGCGTCGCCCCAAGGGTGTTGTCGCGATCATCGCGCCGTGGAACTTCCCGTTCGCGACCGGCATCTCCGACACCATTCCGGCGCTGTTGGCCGGCAATGGTGTTGTCGTGAAGCCGGACAATAAGACGGCGCTGTCCCCGCTGTTCGGCATCCAGTTGCTGGAGAAGGCCGGTCTGCCTAAGGGCTTGGTGCAGGTCGTCTGCGGCGAGGGCCCGGACGTTGGACCGACGATGATTCCTGAAGCCGACTACGTCATGTTCACCGGATCCACTGCGACCGGTCGCATCATCGGCGAGATGGCCGGCAAGAACCTGATCGGCGCTTGCTTGGAGCTGGGCGGCAAGAACCCGATGTTGGTGCTGGCCGATGCCAATGTCGACGAAGCCGTGCACGCCGCACTGTTCGGCGCATTCGGAAACTCCGGCCAGATTTGCATGCACATTGAACGCCTGTACGTGCACGACTCGCTGTACGAGGAGTTCAAGACCAAGTTCGTCGCCGAAACCGCCAAACTCAACGTCGGCGCCGGCTACAACTTCGACTACGACATGGGTTCACTGGTCTCCCCCGACCACAAGGACAGGGTCGCCAGCCACGTCGACGACGCCGTCGCCAAGGGCGCCACGGTGCTCACCGGCGGCAAGGCTCGACCCGATCTTGGCCCGGCCTTCTTCGAGCCGACCATCCTCGAAGGCGTCACCACCGACATGACCGCGGGCACGGTCGAGACATTCGGCCCGGTCGTTGCGCTGCATCGTTTCAGCAATGACGACGAAGGCATCGCCCTGGCGAACTCCACCGAATACGGCCTGAACGCCAGCGTGTGGAGCAAGGATCTGGCTCACGCCCAGTCCGTCGCCCGCCGTATCGATTCAGGCAACGTCAACATCAACGACATCCTGGCTACCGCTTACGCATCGAAGGGATCGCCATCCGGCGGTCTCAAGCAGTCCGGCGTAGGTGCCCGCCACGGCGATCAGGGCCTCCTGAAGTACACCGACGCACAGAACGTCGCAGTGCTGAAGAAGCAGGTCATGGAGCCGCAGGGCAAGCAGACCTACGCCGACTACGCCAAGCAGACGCAAATGTCGTTGAAACTCATGCGAAAGCTGCGTATTCGCTGATCTACTCCGCTCGGCCCGTCGAATGTGAGGACAGAATGACCAACACCATCCGCACGGCTGTGTGGGGTACGGGCAATGTGGGGCGGGCGGCCATCCGCGCCGTTGATGCCCATCCGGGCTTGGAGTTGACCGCTGTCCTGGTCAACAACCCCGAGAAGATCGGCCGTGATGCGGGTGAGCTCGCCGGCATGGACCGTGAACTCGGGATCGCAGCGACCAACGACATCGCGGCGGTGATCGACGGCAGCGGCATCGAGGCGGTCGTGTACGCGGCGTCCGGCGACATCCGTCCCGACGAGGCACTGGCCGACGTCGTACGTGCGCTCAAAGCTGGCGCCATCGTCGTCACGCCTGCGCTCTACGCGATGTACGACCCCCAATCGGCACCCGAGGAGTTGCGCGACGCGGTCACAGCGGCGATCGCGGAGGGCGGTGGAACGCTGTTCGTCTCCGGCATCGACCCTGGCTGGGGCAATGACATCCTGCCGGTTCTGGCAACCGGCCTGGGCTCGGTCGTCGAACAGGTGCGCTGTCAGGAAATCTTCGACTACACCACGTACGACCAGCCCGATTCGGTCCGCTTCTTGATCGGCATGGGTGAGCCCATGGACTACGAACCACCCATGGTCGCGCCGACGATTCCGACGA
Source organism: Aeromicrobium sp. (assembly GCA_040392565.1). GTDB lineage: Bacteria > Actinomycetota > Actinomycetes > Propionibacteriales > Nocardioidaceae > Aeromicrobium. The sequence continues at coordinate 2,273 of JBEBVW010000143.1, read as the reverse complement.
TGGTGTGGGGCGGACAGGTGCGACTCATCGCCCGAGCGTTGGGCGTCGAAATCGACGAGATCCGCGAAACCGTGGAACGCCGCGCACTCGACGAGACGGTCGAGAATGCCGCGATGGGCACGTTCAACGCAGGCACCCAGGGAGCGTTGCGGTTCGAGGTGCAAGGCATCGTCGATGGCGAACCACTGATCATTGTGGAGCATGTGACCCGCATTCACCCGTCGTGCGCCACCGACTGGCCCATGCCGCCGGACGGGGGCGACGGCGCGCACCGCGTGGTGATTGAAGGTCAGCCGCGCATCGAGATCACCGTCGAGGCCACCGATGAAGGCGGCAACCGCGCGGCCGGCGGCAACGCCACGGCCGTCGGGCGCATCGTCAATGCCATCCCGTGGCTGCGCGAGAACGGCTCCGGTCTTTACGACGCACTAGAGGTTCCACTCACGCCGGCCATCGGTCGACTCCGTCCGAAGGCAGGCACGAACGCATGATCATCGACATCCCCGAGGGCAAAGATCCGATCGGCTATGTGTGGGGTGAAATGGTGCCCGGCATCGGCGGCGCCGCAGCGAATCTGTCGCTGAAGGTCTATTCGGACTCCACCTTGGGGCTTCGCGAATTCGAGGCCGCGCGGCTGCGGATAGCGCAGATCAACGGGTGCCTGTTCTGCCAAGACTGGCGCACCGACCGCGACGGCGAGCGCGTCGAGGACACCTTCGATGCCGCCGTGCGCGACTGGCGCACCACGGACGCATTCGATGAACGGACGCGCTTGGCCGCCGAATACGCCGAGCTCTATGCCACCGATCACCACAGCATCGACGATGCCTTCTGGCAACGCATGCTCACCGAATACGACCAACGCGAAATCGTCGAACTGAGCATGTGCCTGGGTTCGTGGCTCGCGTTTGGGCGCCTCAACCGGGTGCTCGGCCTCGACACCGTCTGCGTCCTACCCAGCCACCTAGAAAGTCATTGATCATGCGCCGCACGCTGACCGTCCTGCTCGCTGCGACGATGTTCGTTGCTCTCGCGCCAACTACGGCCCAGGCGGCAGAAGTGCCGCCGGTGCCTGACGGCTTCCATTGGGGTGTTGCCACGAGCGGCTACCAGTCTGAAGGCGACGCGCCGCCGAGCAACTGGTCGGCCTACGACGACGCCAAAGACCCCTATCTGGACTCAGTCGACTTCCGCCACCGGTACGCCGAAGACATCGCCAATGCGGCGAGCTTGGGCGTCGACACTTTCCGGTTCGGAATCGAATGGGCCCGGGTCGAACCAACACCCGGCGTGTTCGACGACGAAGAGCTGGCTTACTACGACGACGTGGTGGCTGAGATTCGCTCCCATGGAATGAAGCCGATGATCACCCTGTCGCATTGGGTGCATCCGAAGTGGTTCGCCGATCAGGGCGGCTGGGCCAGCGCCACGGCAGTCGCCCAGTTCACCAAATATTCGAAGAAGATCGTCGATCGATATGCCGGCCAGGACGTCACCTGGATCACCTTCAACGAGCCATTTATCTATCTGCAGCACGAGTTGACCGAAACCAAAGGCTTGTCGCAACTGCTGTCGAATCTGCAGTTGCCAAGCAAAGTGGTGCAGTCCCACAACCAGATGTACGCCTACATCCATCAGCACGACCCGGGCGCGATGGTGTCGAGCAATGTGGCCTACATTCCCGGCGTCCAACCGGCATTGGACGCGATGTTCCTGAACCAGATGAAGACTGACTTCTTGGGCATCGACTATTACTACGGCGTCGCGCTCGATAACGGCACGGCGGCCAGCGCGCTGATGGGCGAGTTCTGGAAAATCGATCCGGCGCCCGAGGGGCTGTATTACGCGCTGAAGATGTACGCCCAGCGGTTCCCGGGCAAACCGATCTGGATTATCGAGAACGGCTTCGTCAGCGATAACGGCAAGCCCCGCGCCGACGGATATACCCGCTCTGACCACCTACGCGATCACGTGTACTGGATGCAGCGCGCTATTGCCGAGGGTGTCCCGATGATCGGCTTCAACTACTGGACCATCACCGACAACTACGAGTGGGGCAGCTATCGAGCCCGGTTCGGCCTGTGGACCGTCGACGCAGCGACCGACCCCACCTTGACCCGCCGACCAACCGACGGCGTCGCCACCTACACCGACGTCATCGCACAAAACGGCAACCGTCCGGACTATCGTCCCGTGCGCAAGCCCGGCCTCTGCAATATCGACGACCTCGCCACCAGCTGCCTCAAGCGCATCCTCAACCTCCCCTGATCCCC
>JBEBVW010000142.1:0-7141 GCA_040392565.1 Aeromicrobium sp. | reverse complement strand
CGTCACGGCAAGGGCAACCCCGCCGACCAATGGATCACCCTCACCGTCGCCGACCTCGTCGCCCTGCTCACCGGCACGCGCGACCACATCAGCAAGGAGCAAGCATGAGCAACCCAGAACCACTAGCGCCGGAGCTTCTCGCGCTCGGCAGCGACGGGACGCTGCTCGCCACTGAGTTGCTCGAGGCGATCACCAACCACATCACCAAGCATCCGCGCTCAGCACAGAAAGCCATCGGGCCGAGCGAAGTGGGGCAAGCGTGCGGGCGACGCCTGGCGTACAAGATGCTCGGCCACGAAGAACGCGAACGCGAAACACCCTGGCTCCCCACCATCGGCACCGCGGTTCACGCATGGCTTGAAGAAGCACTCGACCGCGAGAACCAGCGATGGATCGGGTCCTGCGGTCAGCCGCGTTACTACACCGAACGCCGAGTCAACACCGGCGAATACGGCGATGTGGCCGTCACTGGATCAGCAGACGCCTACGACCGCGTCACCGCAACGGTCATCGACTGGAAGATCGTCGGACCGACGACGCTGAAGAAGTACCGCAGCAAAGGCCCAGGCAGCCAATACCGCACACAAGCGCACCTCTACGGGCGCGGATTCAGTCGTGCTGGCCTACCTGTCGAGCGCGTCATGATCGTGTTCCTGCCTCGCAACGGCAAGCTCGAGGACGCCTACATCTGGCACGAGCCCTACGACGAAACCGTCGCTACTGAAGCCTTGCAGCGACTGGCCGGCATCGCCCTAGCCGTCAACGCTCTCGGCACAGGCGCACCCGCACACATCGAAACCGTCGATGACTACTGCGGCTTCTGCCCATTCTTCCGCGCAGGGTCCACGGACCCCGCCGAAGGCTGCGCTGGACACCCCAGGTCCAGCGCAGCAGCCAACCCATTCTCAGACCTGCTCGCAGGCTGAGCGTTCCGCAAATCAAGGAGATTCGCATGACCAGCACCAATGACTTCCTTCTGGGAGGTGGCGGCAAGTCCGTCAAGTTCGACAACGTCGGCGACAGCATCACTGGAGAAATCACTGCCGCCGAAGTGAAGCAGCAGACCGACATCGCTACCGGCGCTCCGCTGTCGTGGGATAACGGCGATCCGCGTATGCAGCTCGTCGTCACGCTCAAGACCTCGCTGCGCGAGGACGATGACGATGACGGCTCGCGCAACATCTACGTCAAGGGCTCCAAGAAAGCAGGCAGCAAGTCGCTGCACGACGCAGTCGCCCAAGCCGTCCGTGCCGCTGGAGCCAAGGGCCTCGACGTCGGCGGCACGCTCACCGTGACGCTCGTCGGGACCGAGCCCAGCGCCACCCGCGGCTTCAACGACCGCAAGTTGTACGGCGCTACCTACGTACTGCCTGACAGGGCCGCGCAGACCGGCGCAGTTCTCGGAACCGCGGAAGTGGCACCGGCAGCCGCGCCCGCCGCACCGGCTGGCCTGACGCCCGAACAGGTCGCAGCACTGCGAGCTGCTGGCGTCGACCCGGCATCCATCCCCGCCTGACCAGCGCCCCTGCGTCGTCGGCCTCTGGTCGATGGCGCGGGGAGGTCGGTCAGTAACGACAACTAAGGAGACACATGAGCATCGCAGCAATTGAGACCAGATACGCCGGCCACCGCTTCCGCAGCCGCCTTGAGGCCCGATGGGCCGTGTTCTTTGACGCCCTCGAAATCAAGTGGGAGTACGAAGCGCAGGGATATGAGGTCAACGATCGCCTAGAAATGGGCGTCGGAAGCGCGCGCTACCTGCCTGACTTCTGGCTCCCCGAGCTGGGCATTCATGCCGAAGTTAAAGGCGTTCTCGACAACCCCGCGAAGATCCTTAGCCACTACGCCAGCGTTCTCAATGACGAGGGAGGCTGCGGAGGCAGTGGTCTGCTGCTGGGTCCAATCCCGCGCCCTGGTGAGAGCCGACTTCCCACCTTGCTGCACATGCACAAAGGGCAGTTGATCGCATCACCGTGGCTCCTGGTTAACGCAGACCCGCACCTAGCGATGCACGCCGAAGTCGCCAACGATGCAGGCCAGTGGGACATGTTGTTCCCTGAATCGCTTCTCGACGGCGTCTCCCTCGCGTGGCTCCCCTGGGTCACCAAGGAGACGTTGAGAGCCAATCCTGCGATGCGCGGATTGCAGCTGCTATCGGCAGCAGAACGCGGATACGTCGCCGCTCGCTCCGCACGATTCGAGCATGGCGAGGTGCCTGCACTGTGAACATGCTTCACGAGGCGCTCGCCTGGCACGACGCCGGATACGCGCCCCTCCCGCTCGCCATCGACGGCTCTAAGAAGCCCTGGGTCGACGACTGGCGCACCTTCACCGAAGAGCCGCCGACCCGCGATGAAGTCGCCGCGATCTTCACCAGGCGATCCAATACCCAAGGCATCGGGCTGCTCTGCGGCGCTCCGTCCGGTGGCCTCGAAATGCTTGAGTTTGAAGGCCGCGCCATCACCGAGGGATACCTCCCCAAGTTCATCGAAGCCATGAACGACAACGGGCTCGGCGAACTGTGGAGCAGGATCAACACCGGATACGTCGAACTGACGCCGTCGCACGGCATGCACTGGTACTACCGCGTCGACGGTGAGCCTCGAGGCAACACCAAGATCGCGCGGCGCCCCGCGACCGACGCCGAACTCGCCGACGATCCTGGCGACAAAGTCAAAGTCCTCATCGAGACACGCGGCCAAGGCGGCTTCACCGTCATCGCACCATCCGCCGGGAGTAGCCACCCCACCGGCCACGGCTGGACAGTCATTAACGGGTCACGCGCCACCCTGCCCACTATCACCGAGGACGAACGCGACGCACTGCACGCGATCGGATCGTTCTTTGACACCACGCCCGTCATCGAGCTGCACTCCGAACAGTTTGAAAGCCACGGCAGTGCCGGCATCAACCTGCTCGGCGGCACACGCCCAGGCGACGACTTCAACACCAAAGCACGCTGGGAGGACATCCTCGACGGTTGGGTAAAAGTCCACTCATTCGGCGGCAACGCCTACGGCTGGCGACGACCTGGCAAGAACGCCGGGATTAGCGCCACCACTGGACGCAACGACGGCGACAACCTCTACGTGTTCTCCACCTCGACAGAGTTCGAGTCAGAACGCGCCTACTCCAAGTTCGCCGCCTACGCACTACTGAAGCACCGTGGAGACTTCTCTGCTGCCGCCAAGGCGCTCTCCAAAGACGGATACGGCACACCTCCACCTATTACTCCGGCCACACCACCACCACCGCGCAGCAAAGGGCACCTGACCGTCGTAGACGACGGCAGCAGCGCCAGAGTCCTCGAGGTGGCAGTCAGCCCCGATGCAGCAGAGTTCGGACCCACCGAGGACGGCACAGCACGCATGCTCGTGGCCGCGCACTCACCAGAGCTGAGGTTCTGCCCACAACGCGGCGAATGGCTCACCTGGAACGGGCATCGGTGGGAGTGGGATGCCAAGGGCCAACACCGCGAGTTCATCAAGACAATCGCCCGCGGACTACCCGAAGAACAAGGGTGGGGCACCTATAAGAAGCGCGCGCTGTCGGCGTCAGGAGTCAGCGGAATCGCACGCCTGGCAGCCACTGACCCCGCCGTCGTCATCCACATTGATGAACTCGACGCCAAGCCGTATGAACTCAACACCCCCGGCGGCATCATCGACCTACGTTCAGGGACACTCCGAGCACCCGACCCGGCAGCACTACACACCCGCGTCACCGCCGTGACGCCCGACTTCGACACCACCAGCGACGTCCTCGACAAGTTCCTGGCCGACACCTTCCCCGACGACCAGCTGCGCACCTACATGGCGCGACTACTCGGGCTCTCGGTCATCGGTGAAGTGTTAGAGAACGTGCTGCCGTTCGGGTACGGGGTCGGCGCAAACGGCAAGACGACACTCTACGAGGCCGTCTCCCACGCGTTGGGGACCGGAGAAACCGGCTACGCCATGAGCGCACCGTCAGAAATGCTGATGCAGCGCAGACACTCCGAACACCCCACAGAAATCGCGCAACTCGTCGGCGCCCGGATCGTCGTATGCAGCGAACTCGACGACGGTCAAAAGTTCGCTGAGGCGCGCGTCAAGATGCTCACCGGCGGCGACTCAATCAACGCACGCTTCATGCGCCGCGACCCGTTCACGTTCCGCCCCAGCCACACGCTGCACCTGCTCGGCAATCACAAACCATCCGCAGCCACCGGAGGGCCAGCGTTCTGGCGTCGCGTCCAACTCATCCCCTTCGACCACGTCGTGCCCGTAGAACAGCGCGACGGGATGCTCGGAGAGAAGTTGGCCGAAGCGGCCCCCGCCGTCCTAGCGTGGCTCGCTCGAGGCGCTGCCGAATACATCTCAGGCGGTCTGCGCGTGCCCTCCGTGGTCACCGCAGCAACCGCCGACTACGCAGCCGACCAAGACACCATCGGTCGCTTCGTCGCCGACGAATGCCACAGGGCAGAGAGCTCGCTCGTTCGGATCAAGGTCGGCAGTTTGCGCGACGCCTACGAGAAGTGGTGCATCGAAATGGGCGAGACACCTGTCTCCGCGAAACGGCTCACTAGCGACCTCGCAGAGCGGTTCAATGTCGGCTCAGCGAAGTCCAACGGCGTGCGTTGGTACACCGGAATCACCGTCATCGAGGCCGACGAAACCGACCCTGACGATGCACGCTCCGACAACGCGGAGATGTGGCGATGAGCATTCTACGAGAACACCCAGAAGCGACGACCATCACTGCGCCGCTGTCTAACGCCGGCGGACCTCAGCGCCATACCAAAGGTGCGCGGGGTGACGTTAGGGCCTCCCCAGCGACGGAAGGCTTCGAGCGCTTCGGTCGCTTGCATGCTGCCGCTGATGCGCATGTTGTCGATCCATCTCTCTACGGCGTCGCCGATCTCGTCGGCGTGGCGATTCGAGACGCTCGCCCTGCTGCCGGCGACGAGGGTCAGGTTGCCGATGTGATGCCCACAGTTCGGGCAGTTCAGTTGGGTCATGTCGCAAAGTATACGTCACGTCACGTCACTACACGAGGGTCGAATCCGACCCTAAATCGCAGCGCACAGGGTCAGATTGTCCGGCTTCGCTGCTTCGCGCGCGTGCGCGAAGCAATCAACGCGGGTGACCCGACCCTTTCGAAGGTCAAGGGTCGGCAGGGTCGGGTCAAGTCGTTCCGTCCCATACGCGCGCACACACACGCGGCGGTCAACCCAGCAATGTGCCACTACCCGACCCTGGCGGTGTGGCGATGATGGCTCCCTGGCTCATTGAGCATCTGCGAAACATTGGGGCACTTAATCCCGACCGGATCGGACGCCGCGCCAAAGCGCAACGCTGCCCACGATGCTCAACGCTGACATTGGTCGGACTCGACGCCGACCGATGCGCGTTCGCTGTTCGTGTCGACGTCGACCCCATCGGACCAGTCGGGGAAATCCTCGCCACATTCGCTGACCGTCGCACCTACGCCGTGCGAGGTGACGGCGCGAACCTCGAACTCAACGCCCGCGGGCAGTTCGAGATTCAAGGCACCCCCGCCGGTGTGGGCGACTACGACGTCGTCGCTGCCCACGTCTGCGGCGCTGACGTGCTGCCGACGATCCCCAGCAAGTATCAACCATCGACCCGACGACAGGAGCTGCCCGATGCTGCTCCGTTCTAAAACGCCGGTTTGGCAGAAACGACCCGGCGGCGTCCGCGTCTACCGACCCTCGCCTTGCCCGATCTGTGGCTCGGCGCGACGCCCCAACGGCACTTGCGGGACGTGCTCGCGATGGGCCGAAGCGAACTACATCAGCTGGCTCAACCAGCCAGCACTCACCACAACCCAGGAGTCAGCATGACCCGCTGCACCGCCACCGAAGTCTGGGCCGCCGAGAAGGTGATCCTGTCCGACTGCGTACTCCCAGCAGGCCATGACGGCGATCACTGGGCAGCCACGATCACGCCGATCACCACCACAACCCAGGAGGAACCGAAATGAGCACGGAACCTGATCTCACGCCGTCCGAGCGTGAAGCCGACCGCAACGCTGCCGAGGCGCGTGCGGGGATGGAGTTGCGGGAGGCGATTGCGCAAGTCATCCGCGACACCGACGGAACCCACTTCAGCACCGGAATCGCCGACGCCGTGATCGCTGGCCCTCTCGCGGGACTGCTGGCGGAATTGGAGCGACACCGCGCTGGCCGTGAAGTTGAGCAAGAGATGCTGCGAAACGCGATCGAGATGCTGTCCGAACTTGACAGTCTCCGCGCCGAGAACGAGCGGTTGCGGGAGCACTCGCCGTCGCCAGCGGTCATGGCGCTGATCGAGCGGTCGTCGCTCGGCACTGAGGAGGCGAAGGCGGCACGAGCGTCCGTGAGCCCCGACGCCGGTCGTCTGGTGGTCCGCCTCTCGCATGTCATGGCCGACCTCGACCGTCTCCGCGCCCAGGTCGAGGCGGTGCGGGCTGAGGTTGAGCAATGGGATAACGGCACGGCTCGGGCTGTCCTGGCGATCCTCAACGCCGCTGACGGTGGCGCTGCGAGCGATTCGGAGGTCGGGTGATGACTAACTCAGAGGCACGTAAACGCAGGGCTGAGGCGCTGGCTGTCCAGCACGAACCGCTAGATGAATGGTTCCGCCGTATTGGAACGGCGCTGAGCAACGAGGACTACGAGACAGGCATCAGCGTCATCGCCCGCCTGACTGCCGAGCGTGACACTGCGCTGGTCCAGGTGGCTGCGGTCACGGCACTGGCGGATGAGTGGCTGAGCGACGTGCGGGCAAAGGACGGCCCTGATTGCAGACAGTCGATGGCTTGCTCCGTCTGTGTCAAAGCAGAGCAGGCCCAGCGCATCAAACGCCTCATCACCGACCCCGCCACGGACTGGCTCAGCGACGAAGAGGTGCCGCGATGAACCTGCCACCACCCGGAGCCGTGTGCATCGACGACGGCTGCGCACGACCCGCACAAACCGAAAGACCCCTCGGCGTCAACAGCAACGGCGTGCTGATGACCGAGTGGGTTTGCGATGGACATCGAGAGGGAGATGGCTGATGAGCGAGTGGAACCCCGACAAGGTGCGGGTGCAGGTGGCGAGGAACTTGCGCGAGATAGTGCGGCTGTGGCGTGGACTGTCCGACGAAGCTGAATACCA
>JBEBVW010000141.1:0-7151 GCA_040392565.1 Aeromicrobium sp. | reverse complement strand
ATGAAGGAGACGCCCGACCACCCTGTGGTGGTTGTCAAGATCGAGAACACCGTGGGCGGTGCGCCGCAGACTGCCCTCAACGACGCCGACCTCGTGGTCGAAGAGTTGGTCGAAGGCGGGCTGACCCGGTTGGCCGCGATGTACTACTCCAATCTGCCGACTCGGGTGGGCCACGTTCGTTCGCTTCGCATCACTGACATTGGCATCGTGACACCGGTCAATGGCGTGCTGGTTGCCACGGGCGGAGCCGGCCAGGCAGTCCGGCGGGTGGCGAACGCGGGCGTCCAGGTCTTCTCTGAAGATGCCGGTTCTCCCGGATTCAGCAAGGACCCAGCGAAGTACGCACCGTACAACCGCTGGGCCAATCTGCAAACCATCGTGGAGAAGGCCAAGCCCGCCAGCCCGAACGAGCCGTTCCTTCCGTGGGCCGAGAACTCTAATGACTCCGAGCCGGCGCCATCTGACGATCCGTCCGCGCTCGCGACCGGGCCAGAACCCAAAGTTTTCTCCGCAGCATCGGTGCGATTCTCCCGTTCCAGCGTCACCCAGTTCCGACTGAAGAATGGGAAGTGGAGCCGCACCAACGGCCACGCTGACAAGGAGTTCGAGGCCGACAACCTGATCGTGATGTTTTGCCGCGTCGGCGATGCCGGCTATCGAGATCCGGCAGGAAATCCAGTGCCGAGTACCGAACTTGAAGGCTCAGGTCGCGCGGTCGTCGTCGACGCCGAAGGTCACTCGGTCGAACTGACCTGGAAGAAGCCGGCGATCGATTCGCCGATCACCTTCGAGGCAGCTGACGGGTCGCCGTATCTACTGGAGCCGGGACGCGCCTACATTGCGTTGGCGCCGAAGGGCGACGGCAGCGTCGATCTGAAGTAGAAACTAGGAAGCGTCGGCAGGAGAATCGGTCAGTGACCGCATTCCCAGCATGATGGCGCCAATCGTGGCAAGCACTTCGTCGCTGGCGACATCGGGGTCGTCGGAGTCGGCAACGTACTCGGCGGCCGATCGGATCGCTCCGTAGAAGACGACCGTGAATGGATTGCTCAGCGGCTTGAAGTCCTCGCCGATCTCATCAAGCAGGTCGACGACGGTCTTCTGGACGATGCCAAAGGATGCCTCACGTTCTGCCTCCTGCCAACGCTCATGGCCCAGAGCGACAGGGCCTTCCTGCATGCAAATGCGCCGGTACTCGGGGCGGCGGCACACGGTGAGGAATGCGGTCAGCCCGGCCTGGGCACGCTCCCACGGATCCTTCGTCTTGCCGAACGCTGCAGTGATTTCTTCGGTGGCATCGGACTGCACGCGCAAGAACACCGACTCAAAGAGGTCGAGCTTGCTGTTGAAATGGTGATACAACGCGCCTTTGGTGACGCGGGCGGCTGCAACGACTTCGTCGAGGGAGGTGCCGGAGTAGCCACGTTCGGTGAAGAGCTCAGTTGCGGACTCGACGAGCGCGCGCTTGGTGCTGGACGAGTAGTCCTGGCGTCGTGAGGTCTTGCGCGCGGTACGGAGTACCTGCTTGGCGACAGCGCTATGAGAAGCCATGTCTGCCACCTTATCGGCCGTGGTGACCATCACATACCGATGGTTTGGATTACCCATCAGTATCTTTCATACTGAGAGTACGTACTGGCGGTATGGTCCGCCGGACTGACGGAGAGAAAGGAAGCACACCATGACCTGGGATGCCTACAACCGTCGAACCACCGCACTGCGCGAAGTTCTCACCATCATGGACCGCCGCCGTGACTTGACCGCTAACGATCTGCTTAACCGTGTTGACCCCAGCCGGGAAGCTTTCGAGACCGAAGACCAACTACTCCTTGCCGCCCAGTTCGCCTGGTTCCAGCGGCTCAGCGGCGCTCTTGACCGTTCGGTCGAAGGTGCCGCGACTACTCCCGAGGATTCGGCGTCCGGCGCGTGGATTGGCCTGGCCGCAGAGATGCCCGGCGCCCGCGCGTTGCTCGATGCCCATCTGGACAGTCCCGCTCTGGCCAAGGGCCTGGCGAATGAGCAGATCATGATGGCCGCCGTTTCTGGCGTGCCGATGCACCACCCCGATGCCGCCGCTCACGGTGAGCGCATCATTGCTGCTGCTCGGGCGAAGGCCATTTACCCGGTCATCGCCGACACCGACAGCACCTCGACCGACGCAGCCGGTGGATTCACCGGTTTGGTGTCACGGCTGAGGTCGGCCCTGGCGGCCTGACCCGGCTTCGCCGCGATCCCGTCCGGTGCCTCTCCCTCCCTCTGGCACCGGGCGGGATCGCGTTCATTAGGAAGCCTTGTTAGCGGCGCTTCTTCCTTGAGCGTTCGCTCTTTTCTTCCACTGCCTTGAGTTCGGCAGCGATCTGCTCGTCAATGGCCTGCTGCAACTGGCGCCGGAAGACCGCCAGCACGATCTGGCTTGCAATTGGCAGCAGGTGCTCAACTTTCGACAAGAGTTCGGGCCAATGTTCTTCTGGCATTCCCTCGGCGACGAACGGTTCGATGATTTCCGAAGCGATCGAAGTAACGAGCGTCTGGGCGACGTTCCGCATGTGGTGATCGAGGACCGGGAACAGTCCGATCACGGTTTCAGGAGATACACCCATCGCCACGACGGATGCTCCGCTGCGCACGATGGTCGGCTCAACAAGGTGAACGTGCTGGTGATCGCCTTCAATCCAACTGACGAGGCCGTTTTCGGCCAGTGCGTCGATCAGTGAGCTGTCCATTCCGACGCCAGCCAGAGCAGCCAAATCTTCGCGCGACATGATTTCGTCGGCGCCGTCTTCGGATGGCAGATCCAGCATCGAGATGAGATCGAGTGTCGGCCCGGCCGCGGAAACCGGTGTACTGCGCAGTGCCTTCTCGACTGCTGACAGTGTGTAGCCGCGATCGAGAAGCTGGCGGACCAGCTGCAGCCGTTGCAGGTGCTGAGTTGAGTAGAACCCGGTGCGGCCTTCGAGTCGGGGTGCGTCGATCAGCCCGCGGCTGGCATATGCGCGGACGTTGCGAACCGTCATTCCGGCGCGTGACGCCAACTCGTCGACGGTGAACTCCTCGGCGGCCTTAGGCATGAGCCAAATGATAGGCGCCGCACATGGCTCACGATTACAGCGATCTGACCGGCTCGGGTGCATCATGGGCCTATGAGTACGTTCCACGGAGCCATTTCGCACCGGGGGAGATTGCTGGTAGCGACGCCAGCGATCGACAGTGGGCCCTTCCTACGCAGTGTCGTGTACCTGCTTGACCACGACGAAGACGGTGCCTTGGGGGTCATCGTGAATCAGCCGTCCGAGGCCGACGTCGACGATGTGCTGCCCGAATGGGCCGATCTCGTTGCCGCGCCGGTGTGCCTGTTCCATGGCGGTCCAGTTGAGGTCGACAGTGCGCTGGCCGTTGGAGTCGTGGGTGATGAAGTTCCGGCGCTAGTCGGCTGGCAGCCCATGTGTGGACGTGTCGGGATTGTCGATCTTGAGGGTCCGGTGCCGGCAGCTGGTGAATTGGCTGGCATGCGGCTGTTTGCGGGATATGCCGGTTGGGGACCTGGCCAACTTGAAAGTGAGCTCAGTGAGGGCTCTTGGTTAGTGGTCGACTCGGTCGATGCGGACCTTTTGTCGCCACGGCCAGAGGACTTGTGGCATGACGTGATGCGCCGACAGCACGGCGATTTGCGGTATTGGTCGACATTGCCTGCCGACCCGGCTGACAACTGAGCGCGTTCGTCATTGGGCGCGGGTAAGGTGACGGAGTGGGATTCTTCGGGCGAGGTACGCAGACAGTCACCGATGAGCGCACGGATATGCGCACTGAGGAGGGCGATCACGAACGCTTCTCCCACTACGTCCCCAAGGACGAGCTGACGGAAGCCATCGTGATGGGCAATCCGGTTGTCGCACTCTGCGGCAAGGTGTGGACGCCCAGTCGAGATCCGCAGCGGTTCCCGGTCTGCCCCGAGTGCAAGGAGATCTGGGAAAGCATGGATCCCGGATCAGACGACTCGGGCTCAGGAGACGGCTCGGGTGGCGCGTAGCCAGGCACTCCGGGCCTGGCAGAAAGAGGCGTTCGACCTCTATCAGCGCACGCGACCGCGAGATTTCCTTGCGGTGGCCACTCCAGGCGCCGGCAAGACGACTTTTGCGCTGACCATTGCAGCCGACCTGATGGCCCGGGGCGAGATCGATCGATTGATGATCGTCGCGCCCACCGACCACCTGAAGACGCAGTGGGCTCAGGCGGCCGCGCGCATGGGTTTGCCCATCGATCCGCAGCTTCCCGTCCATGGTGTCTTGGCCGCCGACTTCGTCGGATTTGCAGTCACCTACGCCGGGTTGGCTGTTGCGCCACACGCCTTCCACGTGCGGGTTTCAAGCCGTCGCACATTGGTGATTCTCGACGAGGTGCATCACGCCGGTGACGCTCTCAGCTGGGGCGACGCGGTCGACGAAGCGTGCGATCCAGCGATTCGACGGATCCTGCTGACGGGTACACCGTTCCGTTCTGACGACAATCCGATTCCGTTCGTCAGCTACGCCGTCGGCGATGACGGATCGCTCACCAGCACCTCGGACTACACCTACGGTTATGGCGCCGCCTTGCGCGACGGAGTGGTTCGTCCGGTGCTGTTCATGGCGTACTCCGGCGAAATGCATTGGCGCACGCGCGCCGGCGATGAGATCGCCGCCCGGCTCGGCGAGCCGCTTGATCGTGAAGCGACGGCGCAAGCCCTGCGTACAGCTCTCGACCCCAACGGTGCTTGGATGCACGAGGTGCTCACCGCAGCGCATCGCCGTTTGGTGGAAGTGCGCCGCGATGTTCCTGACGCCGGTGGCTTGGTGATTGCTGGCGATCAAGATTCCGCACGCGCGTACGCACGTTTGTTGCACGAACTCACCGGCGAAGAGCCAACCCTGGTGTTGTCCGATGAGTCTGGCAGCAGCGCCCGTATCGACGAATTCTCATCGGGAACTTCGTGCTGGATGGTCGCGGTGCGTATGGTCAGCGAGGGCGTTGACGTCCCGCGCTTGGCTGTCGGCGTCTACGCCACGCCCACCTCAACGCCGTTGTACTTCGCTCAGGCTGTCGGCCGGTTCGTTCGTGCTCGTCGGCGTGGAGAAACGGCCACCATCTTCTTGCCCAGTGTGCCGCGACTGTTGGGTCTGGCTGCGTCATTGGAGACCGAACGCGACCACGTGATCGGTCGGCCGGTGAAAGATGAAGCCGATCTATTTGCCGCCGAGGCCGAATTGCTGGCCCGCGCCAATGCGCAAGAGATCGCCTCCGATGAACTTCTGGGCGATTACGCAGCACTCGGCAGTGAAGCCACCTTCGACCGTGTCGTTTATGACGGCGATGAGTTCCATGGCGCCGAGCACACGTCAGTCGAATATCAGGCGTTGACCGACGACGACGGAGAACTGGACTTCCTAGGTATTCCGGGGTTGCTGGAGCACGATCAGGTGGCCGATCTGCTGCGCCGCACCCGTGCGACGCGTTCGAAGAATGTGCGACAGCAGGAACTCGAAGAGATCGCTGTCTTCGCTCGTCGCGACGACCTGCGCCGCGAACTGCACGGCCTGGTGGGTGCCTGGCACCACCGCACGGGTGAGCCGCACGGCGTCATCCACAACCGACTTCGTCAAGCATGCGGCGGCCCTCCCGCCCCCCAAGCCTCCGCAGAACAACTCCAACAGCGCATCGACCTCGTCCGACAGTGGGCCACCCGCGCCTCCTCCTCTGGCTAAATCCCCGCTGAGTGTCACGTTTTTACCGTTTTGGAGCCCTAACAACGGTAAAAACGTGACACTCAGCGGGGGCGTTAGGGTGAGGCCGTGAATCGGGACGAGTGGCGGTCGATGGCGTGGCGGACGCGAGTGTTTGCGCGTGCGATGAAGATTGTGGAGAACGGCGGCATCACTGCTGTCGACGATCTGCCTGCGCACAGGGCGAAGCGCGCCAAATTGCAGGCGTCGGGGCTTGGGCGCCGAGTGTTCGGTGCCGCCGTTGGCGGAGTGAGTACCGACGAGGTTGAGATCGATGGCCGTCGGGCCGTCGTTCATCGGCCCGAGGCGGCGACCGGGTCATTGCCGATCGTCGTCAACTATCACGGCGGCGGGTGGGTGCAAGGCAATCCCGAGCAATCGGTGTGGGCAGCGAGCCGGGTCGCGAAGGAGCTCGGCGCCGTCGTGGTGTCGCCGGTGTACCGACTGGCGCCCGAGCACCCCTATCCAGCGGCTGCCGATGACGCCTGGGCCACGTTGGCGTGGGTCGTTGAGCACGCCAGCGAACTGGGCGGCGACGCTGAGCGAATTGCGTTGATGGGTGACAGCGCCGGTGGCAATCTGGCCGCCGTCACGGCCATGCGATCACGCGATGAAGGAGCCCCGCGGGTGAAGGCCCAAGTGCTGATCTACCCCGCAGTGGAGATGTACGACAAATACCCGTCGGAGATCCGGTTGGCCGACGCTCCCGTGCTGACGTCGGCCAATATGCGAGCCTTCGTGCGGCTGTACCTCGGGGAGAACTACGGCGATGAGTCGCCGACCGGCTCGCCGATTCGCGCGGAGTCGCACGCCGATCTGCCGCCGGCGTTCATCCTGACGGCGCAGCTTGACCCCTTATTGGACAACGGCATCAAGTACCGCGAAGTACTGGCTGAAGCCGGAACACCCGTTCACTACGTGGAGTACCCCGGTGCGATTCATGGGTTCATCAGTTTGCCCGGAGTCGTCCCGGTTGCTGCGCGGGCGCTCGAGGATATTGTCGAGTTCCTTAGAAAGCACCTCTGACCAGCGAACTCTCAATCAGACTATTGTGACAGTAGTGCTGTCACGATAGTCTCACCGCATGAAGCGCAATCACTGGCAGCGTGAAATTTCCAAGCTCGATCCGAATGTCGACTATGAACAGATCGGTCGCATTGTTGGACAGTTCGAATTTCCGTGGGACACCCAGCAGTCGCTGAGTTTTGCGCTGTTCCGCACCTACGCCGTGCCCTCGATCGGTCGATTGCTCTACGACACCGGCCAGTTCACCCAGGACGTGCAGAAGCGTCACGATGACACCGCGCTCATCTTGGAGGACATTGCCGATAAGGGTCTGGAGTCGCCCACGGGTCGTGCAGGCGTCCGGAGAATGAACCAGATGCATGGCAGCTA
>JBEBVW010000140.1:0-7211 GCA_040392565.1 Aeromicrobium sp. | reverse complement strand
CGGCGCGGCGAGCCTGACCGTTTAGTTACCGGAGTCTGCCTAGACTCGCTGGGTGATTCGATTCGACAAGGTCACCAAGACCTACCCGGGTCAGAAGCGCGCAGCGCTTGACGCGGTCGATCTGGAGATCGAGAAGGGCGAGTTCGTCTTCCTCGTGGGAGCTTCCGGATCGGGCAAATCGACCTTTCTGCGGTTGATCCTTCGCGAGACTCGACCCACGACGGGCCGGGTTTTTGTTGCGGGCAAAGAGATCAATACGTTGTCGAACTGGAAGGTGCCCAAGTTGCGCCGCCAGGTCGGCACCGTGTTTCAGGACTTCCGGTTGCTGCCGAATAAGACGGTCAGCGAAAACGTCGCATTCGCGCTGCAAGTCATCGGCAAGTCGCGGTCAGAAATTAGCCGACTAGTTCCCGAAACTTTGGAGATGGTCGGGCTCGACGGTAAAGGTCACCGAATGCCCGATGAGTTGTCGGGTGGTGAGCAGCAGCGAGTCGCTGTCGCCCGCGCCTTCGTCAACCGGCCGATGATCCTGATCGCCGATGAACCCACGGGCAACCTCGATCCGGCCACCAGCGTCGGCATCATGAAGTTGCTTGACCGCATCAACCGCACCGACACCACCGTCGTGATGGCTACGCACGACTCCTCGATCGTCGACCAGATGCGCAAGCGCGTGATCGAACTCGACGGCGGACGCATCGTCCGCGATGAGGCGCGCGGCATCTACGGCTACCAGAGCTAGGAGAACGTTGTGCTGACGTCACTGCGCGAGCTCCTGCAGAGCATGACGCGCAATAAGTCCATGACCATTTCGCTGGTCGTCACCATGAGCGTGTCTCTGCTTTTGGCGGCCATGGGTCTGCTGATGCAGATGCAGGCCGACCGCACCGAGCGCTACTACGGCGACCGACTGCAGTTGCAGGTCAATCTGTGCACCAAGAACTCGCCCGCGGCGACATGTGTGGGCGGGGCTGCCGACGACACGCAGAAGCAAGCGGTTCGCGAGGCCCTCGATACGAACTCCGAGGTGAAGTCCTTTGAGGTTCGCTCGCCGGCCGATCAGTACGAGACTGCGCGTGAGCGACTCGGTCAGTCCGAGACGGGCCGCAAGCAGTTGGAAACTATTGGTCCCGACTCCTTCCCGGAGTCCTATCTGGTCACCCTGAAAAACCCCGACGACTACGACAGCATCAAGAGCCAGGTCTCCGGAATGGACGGCGTCGGTGGCGTCACGTCGTTCCGCGAACTACTTGGGCCGCTGTTCGAGTTCCTCGAAAAGATGCAGTACGCGGCGCTGGGTACCGCTCTGTTGCTGGTGGTCGCGGCCATCTTGCAGGTGTCGAACACGATCCGCATGGCGGCATTCGCGCGGCGTCGAGAGATCGGCATTATGCGACTAGTCGGCGCGTCTTCGTGGCATATCCAACTGCCGTTCGTCCTCGAATCGCTGTTGGCGGCATTCCTCTCAGCGGCGTTGGCAGCAGCAGGGCTCGCGCTGTTCATGGGATTTGTGGTGTACGGGTACCTGAGGTCTTCATTGGGCCAGGTCACCACCTGGGTGCGTTGGAATGAGGCAGTTGCCGTGATGGGCATCACCACGGTGCTGGCATTGCTGTTGGCGCTGATCCCGACCTTGGTCATGACACGCAAGTACTTGGACGTCTGAGCGACGTCCCTGACTTTGTGACTGAAGTGACGTAAGGTACTGCAGGTAAAACCTTCTCGCTCTACCAAAGGGCGACTTCCCCGGAGGTTGTTGTGAATTTGAACCGTGCACGCACCGTCGTTTTGGCGATGCTCGCTGCCCTTTTGCTCATCATCGGCTTGACCTCGCCGTCAATTGCCGACGACAAGAGCGATCTGAATAAGAAGAAGGACAGTCTTACCGGGAAGATCAAGGACGCCAAGGAAGACGCCGATCACTCGTCCAAACAATTGGCGAAGGCTCGCAAGGCACTGAACGCGGCCAAAGCAGCTCTTGATTCTGCGCAGGCCGAGCTTGGCCGCACCAAGGGGCAACTCGCTGTCGCTCAAGCGCAAGACGAGGCGATGCAGGCCCGCCTAGTCAAGGTCGAAGGCGCGTTGGACACAGCCGTTGCCCAACTCAGTGCCGGGCAGAGTGATTTGAAAGACGCCGAAGCGGCCGTCGCTGCCTTCACCGTCCAGTCGCTGCAGAACGGCGACGACGGGATGCGCGCATTCAATCGTCTGCTGAGTGGTGAGTCGCCCGAAGCCTTCACCGAGCAGATGACAATCAACGGCTCGGTCAGCGAGGCGCAGGTCGCCAAAATGCAGGAACTTGATGCCTCGCGTCTCATCTTGAAGTTGAAGCGCGATGAAGTGCGCAAGTTGCGCGATGTTGCCAAGAAGGCGCGCGCTGAAGCAGCTGCCAACCTCAAACGTCAGAAGGAACTCAAGGCGCAGGCAGAAGCGCAGACTGCTGAAGTCGGCGAACTCGTTGCCGCGCGTGAGTCTGCCAAGAAGAGCGCAAACGCTGCGCTGCAAGAGGACCTAGCGTTGTTGCGCGAGTTGGAGAACGACCGTGCTCGCGTTGAACGTGAACTTGCTGCTCTCGCCGACAAGGACCTCGCTGATGGTGGCGCCGGAGTAGGTGGCGACGGCGGCGGGACGCTGTCGCGACCCGTTGGCGGGCCCATTACGTCGTCATATGGAATGCGCCGGCACCCGATCACGCACGTCTATAAGTTGCACGATGGCACCGACTTTGGTGCCAGCTGTGGAACGCCGATTCGCGCGGCCGCGTCTGGCACGATCATTCAGCAGTATTACAACGGCGGCTACGGCAATCGAGTGATCCTCAACAACGGCATCATGCGAGGCAAGAGCGTTGTTACGGCCTATAACCACCTGTCGCGCTACGCACGGTCTACCGGGTCGAAGGTCAGTCGTGGCGACGTGATCGGCTACGTCGGCACCACCGGCTATTCCACAGGCTGCCACTTGCACTTCATGGTGATCGTGAACGGTCGCACCACCAACCCCATGGGCTGGCTGTAGTTCACTCTCGCGGGGTCCCGACTAGGCTGGTCGGGTGCCTAAGGAGACCGGCCGCAAGATGGTGGCCCAGAACAAGAAGGCACGCCACGATTACCACATCGAGGACACCTTCGAGGCCGGCATCATCTTGACCGGAACTGAGGTGAAGTCGCTGCGAGCGGGGCGTGCGTCGCTCGTCGACGGCTTCGGCGAGATCGATCGCGGCGAAGCGTGGCTGTTGCAAATCCATATCCCGGAGTACTCGCAGGGCACCTGGACCAATCACGAGACGCGGCGTCGTCGCAAGTTGTTGCTGAATCGTGCAGAGATCGACAAGATCGAACGCCGCACGTCTGAAAAGGGCCTCACGATTATCCCGCTGTCGTTGTACTTCAAGGATGGCCGAGCCAAAGTGGAAATTGCCTTGGCGCGCGGCAAGAAGCAATTCGATAAGCGCCACGCGATCGCCGAGCGCACTGCCAACCGAGAGGCCGAGCGCGATCTCGGACGTCGATTGAAAGGTCGCTGATGCGCGACGAGCAAGTGCCCGACTATGTAGCGGGTCTCGGCATCCCAGGCATCGTTGATGTGCACGTGCACTTCATGGAGCCGTCGATCATGGCCAAAGTGTGGGCCTACTTTGACGCTGCAGGGCCCAAACTTGGCCGCGAATGGCCCATCACCTACCGCGGCACTGATGAGGAACGACTCGCCCAATTGCGCGCAATGGGCGTCAAGTCGTTCTCGGCATTGTCGTATGCGCATCGGCCGGGTGTGGCCGGCATGATGAACGACTGGACGCTCGGCTTTGCCGACCAGCATTCAGATGTATTGCGATCCGCCACGTTCTACCCCGAACCTGATGCGCCCGACTATGTCGCTGGCCTGCTGGAGCGGGGAGTCGACGTTTTCAAGGTGCACGTCCAGGTGGGCGACTTTCCGCCGAACCATCCGCTGCTTGAACCGGTGTGGGCAATGCTTGCAGAGGCGGGCACGCCCATCGTGCTGCACGCTGGTTCGGGGCCTGCCCCGGGCAGGTTCACCGGCCCTGAAGCAGTAGAAGACGTGCTTACCCGGCACTCGGATCTGGCCTTCGTGATGGCGCATTTGGGTGCACCTGAGCTTGACGCGTTTGCCACATTGGCCGAGCGCTATGAGCACGTCCGGCTCGACACCACGATGGCGTTTGTGGACTTCTTCGACGACAGTCACGTCAAACAGGAGATTCCCGACGGGTATCTCGAACGGCTGGCGGCTTTGCAGCACAAAGTTGTGTTCGGCACGGACTTCCCGAACATTCCCTATCAGTACGCGCACCAAATCGAGGCGCTTGACCGACTCGGGCTCGGCGAAGACTGGCTGCGGTCAGTGCTGTGGGAGAACGGCGCAGAGCTGTTCGACGTGCGGCCATGAGGCTCGGCTCGGCTCAAGGGCGGGCGGTGCTCGCCACCACCATCTTGGGCTCGGGCCTGGCGTTTCTTGACGGGTCGATCGTCTCGCTGGCATTGCCGGCGATCGATGACGATCTGGGCGCAGGCCTCGCGGGACTGCAGTGGGTGGTCAACGGCTACATGCTCGCGCTGGCCGGATTGATCCTGATCGGCGGCTCGTGGGGTGACCGGTTTGGTCGTCGGCGTGTCTATGTGGCGGGAGTCGCGCTTTTCGCGCTGGCGTCAATCGCCTGTGCTGCCGCGTGGTCGATCGAGGCGCTGGTCGCAGCCCGGGTGCTTCAGGGCGTTGGTGGCGCGATGCTGACTCCTGGCAGTTTGGCCATCTTGTCGGCGACCTTCGATGACGACACCGACCGAGCTCGTGCCATCGGGCTGTGGTCGGGAATGTCCGGCGTCACCATGGCGATCGGTCCGCTGCTGGGCGGGTGGTTGGTCGAACAAGTCGGCTGGCGAACCATCTTCTGGATTAACGTCCCGCTTGCCATCGTCGTGATCGTCATGGCGATTCGGTTCGTCCCCCATTCCCGTGGCGACCAGGGACGACAAGACCTTCTCGGGGCGGCGCTGACGGCTGGCGGGCTCGCAGCGCTTACCTTCGGACTGGTGGCTGGGTCCTGGACGTGGTCACTAATCGGAGGCGCAATCCTGCTGGTGTTCGTCGTGCAGCAGGCGGTCACACCCGATGCGTTGATTCCGCTGAAGTTATTCGCTGATCGAGTGTTCACCGCCGCCAATCTGTGCACGTTCGCGATCTACGGGGCACTCGCTGCCTCGGGGTTCTTGCTGGTCCTGCAACTGCAGTACGTCGCAGGCTTCAGCCCGGTCGAGGCTGGTCTTTCGTCGATCCCGACGACGATCATCATGCTGCTGTTTTCATCGCGAGCAGGCGCGCTGGGTGCGCGCATCGGGCCGCGGTTGCCGATGACCGTTGGTCCCATCGTCGCGGCGGCGGGCCTGGCGCTGTGGTTGCCGATTGATGAGTCGACGCGATTCATGACTGGCGTATTACCCGGCGCTGTGGTCTTTGGCATTGGACTGACCACGCTGGTGGCGCCACTCACGACCGCTGTCCTGGCGGCAGCACCACCTGAACGTGTCGGCATTGCGTCTGGCATCAACAACGCAGTAGCCCGCACCGCCTCGTTGATTGCGGTCGCGGCCATCCCACCGTTAGCCGGAATCGCCGGGTCAGACTTTGCCGATCCCGACGTTTTCGGACCGGGATTTCGAGCGGGCACGTTGATGTGTGTGGGGTTGCTCGTGGGCGCTGGGTTCTTGGCGGCTGCGCTCATCCGCCCGCCGCGCGCCAGTCAGCCGGCGTAACTCGGCTGCCTGACGGGAATCAACTGTCGGTACCAGTGGTTATGATGGACACATAACTACAGAGGGGCTGATCGGTTTCGACTGCGGTCGTTCGGATCAGGTGAAGCGGGTAGAGAATCCCAGGTCATCTCTTGAACGTTCCTGGGAAACTACAAGTGCCGATTCTAAGCGCACTGACTTCGCCCTCGCTGCCTGACAGCGACTGGTGAAGGGCTGGCCCGGGAGCGTCTCCGTCCCGGATCGCCAGTCTCATTTAGGAGACTTGCTGATCATGTCGTGTCGCCAGGCGTGATCGGGACTTTTCGGTGACTGAGCCCGTCGGCAATGCGTTCGTCCAAGTGCCGGGGCTAAGAAAAGCGTTAGACGAACTGCACCCGGAGAATGCCTGATGCAGCGCCGTAGGACCCGGGTTCAATTCCCGGCAGCTCCACAAGTCTAAAACACCCCCTGACCTGCGGAAACGTAAGTTGGGGGGGTGTTTTTTTTGCCTGTCCGGCCCCCTGTTTTTCGGTCCAATCTTTGTGATGTTTCATCAATAAGTGAGAGGACCGGTATTAGTGACTAATGGCTGCAGCTAAGAGACGGTTCAGGTCAAGACGAAATATCGAAGGTGTCACCACTTCGTCGTTTTCTCTTGCCCGCCCCGTCGAAAAAATGAACACGCATGCCATGTGACACAACCACACGCTGTGCTGACGCGACTTCTGGCGTCTCTTGTAACGTCTAGCCATGACCAACGCTGCGTCGCCAACGCTCCACGCTCTTGATCCATCAACGTGCCTTGCTGGCGACGACGTGATCCAGATCGATGCGCCTGCCGTCGTTGAACTCGCACGTGATCTGCGGGCGCGCTCGACTGATGATCTGGACTTCGCACGCAGGACGTTCGAGTGGGTGCGGGACGAGGTCGATCATTCGTATGACGTCAATGACCCTCGCGTCACGTTGACCGCGTCCGACGTTCTCGAGCATCGCGTTGGCTTGTGCTACGCGAAATCCCACCTACTAGCTGCATTGCTGCGGTCACAGAACGTGCCGACTGCGCTGTGTTATCAACTGCTGGCTGACGACAACACAGGTGGGCATGTGTTGCACGGACTGGTGGCGATTCACGTTGATGGTGCGTGGCATCGACAAGATCCACGCGGCAACAAGGAAGGCGTCAACGCACAGTTCTCGATTGACGATGAACAGTTGGCATGGAACGTCGATACCTCGATCGGCGAAGTCGACTACCCAACGATGTTCGCTTCCCCCGCCCCGTCCGTCGTGCGCACGCTGCGTTCTGCTGACGATGTGCTCGCTTTGTATGCCGATGGACTGCCGACTTCGCTTGACTGATGTGCCAAAGGATGTGCCAAATCCCCTGGTTCTGCGGTTTTTACGCGTGGAGCACGCTAATAATGCATTCCCCGCAACTCCACCACCCGAGATTTGCGC
>JBEBVW010000139.1:0-7238 GCA_040392565.1 Aeromicrobium sp. | reverse complement strand
GTCCACAGCCAACTGCGGCGACCCAACGAAAACGCAAGACGGCAACGAGGCGTAAGCAGATGCGAAAGTCGCCCCGATTTCCCTGAAATACCCGATTTCGCTGAAAGCACTGCACTCCCGTAGACTCAGCAAGTTGCCAATCGGCAGCACACTCCTGCTGCGGAAATCCCGTAGCCGTTTAGTCCGAAGGAGACGCAATGTCATTGCGCCCATACGAAGTCATGGTGATCCTCGATCCCGACCTCGACGAACGGACCGTTGCCCCGAGCTTGGATACGTACCTGAATGTGGTGCGCCAGGACGGCGGATCGGTTGATGAAGTCGATGTCTGGGGCAAGCGCCGTCTTGCATACGAGATCAACAAGAAGAACGAAGGCATCTACGCCGTTGTTCAGCTCCAGGCAGAGCCGGCAACTGTGAAGGAGCTGGATCGCCAGCTCGGCCTCAACGAATCAGTCGTCCGCACCAAGGTCACACGTCCCGACGTCCGCTGACCGCTGTGTGGACAGACATCTACCCGTTGTCTGACCACTGCGGTTCACTGGTGTCTCACACGTGAAAGCCGAATCTAGAGAACAAGAGGCTGTGCCATGGCTGGAGAAACGTTAATCACACTCGTCGGCAATCTGACCGGTGATCCGGAACTGAAGTTCACTCAGTCCGGCGCTGCCGTTGCCAACTTCACTGTCGCGTCGACGCCTCGTACGTTCGACCGCCAGACCAATGAGTGGAAGGACGGCGAAGCGCTGTTCGTCCGTTGTGATGCGTGGCGCCAGCTCGCCGAGAATGTCGCTTCGTCGTTGCAGAAGGGTCAGCGCGTCATCGTGACGGGCGCCCTGAAGGTCCGCAACTACGAACGCCAGGACGGCTCCAAGGGCACCAGCGTCGAGATGACCGTCGACGAGATCGGTCCTTCTCTGCGATTCGCTACCGCGTCCGTCACCCGCACCGCCCGCGATGGCGGCAGCGGTGGTGGCGGCGGAGGCGCTGCTAACCCGTGGGGTGGCGGCGCACCGGCTCAGCAGCCGGCTGCCTCCGGCGGGTGGGACACCCCGGCGTCGAACGACGACCCTCCATTCTGATCGACCGTTCGATCACCCGAAATCTGTAAAGGAACATCATGGCTAAGCCAGTTATCCGGAAGCCGAAGAAGAAGAGCAATCCGCTCGCGGCTGCCGGCGTCACCGTCATCGATTACAAGGACACTGCGCTGCTGCGCAAGTTCATCTCCGATCGCGGCAAGATCCGTGCTCGCCGGGTGACCGGTGTCTCGGTTCAGGAGCAGCGTCAGATCGCCAAGGCAATCAAGAACGCCCGCGAAATGGCTCTCCTGCCCTACACCTCCACCACTCGCTGAGGAAGAAGGGAATAGCGATATGAAGCTCATCCTCACGCACGAGGTCAGTAACCTCGGTGCCCCCGGCGACATCGTCGAGGTCAAGGACGGTTACGGCCGTAACTACCTGCTGCCCCGCAACTTCGCGATCCGTTGGACCAAGGGCGGACAGAAGCAGGTCGACTCGATCAAGGCTGCGCGTGACGCTCACGCCATCCACGACCTCGAAGAGGCTCAGGCACTTAAGGGTCGCCTGGAGTCCGGTCCGATCAACGTCGCCGTGCAGGCCGGCCCGGGTGGCCGTCTGTTCGGTGCCGTGACGGTCACCGACATCGCCGAGTCCATTGCGGCGGCTGGCGGTTCGGTCGACAAGCGTCGCATCGAAGTCGGCAACCCCATCAAGTCCCTCGGCGCCCACCAGGTGTCGGTCCGTTTGCATCCTGAGGTTGCGGCCCAGGTCAAGCTGAACGTGGTTGCGTCGAAGTAACGACGCTTGGGAATTCCGTGGACGGCCGGTACTTACCTCTTCGGTGGGTACCGGCCGTTGCGCTGTCCACCCTGCTAGTCGCGGGCTGCTCACTGTTCTCCAGCGACTCTGACGATCCGTCGCCAACCAGCACCGCGACACCGCTGCAATCAGTGGCGTGGAAACCAGTCGACCGCACCGCCTTGCAGGCCGGTGGCACTCTGCGCATCGGCATCTCTGGTTTTCCGCTGAACTTCAACCCGGCGCACGAATCCAACAGCGACGTCGACACGTCCTATTTGCTTTCGCCCACCACGGGCTCGGCCGTGCGGGTCACCGCTGACGGCGGGTGGGAGGTCGACAAGGACTACGCCCGTTCGGTCAAGATCGTCAACCGCGCTCCGCTGCAGGTCCGGGTTCGCCTCAACCGCGATGCGGTGTGGCAGGGCGGCACGGCCATCACGGTCGACGACATGGTGGCATTCGTGAAGGCGCACGACGGTTCCAACGACAAATATCAGGTCAGTTCGACCCGCGGCTACGACGACATCGCATCGGTAGTTCGCGGAGCTGACGAGTTCGAGTACACCGTGACGTTCGAGCGGCCCATCGCCGACTGGCCGCGCTTCATCTATCCGGCCGTTCCGGCAGCAGTGTCAGCCAAACCCAAGGCGTTCAACACTCGCTTCACTGACCGAGCCGTGCCGTCTAATGGCCCCTTCGTGGTTCGGTCCATCAACCGCAAGCGCGGCGTCATCACCATGGAGCCAAATCACCGGTGGTGGGGCGAGCCGCCGGTACTCGACCGCATCGTCTGGCGCGCTGCCAAACCCAATGTGCAGGTTAAAGCCGTCGTCGCCGATGAGCTCGACCTGGTGCAAGTACTCCCCGCCGATCGAGCCACGCTCTCGGCCATCACCACCAAGTCCGTCAAAGTGCAGGTGGCTTCAGGCACTGAGTGGACGCAACTGACCATGAACGGCGGACGCGGACCGCTGCGAGACGTCAAAGTGCGTCGAGCTGTTGCGCACGCACTGGACCGCGAGGCGTTGGCGCGTCTGTCCACCACTGGCCTGGGTGCCGCTCCTGTGGTTCCGGGAAGCTTCGTTTTGGTTCCCGGCCAGGCCGGATACCGCGATCAATCCGGTGAACTCACCTATGACCTGACGGCGGCCCGCAAACTGCTTGACGGCAAGAAGGTCAAGCTCACCATGCCGGTGCCGATGCGCACCGCGACCATCAAAGAGCGGGCTCGGTTGATCGTTGCCCAGTTGGCCAAGGTCGGTATTCAGGTTGTTCTGGAGGAAGTTCCTGACGCGGACTACTTCACCGAACGCATCGTCCCGCTGGACTTCGATCTTGCGACCTTCAGCCACGAAGGCTCAGCGTTCCCAGTGGTCGATTCGCAGGCCCTGTTCCACCCCATCGATTCAGCGCAGAACTTCACCGGAATCGACGATCCCGCGACCGCCAAATTGTGGGACCAAGCCGCACAATCACTGTCCGATGACAACCGAGATGCCGTGGTCAGAAAGGTCGACCGTCGCTTGTTTCGCGATGTCCCCATCGTGCCGCTGGGTGTTGTTCCTACCGTCGTGGCAGTTCGCAGCGATGTGGCCAATATCGGGGCCTCTCAATTCGCCTTGCCGCGGTGGACCGACGTCGGTCTTCACAAATCCTGAAAAATCTTCTACCCACAGCCCGGCCTTACGTTTGTGCAGGTCAGGACCGTTACTTGCCGGTATGCACAGGGTTTGTCCACAACACTTTCCACCCGTGTTCCACACCGCGCCCCGCGATTCCCACATGATGATCGAAGTTGCCCACAGGCGCCGGATGCAAGTGTCAGTCCTCGCCTCTATCGTCAGGTCCATGGTCCAGGTAGTTGCCCGTTGAGCGCCGAGTTTTCCTATGCTGAACCCGACGACGTCGGGGACGCTTTCGCACCACCGCAGGACGTGGCCGCCGAGCAGAGCGTGCTGGGTGCCATGCTGCTCAGCAAGAATGCGATCGATCCCGCCAACGACGTTCTGCACGGTCATGACTTCTACCGGCCTGCGCATGAGCTGATCTTCGACACGATCAACGATCTGCACACTCGGGGCGAGCCTGCCGACGCCATCACGGTGGCCGCAGAACTGCAGCGCAAGGGCGAAGTAGCGCGCATCGGTGGTGCGCCGTATCTGCATACGTTGGTTTCCGGCGTCAGCATCGCGGCCAACGTCGACTATTACGCGGCCATCGTGCACGAGAAGGCAGTGTTGCGGCGCCTGGTCGAAACAGGTCAGCGCATTGCCCAAATGGGCCAGGCTGGCCAAGGTGAGATCGCCGATATCGTCGATCGAGCTCAGGCCGACATCATGGCGGTCGATGGCTCCAAGGGCGCCAACGACTTCTCGCCTATTTCCGATCTCATCGGTCCCACCATCGATGAGCTCGAAGCGCTCAGCAAGCGGGGTGGGGAATTCCACGGCGTCCCCTCGGGCTTCCCCGATCTCGACCGCATCACCACAGGTTTCCGCGGTGGCCAGATGATCGTCGTCGCGGCTCGTCCCGGTATCGGTAAGTCCACTCTCGGGCTCGACTTTTGCCGCTCGGCGTCTATTCGGCACAAGATGCCCAGCGCCATCTTCTCCTTGGAAATGACGGCCGCTGAAATCACCACCCGCATGCTCTCGGCGGAGGCCAAGGTCAATGTCGGAGCTATGCGCGGCGGCCAAATGTCCGAGAGCGATTGGCGCAAGATCGGCAATGTCCTGACCAAGGTCAACGCGGCGCCCATCATCATCGACGACAGTCCCAATATGACGATGCCCGATATTCGCGCCAAAGCCCGACGCATCCAGAAGGAGCATGGTCTGGGGCTTCTAGTCATCGACTATCTGCAGCTCATGACATCGGGCAAGAAGGTCGAAAACCGCCAGGTCGAGGTCTCGGAGTTCTCGCGTCAGATCAAGTTGTTGGCCAAAGAACTCGACATTCCCGTCGTTGCCATCAGCCAGCTGAACCGTGGTTCGGAGCAGCGCACCGATAAGACGCCGATGCTGTCGGACCTTCGTGAATCGGGATCTATTGAGCAGGATGCCGACATCGTGCTGTTGCTGCATCGTGGTCAGCGTTCGGGTGAAGAAGCCACCTCGGCCACCGGTGATGCTGCCACTGATCGTCTCGGCGAAGCCGACATCATCGTGGCTAAAAACCGTTCAGGGCCCACCAGCAAGGTCGCGGTTTTGTTCCAGGGCCACTACTCCCGGTTTGCGCCCATGGCGCAAACCGAAGCGCCACCAGCCGCTGCGGCTGGGGACTTTTACTAGGCTCTCTCCGTGACCGCATCTGCGCCCGACTCTGGCCTAGCCGGAGCGATGGTCGACCTGATGGACAACCTGGGCTTGGTGGGTGCCGGCATTGCTGTCGGCCTCGACAATCTCTTTCCGCCCATCCCCAGCGAACTCGTATTGCCGCTCGCTGGATTTGCCGCAAGCCAAGGCACCTTCTCGCTGGCGGGCGCCCTTATTGCCACAACTCTCGGTTCGGTCATTGGCGCGTCAATCCTGTACGGCATTGGAGCGATCTTCGGCCGCGAACGCAGCTTGTTGATTTTCGACAAGGTGCCGCTGCTGAAGATCAGCGACTTTGAGCGCACCGAAGCGTGGTTCGCCAAGCACGGCAGCAAGGCGGTGTTCTTCGGCCGTATGGTGCCAATCTTCCGCAGTTTGATCTCGTTGCCGGCCGGTGTAGAACGGATGAACGTGGCGCTGTTTCTCACACTCACCACCGTCGGCAGTTTGATCTGGAACTCCATCTTCGTCGTCGCCGGCTACCGGTTGGGTGAGAACTGGGACAAGGTCGAGCCGTATGCGGACGCCTTCCAGAAACTGGTCATTGCAGCGGTCGTCATTGTGGTCGGTGGCTTCATCGCGATCCGACTGCGTGAAGTTCTGCGCAACCGCACCAGTTAAACCGAACCTCCTAAGGTGGCGGTATGAGCCAACAGGATGAAGCCAGGGTCGTCGGTGCGGTCACTCCTCAACTGCTGATCGGCGGACAGTGGCGTGATGCCGAGAGCGGTGCCACCTTCGCGGTTGACGATCCGTCGACCGGTGCGGTCTTGGCCCATGTTGCTGACGCCTCGGTTGCCGATGGCAAAGCCGCTCTTGATGCCGCAGTCGCGGTGCAGAACGAATGGGCTGCCACGGCTCCTCGCGATCGCGGTGAGATCTTGCGCCGCGCCTTTGAAGCGATCAGCGATCAGACCGATGATCTCGCACTTCTGATGACGCTCGAAATGGGCAAGCCGCTCGCCGAAGCGAAGGCCGAAATTGCCTACGGGGCCGAGTTCTTCCGCTGGTTCGCAGAAGAAGCTGTGCGCATCAGCGGCCGCTACTCGATGGCACCCAACGGCCAGACCCGCCTGCTGACGCTCAAGCAGCCGGTGGGTCCGTGCCTGATGATTACGCCCTGGAACTTCCCGCTCGCGATGGGTACCCGCAAGATCGGTCCGGCCATCGCTGCCGGCTGCACCATGGTGGTCAAGCCAGCGGGCCAGACTCCGCTCACGATGTTGCGGCTGGCAGACATCATGATCGAAGCCGGCGTGCCCAGTGGCGTCCTCAACGTCATCACGACATCGCACACCGGCGACGTCATGGAGCCACTGATCCGCGATCCGCGGCTGCGCAAGTTGACGTTCACCGGCTCCACCGAAGTCGGACGGCGGCTCGTTGAGCAGAGCGCCGAGGGACTGCTCCGCGTTTCGATGGAACTGGGCGGCAACGCACCGTTCGTCGTATTCGAAGACGCCGATCTGGACCGCGCCGTCGATGGCGCAATGCTCGCCAAAATGCGCAACGTCGGTGAAGCCTGCACCGCGGCCAACCGCTTTATCGTGCACGAGTCGGTAGCCGATGAGTTCTCTCGCCGCCTGGCCGCGCGCATGGGAGAACTTACGGTCGGTCGCGGCACCGAGCAAGGTGTCGATGTGGGGCCGCTCATCGATCGCACCCAACGCGACAAGGTCGCGGCACTGGTTGACGATGCCGTCGCGAGGGGCGCTGAGGTGCTGTGCGGCGGAACCACGCCAGACAACGACACGTTCTACCCGCCCACTGTTCTGGGGGGTGTTCCGCTGGAGGCAAAGGTCGCTACCGAAGAGATCTTCGGACCCGTCGCGCCGATCTTCACCTTCGGTGAAGAAGACGAAGCTCTACGCATGGCCAACGCCACCGAATACGGCTTGGTCGCCTATGCCTTCACCCAGGACGCCAGCCGGATGATCCGGGTCTACGAAGGTTTGGACACCGGCATGGTCGGTATCAACCAAGGCATCGTGTCTAACCCGGCCGCCCCATTCGGCGGCGTCAAAGCATCAGGCTTCGGCCGCGAAGGCGGCACCGAGGGCATCGAGGAATACCTGGAAACCAAGTACGTCGGTATTGC
>JBEBVW010000138.1:0-7244 GCA_040392565.1 Aeromicrobium sp. | reverse complement strand
TCGGTCCGCGTGAACCATTCCGGATCGCTGGCGTCAGTGGCCTCGCGCAACAGGTTGATGCTGACCATGCCGTCGTTGAAGAACTTGTTGATCCAAGGGCCGCCGAAGATCGGGATTTCGCCCTGCTCGTTCAACTCGAGCAGACGGCTGCGGATGACGTCGGAAACCGGCAGCATGCCGTCGACGGCATCGCCAAACAGATAGGCGAGCGCGTCGGTATCAACGCCGCCGAGCTGGAACCACAGCGATGCCGGCTGCAGCACATCGCCCTTGATCGTGGGCATGCCGGCGGCGCGCACCAGATCGGCGTCGCCCGTGCAGTCGATGAACACCTTCGCGCCGTAGGCGACGCGGCCCAGCTTGTTCTGGACGATGACGTGGCTGACCTTGTCGCCATCCATCACGCAGTCCGAGAACCAGGTGTGATAGAGCAGCGTCACGCCGCTTTCGAGCAGCAGGCGCTGGGCGGCGAGCTTGAGAATCTCGTCATTGACCGGATAGTTTCCGCTCTCGCGCTCGAGCTCGGCGCCGCCGATGTCGGCAGCGATTTCCATCAGCTCGAACGGAATGCCGCCGATATGCTGTTTGCCGAAGTGGCGGAATTCACTGATCGGGGTCACCAGGGCGCTGGTCGCCATCCCGCCGACGAAGCCATAGCGTTCGATCAGCAGGGTTTTGGCGCCATTGCGTGCCGCAGCGACAGCCGCGATCAGGCCCGCAGGTCCACCACCACAGACTACGACGTCGAACTCGCCGAGCACGGGAACTTCCCTGCTCGGGTCTTTGACCGACACGCTCATTCCAGACATACGTAAGACGCCTTATTTCCTGTTGTTTTTAGTCTTGAATGTGCGTGGACGAGCTAGACCTCGCCCACGCATCCATTGAATTGAGCTTAGTCGGCCAGGTAGACCTTGCTCCAATCGATGAATTCGGTCGGAGGAATGGTCAGGCCCTGCACGCTATTGTGGGCGGCGGTGTTCGACTTGACCTGGAACATCGGGATGCCAGGAGCGTCCTTGGCCATGATGTTGACAGCCTGCTGGTAGAGCGCGGAGCGTTCAGCGGTGTCCGAAGACTGCTGGGCCTTGAGGAAGATCGCGTCCAGCTCGGGGTTGCAGTAGCCAAGGCGATTTGCCTCGCAATTGTAGAGGCGGTTCAGCGTGTAGTCGGCGTCGCCGGTAATGGTCGAGTTCGGGTTGACGACCATGTCCCAGTTGTGGGCCGAGAAGTCCGCCAGCCAGGTCGTCGGGTCCTGCGCGCGCGGCGTCACGTTCACGCCGATGGCCCGCCACTGCGAAATGAAGGCGGACACGAGGGTGTCCATGCCGGCGTTCGAGGTGTTGAGCAGGATATCGGCGCTGATCCCGTCCGGGAAACCGGCTTCAGCCAGCAGGGCCTTTGCACCTTCCGGATCATAGGTCGGCATGTCTTCGCCGGGTACGCAGCCAAAAGCGCTGGTCGGGCAGAAAGACGGCATCGGCGATGCCGTCTCGCCGTAGAGGCTGGTGATGATGGTGGGGAAGTCCAGCGCCATCCACAGCGCGCGGCGCACCTTCGGATTGTTCAGCGGCTCTTTGGCGTTGTTGAACCACAGGAACGAATACACCAGGCCATCGGCCTGCGTGAGCGTGACATCGTCCATGCTCTTGACGGTTTCGAGCTGGTCAAAGACCACGTTCCCCAGAGCCTGGGCCTGGCCGTTGGCCAGCGCCGTGATCTTGGCGTTGGTGTCAGTGATAAGGCCGAACTTCAACGTCTTGAGCTTGGCCTTCTCGCCCCAGTAATTCTCGTTGCGCGTCAGCGTCACGTCGGAGTTCGGGACATAGCCCGTGATCACGAACGGGCCGGTGCCGATCGGCTTGCTCCACCACGCGTCGTCTTTTGCGTGTTCACCCTGACCGATCTTGACCAGCGACAGCACACCCACGAGCGTACCGGTGGGAGCCTTGGTGGTGATGGTGAAGGTATGGTCGTCATCGGCCGTGTAGGACTCGATGATCGAGAGCGCAGCAGCCAGCGTTGCCTTCTTGTCGATGTAGCGGTCGAAACTGCCAACGACGTCGACGGCAGTGAAGGGCTTGCCATCACTGAAGGTTACGCCTTCACGCAGCTTGAACCGCAACTGGGTCGGGCTGATCCATTCCCACGACGTCGCAAGCAGCGGCTGCGG
Organism: Aeromicrobium sp.; assembly: GCA_040392565.1. Classification (GTDB taxonomy): domain Bacteria; phylum Actinomycetota; class Actinomycetes; order Propionibacteriales; family Nocardioidaceae; genus Aeromicrobium. Next base: position 5,071 of record JBEBVW010000138.1, on the reverse strand, counting down.
GATGGAGTTCGCGTCCAGAGTCACTAGCGACTGCAGTACGTTCAGCATGATCTGGTTGGTACCCTGCTCCAGCGGCACCATCGCAGAGTCGAGCGAGGGCACGCCGTAGTTCGGTACGAACATCAGGATCTGCTGCTCGTCCGGCAGCGGGCTCCCCGCAGCGAACACGCTGGAAGGGCTCACGCCGTTCAGGCTAAGCGCCACAATGGCTGCGGTGACGGCCCGCCGCCCCCAATGATTGATCGTAGATGTCACTTGGTTCCTCCCGGTGACGTTGGTGGTTCGTTGTGATGTGCCCTGGGGGATGCCTCCAGGGTCTTGGTGAGAGCATTTTCGTGCGAAGCGGGTACCGGTTCGCATGATGAAAACACGATCAAACAAGGAGCTCGGCTCGTTCAGGCACCGCCCAGGGGCGGACGACCGGAACCGCGGACAGAAGCGACCTGGTGTAGTCGTGCTGGGGGTGATCGAAGATGTCGCGAACGGCGCCTTCCTCCACGACCGCGCCGTGGTGGAGCACCAGCACGCGATCGCACAGGTGCTCGATGACGGAGAGGTCGTGAGAAATGAAAAGGTAGGCCAGGCCCAACTCGTGCTGGAGGTCCTGCAGAAGGTTCAGCACCTGCGCCTGAACGGAGACATCCAGCGCTGAAACGGCTTCGTCGCAGATGATCAGTTTCGGCCTGAGGGCGAGAGCCCGGGCGATGCCGATGCGCTGGCGCTGCCCACCGGAGAACTGATGGGCATAGCGGTCGGAATAGTCGGGGTTGAGGCCGACCCGCGCCATCAAGTCTCTGGCGGCGGCGGTCCAATCGCCTTTCGGCACGACGTCCGGATGCACGCGCCACGCCTCAGCGACGAGATCACGCACGGTCAGCCGTGGGTTGAGCGAAGCGAAAGGGTCCTGGAATACCATCTGCATCTGCCGCCGCACGGCCTTGAGCTGGCGTGGCGAATAGCGGGTGATGTCGTGCCCATCAAATTCGATGGTCCCGCCGTCCGGCTTGATCAGTCCAATAACGCTGCGCGCCACGGTCGACTTGCCCGAGCCGGACTCGCCGACGAGACCGACGGTCTCGCCCGGCGCGACCGTGAAGGTCACGTCCCGCACTGCGATCTTTTCAGCGACGACCCGACGCAGCACCGATGAGCGGATCGGATAGGCGACCTTGAGGTTGGAAACGCTCAGCAGCGGCTCCAGGACGGGTCCGGCGTCACGCATGAGCAAGCACCTCTCCGGTGCGGTGACACGCAGCCGAGTGGCTAGCGGCCCAACCTTCGGGCTGCCGCAGCGACGGCACCTGCGCACGGCACAGATCGTTCACCGACGGGCAACGCGGATTGAACGCGCAGCCCTTGGGCAGGGACAGAAGGTTGGGCGGAGATCCCGTGATCGGGGTCAGTTGCCGACCCATCCCGGCTGCGTTGGGAATGGAGTCGAGCAAGCCACGCGTATAGGGGTGTGCGGGATAGTCATAGGTGTCCCGGATCGGGCCACTTTCCACGATGCGCCCGGCATACATGATGGCGACCCGCTCAGCCACTTGCGCGACAACGCCCAGATCGTGGCTGATCAGGATCATCGCCATGCCGGTTTCGGCCTGAAGATCCGCCAGCAGGGTCATGATCTGCTTTTGGACGGTCGCGTCGAGCGCCGTCGTCGGTTCGTCGGCGATGAGCAGCTTCGGCTCGAGCGCGATCGCCATGGCGATCATGATGCGCTGGCGCTGGCCGCCCGAGAATTGGTGCGGAAAGTCGCTGATACGGGTTTCCGCATCCGGAATGCCGACGCGCTTGAGAAGTTCGAGTGCCTTCGCCCAAGCCTGCTTCTTGCCCATGCCCAATCGGCGACGGAACGGCTCGGCCAGCTGATAGCCGATGCGGAACACCGGGTTGAGCGAGCTCAGCGGGTCCTGGAAGACCATGGCGATATCGGTCGCGCACAGCTTGCGCACCTCATGGATCGGGCGCTGAGCCAGATCGATGCCATGATAGAGGATCGAGCCTCCGACGATGGACCCGATGGCACGCGGCAGCAGCGCCATGATCGCCTGAGCCGTCACGGACTTGCCCGAGCCGGACTCGCCCAGAACGGCCAAGGTTTCCCCGGCTCTCACGTCAAAGCTGACGCCATCCAGCGCTCGGGCAACGCCAGCCGCAGTGCGGAACTCGACCTGCAGGTTTTGGACCGAGAGCAAAGGCGCACCCATGGCGACAGAGCCTTTCTCTGAAACGCGGATCTGGTTCATCGCGCGCTCCGCAAGGACGGATCGAAGTGATCGCGCAGCGCGTCGCCGAGAACGCCGGTCGCCAAGACGAGGACCAGCAGCAGCAGGCCCGGAATGGTCGAGATCCACCATGCCGTCGCCAGATACTGCGTCCCGGTCGCGATCGTGCTGCCCAGGCTCGGCGTGCCGAACGGCGCGCCGACACCCAGAAATGAGAGCGAGGCTTCAGCCAGCACCACGTAACCAAACTCGACGCTGGCAATCACCAGCATGGGTGCGATGCACCCGGGCAAGATGGTGCGGAAGATGATGTGCAGATCACCCGCGCCGAGCGTCCGGGCGGCCTGCACATATTCGCGGTTCTTCAAAGTCAGCACCTGGCTGCGAACAACGCGGGCGAAAATCACCCAGTTGGCAATCGAGAGCACGATGATGACGTTGAGAATGCCCTGCCCGAGCACGGAGACGAGGAGGATCGCCAGCAGGATCGAGGGGAACGCCAGTTGGATGTCCGCGATGCGCATGAGCGCCGTATCGAACCAATCGCCGTAATAGCCCGCGAGAAGTCCCAGCAGACTGCCGATGCCGCCGGCGAGAACGAGGGTGCAGACCCCCACGATGAGCGACACGCGCGTGCCCGCCATCATTTCGGCGAAGAGGTCGGAGCCGACTTCGTCGGTGCCAAATACCGCCATCATCCCATTCGGGGCGATCGTGCCGGGCGGCTTGAGGCGCATCAGCAGGTCCGTATGGAGCGGGTCGTAGCCGTAAAGCATCGGCACGAAAGTCGCGCCAAGAGCGAGCACGCCGATCACCAGCAGCGGCCCCAGAATGCGCCAGCTGAGTCTCATCCGAGCGCGAGGCAGAGACGGCTTTGCGGCTTCGATGGCAGTTGGAACGGAGCTCACTTCGACAGCCTCACGCGCGGATCGATAAAGGCATAGAGAAGGTCAACCAGCAGATTGACGATCACGAAGGCGGCCGCGATCACCACCACGCAGGCCTGCAGCACGTTGTAGTCGCGCAGCTGTATGGAGGAGACGAGCAGCTTTCCGATGCCCGGGTAGGAAAAGACCGTTTCGGTCACGACGGCACCGCCCAGCAGCGTGCCGAACTGCAGGCCCACGACCGTCACGATCGGGATCAGCGCGTTGCGCATGGCATGTGGAAACACCACCGTCACTTCTCTCAGGCCTTTGGCGCGCGCCGTATTGATGTAGCCCTCGCTATTGACCTCGATGAGGCCACTGCGCGTCAGGCGGGTCAGGATGGCAATGAACGGCAGCGCCAGGACCAAAGTCGGCAGGATCAGGCTTTGTGGGCCCACAAGGCCGGCGCTCGGCAGCCATTTGAGCATGCGCGAGAACACCAGCAGCATCACCACGCCGATCCAGAAGCCGGGTAATGCCTGGATAATCAGCGACACGGTGGTGATGACGCGGTCGCCCAGGCGATTGACGCGTAAGGCCGCCCAGACGCCGAGCGGAATGCTCACCACGATGGCCACCGCACAGGCCAACAGGGCCAGCAACGCCGTATTGGGCAGAACCTGCCCGATGAGTTGCAGGGCCGGAACGCTGTGCGTGTAGGAATAGCCGAAATCCCCGGCCAGGGCCTTTTGGAGATACTCCAGATACTGGACGATCCACGGCTGATCCAGACCCATCTGCGCGCGCAATTGAGCCACCTGCTCAGCCGTCGCCGTCTGCCCCGCGATCAGTAGCGCAGGATCGGCGGGCACCATGCGAACGATGACGAAGACTACCGTCGCCACGCCCCACAGCACGAACAGCGCCAGCAGCAGGCGTCGGACAATATACCCCAACAATTTTCCTACCCCTCCCTCGGTTGGCGATCCGGGAATCGCCACTTCGGTTGTCGCTTTTCAATATCGCTAATGAGCACTGCCATACGAGCGATTTGTGGTCAATCCCCGTTACATTCTGCTTAAAACAAGGATTTTAGTTTCATGTTCTCGATTGAGACCGACCAATTTTGTGGTGAAATGCATGTATTTACGTTAGCGATAATGTTGGTATAGGAAGGACGTGCATATGAGCGGATGGTCGCGCGAAAAGTGCGGCATGGCGCATGAATGGAGAGTCCCGACTTGGCCGATGGATCGAACGGACGGCGTCCGCCTACCCTTCAGGATCTTGCGAATGTCGTTGGGCTGACCGCCAACACCGTGTCGCGTGCGCTCAATGATCGCCCCGGCGTCAGTCCTGTCACGCGTGCGCTGATCAAGGCTGAAGCGGAGCGGCTGGGCTACATGCCCAATGTCCACGCCCGGTCGCTGGTACTGGGGTCTCGCAAGACCATTGGCGTCATCCTGCCCAACATCTCCAATCCGTTCTTTTCCGATCTTGTTAGCGAGGTCGAATATCAAGCCAAGGAGGCCGGTTTTACCGTTCTCCTGCTGCTCTCCTACGAATCCGCGGACCGCGAACGCGAAGCCATCGATCGGGCGATCCGTTCTGGCCTCGATGGCCTCATCGCTGCACCGGTGCAGGAGCGTTCAACCGCCTGGACCCCTCTCATCAAGGCCGGGATCCCGCTCGTCCTCGTCAGCCGCGAGTTACCGGAGCTGGACGTCGATTTCTTCTCGACCGACAACGAGGCAGGCATCCGCCTGGCGACCGACGCCGTGCTGGCGCTGGGTGCCCGAGACGTGGTGCTCATCGACGAAGATGTCCGCTTTTCCACGATCCGGCTGCGTACCGAGGGGTTCAAGCGCTCGCTCGAACAGCATGGCCTGCCGTTCGATCCGCGCACCAACCTAGCGCTTGTGCCGCCGCCCCGCCTGTTCCGTGTGTCCCAGTCCTGGCACGCCGACGACGCCT
>JBEBVW010000137.1:0-7428 GCA_040392565.1 Aeromicrobium sp. | reverse complement strand
GTCATCGCGCTGGTCAAGGGCGCCGATCTGGACTTCGCCGTCCAGTTCGTCAACTACCGCTGAGTCGTATAACACTTGCTATAGTCGAGGCATGTCGACGCTGACAGATGTTGCGCGGCGATGCGATCAAAGCATTGAGGAAGCTCGGCGCGAGCTCGTCACCGCAGTCCGTGAGGCGCATCGAAACGGTATGACGCAACAGCAGATTGCGTTGGCCATCGGGCGCAGCCAACCCGAGGTCTCACGTCTCCTCCGCTTCCACGGAACTACGCCGCATGCGCGCATGCTCCGCAAGAACCGGTCGAAAGTCCTCGCCATCGTCGCTGGAATCGGCGGCAGCAACGTCCGCGTTTTTGGCTCGGTTGCAACCGGTCACGACACCTCCGACTCCGACATCGACCTGCTGATTGACCTGCCGCCAGATCGCGGCTTGATGGCCCTCACTCGTGCCGAACGTCAAGTGTCCGAGGCCCTCGGTATACCTGTTGACATCGTCCCGACCGACGATTTACGGCCTGAATTCACGGACCGAGCCATGGGGGAAGCTGTACCGCTATGACACGAAGCGTCGAGGAATTGCTGAAGGAAGCACTCCTGCACTTCGACGCTGCGGCGGCCTACGCAGTCCGCGAAATCACCGATCCTCAGATGGTCGCCGACGCCATCGCCATGCGGCTCTTTGCGGGCCTTGAAGCACTCGTCCGTCTCCCCAACGAGTTCGCCGACAACCTCTTTCGCGACTCCTGGCCCGACATGCGCGGTCTCCGGCATCGCATGGCGCACGGCTACGGCACGATCAATGCCACCCGACTTCGCGCCACCATCGCGCACGACTTACCGTCGACCGTAGACCTGATCCGAAATGAGCTTGCTACACGAAAACGAGGCGCAAACTGATGCCCGCTGAGCGTTTGATGCCGACTGACGAGTCGATTGATCTGATTGATCTGACCCGCGACATCGTGGCCAAGGAGATTGCGCCGCGAGTCGACGCCGACGACGCTGCGGGCAAGTTCCCGCGCGATGTGTTCCGCACGCTGGGTCGTTCCGGGCTGTTGTCGCTGCCGTACCCAGAAGAGTTTGGCGGGGGTGGCCAGCCGTACGAGGTCTACCTGCAGGTCGTAGAAGAGATTGCGTCCGGATGGGCCGCCATGGGCGTCGGCACCAGCGTGCATGCGCTGAGCTGCTTTGGTCTATTCACTGCGGGAACACCAGAGCAGAAGCAGGCGTGGCTCCCCGACATGCTCAGCGGCGAAACACTCGGGGCCTACTGCCTGTCCGAAGCCCACGCAGGGTCCGATCCAGCCGCAATGCGCACCACCGCACGCCTCGACGGAGACCACTACGTTCTCAACGGCGCGAAGGCCTGGACCACGCACGGCGGCCAAGCCGACTTCTACAAGGTCATGGCTCGCACCGGCGAGGGATCGAAGGGAATTTCGTGCTTCTTGATTCCCGCCGACGTCGACGGTCTCAGCGCTGACGCGCCGGAAAAGAAGATGGGCCTGATGGGATCCACCACGGCCACGATGCTGCTCGACAACGTGCGCATCCCGGTGGAGCGTCGCCTCGGAGCCGAGGGCCAAGGGTTGCCGATCGCGTTGGCTGGCTTGGACGCAGGACGCCTCGGCATCGCAGCTGTGGCAACCGGTGTCGCCCAAGCAGCACTCGACGCTGCTGTCGCCTATGCGAAGGAGCGCGAGACTTTCGGCAAGAAGATCATCGACCACCAAGGCCTAGGTTTCGTACTGGCCGATATGGCTGCCGCGATCGGTTCGGCCCGCGCTACTTACCTTCACGCCGCACGGCTGAAGGATGCCGGTCGCTCGTTCGGGCGCGAAGCTTCTATTGCCAAGCTCATCTGCACAGACAACGCCATGAAGGTCACCACCGACGCCGTCCAGGTGCTCGGCGGCGCCGGCTACACCAAAGACTTCCCGGTCGAACGCTTCATGCGTGAAACCAAGGTGATGCAGATCTTCGAAGGCACCAATCAGATCCAGCGTCTCGTCATCGCCCGCCACCTCTCGCGCTGATTGCGAACTGCTCGCTATCGTTTCGGCAGCACATCTGAACCCAGCGAAATGGACCGCTCTTGAGTGACCCCACTGCCGTGCACGAACGACGACTCGCATCGCTCGTCGGCTCGACGATCTTTATCAGCCGATGGCTCCAGGCCCCGCTCTATCTCGGGCTCATCTTGGCCCAAGCGGTCTATGTTGTTCTGTTCTGGAAAGAACTGATCCACCTCATCACCGACTTTGGTCATTTGACCGAAGAGAAGATCATGCTGATCGTCCTCGGGCTGGTCGACGTCGTGATGATCGCCAATCTACTGATCATGGTCATCATCGGCGGTTACGAGACATTCGTATCGCGCATCCGGATGGACAATCACCCCGACAAGCCCGAATGGCTCAGTCACGTCAACCCGAACGTGCTGAAGGTCAAACTGGCCATGTCCATCATCGGCATCTCGTCGATCCACCTGCTGAAGTCGTTCATCAACGCGCACAACCTGTCGAATGACACGTTGATGTGGCAGACGATCATTCACATGGCGTTCATTGCTTCAGCGATCGGCCTGGCGATTATTGACCGGATGACACCTGGAAGTTCAGACCACTAAGCCGATGCGCCTTTGGTTTCGGCACGTTGCTTGAGGCTTTCGGCGTGGCGGCGCAGGCCGTCGGCGATGCGCCCGGGGCCAGCAAACTTGGCCATCGGGCCACTCAGATGGAGCACCGTGGAGTAGGTCGTAGTGGTTTCGCCTGCACGCTGGGTGAGGCGCTGATGCCGGGTGCTGCGCACGAGTCCGAGCTTGGACGGCAGCCCGCGGTAGACGTAGGACATGACCGCAGTTGTGCTCCCGTCGGCGTCCTGATGGGGATGCTCTAACGCTGAGATCTGTTCATTCGAACGACTCGTCGAGCCGTCGGCCCACACCGCGTGCAGCACGATGGGCTGGCCGACTTCTGGCTTGGCCAACTCAGCACGGGAGACGAATGAATTCCATTCTCCGTACGAGTCGGTGTCGAGCATGACCTGCCAAATGGCTTCCAGTGGTGCCGCAATCTCGATCTCAGCTGCGGGGTTCATCGATCCCATCGGAACAGTTTGGCGGCAACCGTGCCCAATACGACAGCAAACGCCAACAAAATCACCATCGGCAGCACGATGGCCGACGGGCCTTGGCCTCGCACCATCACGTCGAGCATTCCGTCATTGAGGTGTTTGAGTGGCAGGCAGTTGCTGATCGCGCGGAGCCAACCCGGTGCGCCATCAAGCGGGAAGAACGAGCCGGACAAGAACGCCATGGGCAGCACCACGAAGTTGGCCAACCCGATGGCGCCTTCTTCGGTCTTGGACACCGCGCCGCCCAACATGCCGATCGACAAGAACGCCAATGTGCCGGCGGCGAGTAACGGAATGACCAACGGCCACCAGCCAGTCAGTTTCAGTCCAAATAGCGCCGTAGCCAGACCGATAAAGATGGCCGCTTGAACCAGCGCCACCACCAGGCTGACCCCGATCCGCGCCATAACAACTGAAGACGTCCGAATGGGCGCAAGCCGCAACCGACGCAGCAAGCCGTTCACTCGCCACGACACCAAGTTCAAAGCCGCACCGAAGGCCGCGCTCATCGCGACAGCCCACCCAAGCAGGCTCGGCGTGACGTACTGGATCGACTTCAGCGAGTCGTCCTCTACCTGCGCGGTGGTCAGCTGATACTTCGGCTGAACTCCAGCCTCCGCCTGATTTGCCACCTGCACAACGCCTTGGAACCAGCCCTGCACCTGCGCGGCCTTGACTTGGTCCGCTGCCGAGAAGTGGATCGTGACGTCGTCACCGGTCTGGGTGACCACGCCGTCAATGTCGCCGTCCTTGAGCTTGGCCAGCGCGGCGTCGAGGCTCTTGGCCCTTTCAAGTTCAAAGCCATCACTTAACGTGGCGCGCGCAGGAGCAGGTAGGTCATCGAGAACAGCCACTGTGCCCACCTGCACCACATCGAGTTTGGGTGCACCACTGTCAGTGAAGATTCCGCCGAAGAGAACGAGGAACATCAAGGGGAAGGCAACTGCCCAGAACAGCGTCATCTTGTCGCGCAGGAATCCCTTGGCCATCGCGACCATCAAGGACATCAACGGCGAACGTGCGCGCGTGGTGGCGCTCATGCCCGATACTCCCGTCCGGTGCGGCTGAGGAAGACATCCTCGAGCGTGCCTTTGGAAACCGTCAGCCCCGCCAGAGCGTCCCGGGCCGCCAACTCGGCAAGAAGAGGGCCGGGTTCGCGCGTCTCGATGGTCAGCGACCCGGTGGTGAGTTTGACGTCGAGCACGCCAGGCAGCGCTTGCGCGGTCGTCTGATCGATCGCGTTGGGTTCCAGACCGACGCGCGTGGGCACATCGAGGCTGCGAATCAGGGCGTCGGGAGTGTCGAGTTCGAGGATGCGGCCGTGGTCGATGATGGCAACCCGGTCGCAGAGCGTCTCGGCTTCTTCCATGTAATGAGTAGTCAGCACGACGGTGCGGCCAGTCGCATTGAGTCCCTGCAGGAAGTCCCACAGATTGCGGCGCGACTGCGGATCGAGCGCAGCGGTCGGCTCGTCAAGGAACAGCACCTCGGGATCGTGCACCAACGCACACGCAATCGACAATCGCTGCTTTTGCCCGCCCGACAGATCTTCGACAGGCGCACCAGCCTTATCGACCAATCCCACTTGCTCCAACAAGGCATCCGCGCGCGATGGGCCAATGCCGTACAGGGCTGCGAACGTCACGAGTTGTTCGCGGGCCGTGAGTCGCTCAAAGAACGAGGAGGACTGGAGCTGCACCCCGATCCGTCGCTGCAGTTCTGGCTGGCGCCGCCATGGGTCAAAGCCATCGATCTCCACCTTCCCGGCGTCGGGTTTTCGCAGACCTTCAATGGTTTCCAACGTGGTGGTCTTGCCCGCGCCGTTGGGGCCGAGCAGTCCGAAGAACTCGCCGGGGTTGACGCTGAAACTGACTCCGTCGACAGCGCGGAGCGACCCGTAGGTCATTTCCAGCCCCTCGACGGTGATCGATGCACCCATGTTCTGAGACTACGTCGCAGATTCCCCGCTTTGACGCAGCCGCGTCCACGGCCATGTCAGCAATGCCCAAACTGCAGCGACGATCGCGATTTCAAAGACTACGTAGGTGGGCCACGGACCGAGGTAGTCAAGGAGCGAGGCGTTGTGGGGCAGCTTATTGAGATAGCCGTAGTTCGATCCGGCGATCACGTTGTAGGTGAAGACGCTGACGGCCCACGCGAGGGTGATCGCCACGGTCAGTCGGTATGTGTGCCAGGTCGGCAGAATTCGCAGCCCCGGCACCAGCAGCAGGGCGGACCACACGATCAGTACATGCATGCCCCAGAACATCAGGAACCTCGGCTCGGGGAATGCCGATGCGAGGTCCGGCGTCACCATGCCCTGCGTTGTGAGCGTGATGCCCCACAGCCACGTCACGGTCGCACTCACGCGGTTTCTCGTCCACAACGCATGTACAGCAAACATCCACGCCAAGTCGCAGAGTTGGAACGGTAAGGATGTGTTCGGATTCCACTCTTCGGGCAGCAGTTGCAAGACCTGAAGCGGCACCGTGACACCGAGGACAGCGATGGCGAATGATCTGCGAACGATCTGTTCAGCACTGCTTTCCCGGATACGTCCGCCCAACCAGACGACTCCCACTGCTCCCACTGCGAAGACCGCAAGAACGGTCACATGCGACGTGTCGTACGCCTCGAATCGGTCCGCCTGAGCAAGCGCCATGCCACGAACCGTAACGGACCCGGTTCAGGCGTACGATCATCCAGTGAGCGAGTCCCCCACCCAGCGCAGCGACTCGCAAACCGGCATCGGCTTCGGCGTTGCTGCCTACCTTTGCTGGGGATTCTTCCCGCTCTATTGGCCGCTTCTCGACCCAGCCTCTTCACTCGAAGTCTTGGCCCACCGGTTCGTTTGGTCGATGGTGTTCGTGCTCGTCGGCATCACCTTGATGCGTGGCTGGGGCCGCTTTCTGGCCATCGCCCGGGATCGTCGAATGATGCTAATCCTTGCCGCCGCATCCACCGTGATCGCAATCAACTGGGGCGTCTTCATCTACGGCGTCACCCACGATCACGTCGTCGAAACCTCGCTCGGCTACTTCATCAACCCGCTGGTCACTGTGCTGCTCGGCGTCTTCGTGCTCAAGGAGACGCTGCGACCCATGCAATGGTTCGCGGTAGCTGTCGGCGCGTCAGCCGTTGTGGTGCTGACCCTCGACTACGGCCGACTGCCGTGGGTGGCGTTGGCGGTGGCTGGCTCATTTGCGGCCTATGGGTTCCTCAAGAAGAAGGCCAACCTCGGCGCGTTCGACGGCTTGGGGATGGAAACAGCGATCCTGACTCCCGTTGCCATCGGCTACCTGATCTACCTGCAGACGACCAACGACCTGGCGTTCGGCCACGAGGGGCCAGGTAACGCCGCACTGCTCATCGGTACTGGCGTCGTCACAGCCATCCCGCTACTGCTGTTCAGTGCCGCCGCCACCCGCCTGTCGCTCACCACGATCGGCCTACTGCAGTATCTCGGCCCGTTCATCCAGTTCATCCTCGGCCTGACCGTTTTCGACGAGTCAATGACGACCGCCCGCTGGATCGGCTTCATCCTCGTCTGGCTCGCCCTCGTCGTCTTCACCACCGACGGCCTACGCAACCGCCGCGCAAGTCGTCGCAATCCCCCGCAATTTGTGACGTAGTCGGTCACTTTCCGTTCGATGGGTGACCGATTTCGTCACAAATCGCGGGGAAATTAACCGAGTCGGGTGACGACGACGTCGCAGACGTCAGAAAGGGCGGCACGGGCCGGGGTGTCGGGGAGGGCAGAAAGGACTGCGCGAGCGGCGTCGGCTTCGGCCTGGACGTAGGCGCGGGCCTCATCCAGCGACGAGTGGGCGCGCAGCAGCGCTAACGCTTCGGCGACCTCGTCATCGTTATCACCCAGTGGGCGCGACAGCAGATCGAGTAGACGCGCATCGGCCGGATCGGTCGACTTCTGAGCGATCAGCGTGGGCAGAGTCGGCACGCCTTCGCGCAAATCAGTGCCGGGCGTCTTGCCAGATTCGTCGGTCTCGCTGGCGATGTCGATGATGTCGTCGGCCAACTGGAAGGCTGCGCCGATGCGTTCACCGAATTCGGTCAGCGCGGTCTCAACCTCTGCCGAAGCGCCACTCATCTTGGCTCCGAAGCGCGCTGATGTGGCGATCAGCGAACCCGTCTTATCGGCAACGACGTCGAGGTAGTGCGCAAGCCGATCATCACCATCAGCCGGGCCGACGGTTTCACGAATCTGGCCTCGGACTAGCCGACCGAAGGTCTGCGCCTGAATGCGCACCATCTCCGGGCCCAGGTGCGACACCA
>JBEBVW010000136.1:0-7510 GCA_040392565.1 Aeromicrobium sp. | reverse complement strand
CATGGTGTGTATGCCATGAGGAGTGCATGAACACCATGACCTCATGGTGTTCATGAGGTTCAGTTAGCGAGAGCGGCGCTGGAGGCGCTCGAGGTCGAGGATGACGACCGAGCGGGGCTCGAGGCGCAGCCAGCCGCGCGAAGCGAAATCGGCGAGTGCCTTGTTGACCGTCTCGCGGGAGGCGCCAACCAACTGGGCCAGCTCTTCTTGAGTGAGGTCGTGGTTGACGTGTACGCCGTCATCGGCGCGACGGCCGAAGCGGGAGGCGAGATCGAGCAGCGCCTTGGCGACGCGGCCAGGAACATCGGAAAACACCAGATCGCCGACGACTTCGTTGGTGCGGCGCAGCCGGCCGGCCAACTGGTGAAGCAGCGCCTGAGCGACACCGGAGTGCTCAGCCAAAATCGGCTGGAGCGCCTCGTGGCCCAGGACGCGAAGATCAACGTCAGTCACCGCGGTGGCGGTGGCCGAACGCGGTCCGGGGTCGAAGAACGACAGTTCGCCGAACATCTGACCCGGGCCCAAGATGGCCAACAGATTCTCGCGTCCGTCAGGTGAGGTGCGGCCTAGCTTGATCTTGCCGTCAATGACGACGAACAAGCGATCGCCGGAGTCACCTTCGTTGAACAGCACCTCGCCACGCCGCAGGCTCTGGTTTGACATCGAATTGGCCAACGCCGTGGCCGCGTCGTCATCTAAACCGGCGAACAGGGGGGCCTGTCGCAGAACCTCGTCGCTCACGTGGCGTCCTTCAATCTCCTGTTGTGCATCTCACAACCTCCCTGATCTTGTCACATGTGGGGGCCGTGGGCGACTATGCCCCGCCATGTTTTTAGTCGAATCTGCACGTATCGTGACGGTGTGCCTGCAGCAGAGCCACCACGGCCTGAGACTTCACTGATTCGCCGGGCGCGCAAGATGCACCGGGTGTTGGCCCAGACCTATCCCGACGCTGGCTGCGAGCTCGACTTCACCGATCCATTTGAACTGCTCGTCGCGACGGTGCTGTCGGCGCAAACCACAGATCGCCGAGTCAACGCGATCACCCCCGCCCTGTTCGCCGCCTTCCCCGACGCTGCCGCCATGGCAGGCGCCGAACGCACGGTGATTGAGGAAATAATCCGGCCGACCGGCTTCTTTCGCGCCAAGACCGACAGCCTGTTGAAACTGTCTGCGGCCTTGGTGGAGAAGTACGACGGCCAGGTGCCGGGCCGACTCAAAGACCTGGTCACATTGCCGGGCGTGGGACGCAAGACCGCCAACGTGGTCTTGGGCAACGCATTTGACGTTCCCGGGATCACGGTGGACACCCACTTCGCGCGCTTGATTGAGCGGTTTGGCTGGGTCGAGCCGGCGATCGCCAAAGACCCGGTGAAGGCAGAACACGCCGTCGGTCTGCTTTTTGAGCGTAAGGACTGGACCATGCTCAGTCACCGCATCATTTGGCATGGTCGACGACGCTGCCACGCCAAGAAACCAGCATGCGGCGCATGTCCCGTGGCCCACTGGTGCCCGTCATTTGGCCTTGGCCCCACCGATCCTGAGGTGGCCGAATCGTTGGTCACAACACAGGGCCCGGCCTGATCGGTGGGAGCGGCCGGTCACAATGGACAGGTGACCAACGATCTTCTGCCGGACTGGCTGCACCCAGTCGCCGAGCGGATCGGTGATCTCACGGTCAGTGCGTTGACTCGCGTTCCTGCACCGCCCGCTAATGCGCGCCCCGCTGCCGTGCTCGTTTTGTTCTCTGAAGGCACTCTCGGGCCCGAACTGTTGCTGACTCGCCGTGGCTCGAAGATGCGGCACCACGCGGGTCAGATTTCCTTCCCCGGCGGTGGGTCTGATCCCGAAGATGCCGGTCCAGCTGACACCGCGCTGCGCGAGGCCGAAGAAGAAGTGGGCTTAGATCGCTCGGCCGTTGAGGTCTTCGGGGAATTGCCGACCTTGTGGCTGCCGCCGAGCAACTTCGCCGTCACGCCGGTTCTGGGCTACTGGACAGATCCGATCGGCTTGCAGTCAACTAGCGACTTCGAGGTGCATGAAGTTCTGCACCAACCCATCGCCCAACTGGTTGATCCGGCACGTCGGTTCAGCGTGACGCATCCGTCGGGCTGGATCGGCCCTGCGTTCGATGTGGGACTCGAAGTGCCGTTGTGGGGCTTCACCGCGGGTGTCATCTCGCGACTGTTCGAGGCTGTCGGCTGGGAGCAAGCCTGGGATGAGTCTGACCATCGTGAGCTGCCACCGGAGGCCTGGCAGTGAGTGAGACCCTCGGGTCGATCAACTCACTCGACCTGGTGCTACTGGTCGTGATCTTGGCGTATGCCATCAGCGGCTATGTGCAGGGCTTTGTCGTCAACCTGACGGCCACGATTGGCCTGCTCATCGGTGGCCTACTCATGGTCGTCGTCGTGCCCCGGATGATCGGCGAAGGCGATCGTGATCTGAGCACATCTCTGCTTGCGTTAGGCCTGGTCGTTGCTGGCGCGGCAATCGGGCAAGCCCTCGGCACGTTCATCGGAACAGAGCTGCGATCAGGAGTGAAAGAGAGCCCGCTGCGGTGGCTCGACGCCATCGGTGGCAGTGCGTTGAGCATCGTCGCGGTGTTGTGTGCCGGCTGGGCGCTTGGCTATTCGGTGAGCGGTACGTCCATTCCGTACGTCGCTCAAGCGTCTCGTGATTCGGCGATCTTGCAGGGCGTCAACAGCGTCATGCCGGGGCAGGCCACCTCGGCGCTGCGGGCCTTCAACAAGGTGCTCGACTCTAATCTGTTTCCTCGCTATATCGACCCGTTCGAGAGCGAAGAAATCACCGAGATCGGTCCGCCTGACGAATCGACCTTGCAGGCCAAAGGCGTAGTCGATGCTCGCCGCAGCGTCGTCAAGATTTTGGGGCAGGCCCGATGCAATCGAGGCATCGAAGGTACCGGATTCGCCTATTCACCGGGGCGCATCATGACGAATGCCCACGTAGTCGCTGGCGTCGGTGAGCCCACTATCGAAGTGGACGGTCGAAGCGTTCCGGTGCGCGTCGTGCTGTTCGATCCGGCACTCGACGTCGCGGTTTTGGCGACCGATGTCTCGCTGCCAACCCTCGACTTCGACACCTCGGGTAAGCAGGGCGATTCAGCTGTTGTCCTGGGCTATCCCGAGAACGGTCCGTACGACGCCCGGGCGGCCCGCATCCGTGAGCGGATCGATCTGCGCAGCCCCGATATTTACGATCGTGGTCGAGTTGAGCGCGACACCTTCTCGGTGCGCAGCCTGGTGCGATCCGGTAACTCTGGCGGTCCGCTGGTGTCGCCAGACGGCGATGTTCTTGGCGTGATCTTCGCTGCTTCGATCTCAGATCGCTCGACCGGATATGCGCTGACTGCAGAACAGGTTGCAGCCAACGCCCGCAAGGGCATCGCCGCCACCGCTTCAGTCTCGACCGGCGAGTGCGCCTGATGCGCGGTCTGACGGCATTCATATTCGGCGCGCTGGCGGCCATCGCCGTCGCTGTTCTGCTGCCCGTGAGTTGGGTCGCAACGCACATCGCGTCGGAGGATGGCTACGTTTCGCTCTCTGAGTCGATGGTGCAGGACGCCCAGTTTCGCGATGACCTGATGGCAGCCACGGCCGACGAGATTGTGGCGCGCGCGGCGTTGCCATCGGTGACCGTCGAACCAATGCGCACAGCGTTGACGACCGCGGCCGACGCTCTCGCCGCAAGCCCCCGCTTTGTGGATGCCTGGGCCGAGACGCAACGGCAGTCGCATCGTGCTGTTTTCGCTGACCCGCGCGATCTGTCTGCGGATATGGACGCCTCAAACCGTCTCGCCATCGACGTCGCGCCACTTGCGCAGGCGGTCGTTGACGCTGCCACTGATCGACTACCGGTCCGTGTCGATGTGCCGGGTCAGATGTTGGTGACCGTCGGTGGCAGCGAACAACACACCTTGATCGATCAGATCCGCAGTTCCCCCGACCGCGCTTTGGTGCTAGCTGCGCTGGCTTTGGGGTCGGCGATCATTGCGGTCATTGCTGCTCGTCGACGCTGGAATTGCTTGGCATGGCTTGGCGTCGCCGCAGTCGTAGCTGCCGTAGTGGTTCGTGTGGTCTCGCATGCTGTGGTGCCGCATCTGCTGGACCGCAGCGCAGCGCCCAGCGATTTGGCGCGCTCCGTGCAGCAGTTGCTTGCCGATCGAGCCGTCGCATCGCTTGACAGTTGGGGCCTAGCGGTCATGATCGTCGGTGTCGTCATCGCAGGCGTCGGCTGGGTCGCCAGCGCGGCTCAAAATTCCTTCACACGATCTGCGTAGCCGCTTCACAGCAGGATCGTTGTCCCTCCCATCGGGAAGCTGTGAAGGAATGTGGTTGACATGCGTCGCTTCAGCCTGGCCGGACTCATCGCAGGGATTTGCGCTCTGTTCCTTGTCGTTCTCATGCCGAACGTCGCATCAGCCCACGTAGAACGACCGTCGTACTGGCCGGACCCGAAGCCAGACTGTGCGGTAAGTCCGTGTGCGGGTGGCATGGTCCCGAAGGCGCGCAGCTTGGCGACTGCTCTCGACGCTGCGCCCCCGGGCAAGACACGAGTGGTCTGCCAACCCGATTCCATGGAACGGCTGAGGGCTGCCATTAAGAAGGCGCGCGCCGGCGGTTACCTGATTCGGCCGACTGACCGGGCCGCGTTCTCCGAGGCCGAGGCGACCGCGCTGTTGAAGGTTAATAAGAAACTCTTTGACCGTTGCAAATACGACCAGATCCAGCCGGCGGTGACCGCGTCGAGCAACAATGACCGCGTTGTGGTCATGCCTGGCCTCTATACCGAACCGACCTCGCGGCAGGCGCCGACGTATGACCCGAAGTGCGATAAGTACGAGACGAGTACTGATGGTGGCGACCCGGGTGCGTTGAGCCACGACTACCAGATTCACTGCCCTAACGACGCCAATCTGATCGCGGTGATCGGCCGAGCCGCCGACACCGAGGCGGTGCCGAGCCCGCCGCGGACCGAACGCCACGGCATCCCCGGCGTGGGTGAATGCATCCGCTGCAATGTGCAACTCGAAGGTTCTGGCGTCGGCGCCGACGATGTCATCGTCGAAGCTGGCGACCCCGCGGCAGGCAATGGCGGACCGTCGGCAGCTGGTCACAAGAAGGACGTCGGCGTCTTCGTTGATCGCGCCGATGGTTTTGTACTGCGCAATATGACGATCCGCCACGCGCGCGAGCATGCGATTTATGTGCTGGAGACCGACGGCTACATGCTGGACCGGTTCAAGACGTACTTCGCCGGTGGATATGGCGTGCTGACGTTCGTCGGCGACCATGGCTTGATTCAGAACTGCGAGGCTGCGGGCTCTGGTGATTCGGGGCTGTACCCGGGCTCCGGCGCCGACTCCACGACTAACCGGTACAAGCCGTTCTACCCGGAGTACCGCTACAGCCAGACGATCCAGAAATGCGACAGCCACCACAACACTGGTGGCTTCTCCGGGACCAACAGCCACGGCACGTTGATCCGCGACAACAATTTCTACGACAACGCGCTGGGGTACACCACGGACGTGTTCACTGCACCCGGTCACCCCGGGTTCCCGCAGCACGGCAACGTGGTGGAAGGCAACAACTTCTACTCCAACAACTTCAACCCATTCCAGGCGGGCAGCGACGTCGAGCCATTCATCGCCGCTCCGGTCGGCACCGGACTGTGGTTGGCCGGCGGCAATCAGAACATCGTGCGCAACAACAAGTTCTGGGACAACTGGCGCCGTGGTGCGATGCTCTTCGCGGTTCCCGACGCAACGGTGTGCGGACCGCCCCCGGTCGGCAGTGATGTGCCGGTCCCCGGGTGCAACCTGCTTGGGATCTCGACGTCGTTCGACAATCACTTCTATGGCAACGTGATGGGCGTCAATAAGGCGGGCAAGGCCGAGCCCAACGGCACGGATTTCTGGTGGGATTCCTTCCCGCTGACCACCGGGAACTGCTGGTGGTCCAATAAGGCGGCGCCAGGCAAGAAGGTCACGTCGAGCCCGGCAAATCTGCCTGGCTGCGTGGGCGGCACCTCGCCCGCACTCAGTATTGGTCTGGGACACGTCGTCAACGAGGCCGAGTTGGTCGCATGTCTTGCCGGCTACACCGTCAACGGCTACCCGAACGGCAATACGACGATCTGCAACTGGACCAAGACACCACCGAAACCAGGGACGGCAGCAGCAGCTGCGTTCGCTGCAGGTAAAGGCGCGATGGCCGACAACCAGCGCAGTGTCTTGGCGTCGGTCTGTCAGGCTGGCCTCGCTCAGCGGCTGTGTTCTCCGTTCCCGTCGGTCCTCGATCGCGTGTCGGCGTTGCTAGGCACCTCCTCGGCCAAAGAGCCGGTCAACTCTGTTGCTAAGGCGAACGCCAAGCCGACCGAGGGACGGCTGAGCAGCTTCACCTGCAGTTGGTGGCGCAAGGCAGATGACGATCACCGTCTCGGCATGGTGCAGCGGATCCGGACCTACGCGACCGGACCGGTCGAGAACGGCGAGCGGGGCGCTGGCCTCAGTGACGCGCGAGCAGCCCAGCTATTTGAGGAGCGCTGCAGCACGTTCGAGGCCGGACCGTTCGCCCTCTACAAGTTGTACGGCGCTGCGGCACCATTTGCCGCAGCCAACTAGCCGATTCCCGCGGTGCTCAGTGTGAACGCTTGAGCGCCGCGGGGATTGCTTTGGCTGTTGCGATGGTCTTCTCAGGTGCGCGAATGCGTCGGAACATGAAGTAGGCGCCGACGCACAGCCCGACGATGGTCAGCAAGTACAGGCCGCTGACGATCAGGAAAGCCCATGCGGCGTGCATTCCGGTCATGGTTAGGAAATACGCCAGGGTGATCGACAGCATGATGATCAGCAGCAAGCCAAGGAATGCCGCGATCAACAAGAACACGGTGCCGAGGCCGCCAGAGGTGACGCTGATCTTCAGTTCGGCCTTGGCCAACTCGATCTCAGAGCGGACCAACGCCGATAGGTCACGGCTGGCATCGGCAAACAGACGGCCGATGGTGGCATCAGATGTGCTGGGCGCGGTCACCTCGGGCGTGGGCTTGCTATCGCTCATGCTTCCGACAGTACCGCGCGTTGGCGGGATGGGTGGTTAGCGTCCGGCCAACGCGACGAGGACGGACTCGCCTGCGGCCCACACCAAGTGGCCTGTGGTGGCGACGGCGAGCAGGCCAATGCCGACGATGACGTCGACACGGACACGCGATGTGCGACCCGGACGGCTGGCCAGTTCAGTGCTGCTCATGCCTCCACGATGACGTGGACAGGTGAGAAGAACCTGAACATCGGGTGTCTAGACCGTGTGATCTCCGCGACGTCTGACTATCGACGTCCGAATCCAGTCGGACGTTGATCTCGAGGTTCGGCCGCGGGCGGCCTCACACCTCGATCACCGGGAAGGGCGGCTGAGCTGCTCTCTCAATCACCGGCGGACAGTTAGTCCTCTTGGTTCTTGGAGTCGTTCATGCCCGATGCGATCAA
>JBEBVW010000135.1:0-7567 GCA_040392565.1 Aeromicrobium sp. | reverse complement strand
CTGCAGCGGTCGGGCGATCTCACTAGCCGAAGCCGCGCACTCGAAGAACTCCAGGAAGCGCTTGATCTGCCCACTGCGCCACTACGCATCGAGTGCTACGACATTTCCAATCTGCAGGGCACCGAAATCGTCGCCTCAATGGTGGTGTTTGAGGACGGCCTGCCCCGTAAGTCCGAGTACCGGCGCTTTACCGTGCGGCACGAGGGCCAAAGTGATGTCGCGGCCATGCACGAGGTCATCACTCGAAGGTTTACGGCCCTGCTCAAAGCGCGTGAAGATGGTGCCGACGAAGCCGGCATTGACCCAGAGACAGGCAAGCCGAAGAAGTTCGCCTACGCGCCAGCGCTAGTGGTGGTCGACGGCGGACCACCGCAGGTGTCGGCCGCCCACGAAGCGATGCAACAACTTGGCATCACTGACGTCGCGCTCTGCGGACTCGCCAAGCGACTTGAAGAGGTCTGGCTGCCTGAAGATCCAGATCCGGTCATCTTGCCGCGCACCAGTGAGGGGCTGTACTTGTTGCAACGGGTCCGCGATGAGGCGCACCGGTTCGCGATCACCCACCATCGTCAGCGGCGCAGCCGATCCATGGTCGATAGCCTCCTTGATCCGGTTCCGGGGCTGGGGCCCACTCGGCGCAAGGCGTTGATGAAGCAGTTCGGTTCGCTTAAGAAACTGCGGGCAGCGACAGCAGAAGAGATCGCAATCGTCCCCGGCATCGGTCCGGCTACGGCACAATCCATCGTGGCTGCGCTCGCCGATGTCGCGCCCGCAATCACTGTGAACACGGCGACGGGAGAACTCGTTGAAGAAGGGCAGGAATCAACGTGAGTGAGCAGAAACGCTTTGTCCTGATTACCGGCATGACGGGCGCCGGCCGAACGACAGCCGCTAAGGCGCTCGAAAAGTTGGACTTCTACGTCGTCGATAACCTCCCCCCACAACTGCTGCACGGACTCCTCGACACGCTCGACACCTCGCCTGGAATCAACCGCATCGCGGTCGTGGTGGACTCGCGGTCACGGGAATTTTTCGAAGACTTGGCACCCGCGCTGGAGCGAATTCGCCCCGAGGGCTACCGCGCCACGACGCTGTTCCTGGAAGCCTCAGATCCCGTCTTGGTACGCCGCCAAGAGGCTGCCCGACGGCCGCATCCGTTGAGCGTCGAAGGCAGGCTCATGGACGGACTCAAGCGCGAACGTGCTCTGCTCGGCCTCCTGCGAGGTCGCGCTGATGTCGTGATCGACACGTCGGACCTCAATACCCATCAGCTGACCCAGCGTGTCCGCTCGGCGTTCGAAGACGCTGAAGTTGACGGATTGCGCGCCACCATCGTCACATTTGGTTTCAAGTACGGCATCCCCATTGACGCCGACATGGTGGCTGATCTGCGATTTTTGCCTAACCCGTTCTGGGTCCCCGAATTGCGGCCACAAAGCGGCCTCGACGCGCCCGTGCGTGACTTCGTTCTGGCGCAAGAACGTGCGATGGAATTCTTAGAACGCTACGAGGGAGTCGTTTCGCTGCTCACCGACGGTTTTCTGCACGAGGACAAGCACTTCCTGACGCTGGGATTTGGCTGTACTGGTGGCCGACATCGCAGTGTGGCAATGGCTGAAGCCTTCGCCCAACGGTTGCGTGCCAATGGCGTGAAGACACTTGTGGTGCACCGCGACCTTGGGCGCGAATAATGACTAGCGACCTTGGGCGCGAATAATGACTAGCGACCTTGGGCGCGAATAATGACTAGCGACTTGGGTAGGGAGTGATCAATTGATCTCGCGTCCAGAACCAGTGGACTTGCGCGACGTGGGCGATCAGCGTGTTGTGGCGTTAGGAGGCGGTCACGGACTCGCCGCCAGCCTGAGCGCCTTGCGCCGGATTACCACCCAGTTGACGGGAGTAGTCACCGTCGCTGACAACGGAGGCTCATCTGGCCGGCTCCGCGAAGAACTTGGTGGACTTCCGCCTGGCGATTTGCGGATGGCCCTAGCTGCATTGTGTGGCGACGATGAGTGGGGCCGCACATGGGCTGACATCTTGCAGCACCGATTCCGGTCCTCGGGCCCGCTCGATAACCACGCGGTGGGCAATCTGCTGATCGCCGCCATCTGGGATATCTTCGGAGATCAGGTGCGCGGGCTCGATCTCGTCGGCGAACTCCTTGGGGCACAAGGCCGCGTTCTGCCAATGGCGGCCGTTCCACTCGACATCGAGGCTGATGTCCATTTGATCGAACAGCCCGATCGGCTGGCCGTTGTTCGCGGGCAGGTGCAGGTCGCCGAGGTTGATGGCCAAGTCATCAGCGTTCGTTTGGTGCCACATGACCCGCCCGCCGCTCCTGAAGTCATTGAGGCAGTTTCGTCAGCTGAATGGGTCACGATTGGCCCTGGTTCGTGGTTCACCAGCGTGATGCCCACTCTGTTGGTGCCGCAGTTGCGAGATGCGCTGTTGACGACGTCGGCGCGCCGCATCCTGGTTCTCAACTTGCCGGGCACGGACTCTGAAACCGAGGGGTTGAGCCCTGTCGATCATCTAGAGGTGCTGTCGGCCCATGCCCCCGAGCTCGGTCTGGACACGGTCATCGCCGACACGTCGGTTGTCGACGAAGGTGGACATTTGGCGCGCGCAGCAGCGGCTCTGGGTGCATCGCTTCACGTTGCCGAGCTGACCGCAGAATCAGGTTCAGACCAGCATGACCCGGCTCGTTTGGCTGCTGCGTTCGCCACTGTCATGCGGCGGGCATAGAGTGGCCCGACACATCTATCCGGCTGTCGATTTCCAGGAGAGTGCGCGCAGATGGCGATGACGGCACAGGTCAAGGCTGAGCTCGCGAACATCCAGGTCACGAAGGCGTGTTGCCGCAAGGCCGAGGTCGCTTCGATCTTGCGATTCGCAGGTGGCTTGCACATCGTGCTGGGCAAGATCGTGGTCGAAGCTGAGCTCGACACTGGCGCCGCGGCTCGTCGGTTGCGTCGCGATATCTCCGAAATCTATGGCCACGACAGCGAACTCGTAGTCGCTCAGAATGTCGGTGTCCGCAAGGAAACCAAGTACATCGTGCGAGTTGCCAAAGACGGCGAACGCCTTGCGCAGCAGACTGGCCTCATTGACGGTGCTGGTCGTCCCGTTCGTGGATTGCCGCCGCAGGTCGTTTCGGGCGCCACCTGTGACGCTGTCGCTGCCTGGCGGGGCGCGTTCCTTGCCCATGGTTCGCTCACTGAACCGGGCCGATCGTCTGCGCTCGAGGTGAGCTGCCCTGGTCCCGAAGCTGCTCTTGCCATGGTGGGCGCAGCGCGTCGTCTGGGCATCAGCGCCAAAGGCAAAGAAGTGCGTGGCGTCGATCGCGTCGTGATCCGTGATGGTGAGGCAATCGGCGCCCTCCTGACCCGGCTAGGTGCTCATGAGGCGTTGCTGGCGTGGGAGGAGCGCCGGATGCGACGCGAAGTCAGGGCCACCGCCAATCGCCTCGCTAACTTCGACGATGCGAACCTGCGCCGTTCTGCCCGTGCTGCAGTGGCTGCAGGCGCGCGGGCTCAGCGTGCCTTGGAGATCCTCGGCGATGAAGTACCCGATCACTTACGCATGGCCGGAGAATTGCGAGTTGAGCATCGGCAGGCCAGTTTGGAAGAACTCGGACGTCTCCACGAGCCGCCGTTGACCAAGGACGCCATCGCTGGCCGCATCCGTCGGCTCCTCGCCATGGCCGATAAACGGGCGGGCGAACTGGGCATCCCCGACACCGAGGCCTCGATTGGTGAGGACGATCTCGACGTCGAGTGACTAATCACTCGTTGAGGCACCTCGCCGCACCGGCGGTGGGCTGAGTAGGGTGGGGGAGTTACGTACCCCGCACCGCAGGAGCTCTGTACCCCGTGACCGTTCGCGTAGGCATTAACGGATTTGGCCGTATTGGCCGCAACTTCTTCCGGGCGGCTCGTGCCGCCGGCACTGATATCGAGATTGTTGCCGTCAACGACCTGACTGACAACAAGACTCTCGCCACCCTCTTGAAGTACGACTCCATCCTGGGTCGTCTGGATGCCGATGTGTCGTACGACGACACGTCCATCACTGTCGGCGATCAGAAGATCGCTGCATTCGCCGAGCGTGACCCCGCCAAGCTGGACTGGGCTTCGGTAGGCGTCGACATCGTGGTTGAGTCGACCGGCTTCTTCACCGACGCCACGCAGGCGAAGGCACACGTTGATGGTGGCGCCAAGAAGGTCATCATCTCGGCCCCGGCGAAGAACGAAGACATCACGATTGTGATGGGTGTCAACCACGAGCTCTACGACTCGGCCGCACACACGGTCATCTCTAACGCTTCATGCACCACCAACTGCCTCGCACCGATGGCCAAGGCGCTCAATGACGCCCTCGGTATCGAAAAGGGCCTGATGACCACGATCCACGCGTACACGCAGGATCAGAATCTTCAGGACGCTCCGCACTCGGATCTGCGTCGTGCCCGTGCTGCCGCGCTGAACATCGTTCCTACCTCGACTGGCGCTGCCAAGGCCGTCAGCTTGGTGCTGCCTGAACTTAAGGGCAAGCTCGATGGTTACGCGCTGCGCGTTCCGGTTCCCACCGGATCGGCCACCGACCTGACGTTTACCGCTTCGCGTGAGACCACGGTCGACGAGGTCAACCAGATCCTTAAGGACGCCTCTGAGGGCGCGTTGAAGGGCTTCCTGACCTACACCGAAGACCCGATCGTGTCGACCGACATCGTCACCGATCCGTCGTCGTGCATCTTCGACTCGGGCCTGACCAAGGTCATCGGCGATCAGGTCAAGGTTGTGGGCTGGTACGACAACGAGTGGGGCTACTCCAACCGTCTGGTCGACTTGGTCAAGCACGTCGGCGCGAGCCTGTAAGTGAAGACCGTCGACGACCTCGGCGAACTTCGGGGAAAGCGCGTCCTGGTCCGTAGCGACCTCAACGTGCCCCTCGACGGTGCCACCATCACCGACGACGGACGTATCCGTGCAAGTGTTCCCACGATTCGGGGGCTAGCTGATGCTGGTGCCCGGGTCGTGGTGATGGCTCATTTGGGTCGACCCAAGGGTGCGCCGGACCCGGCCTTTTCGCTCAAGCCAGTCGCGGCGCGTCTCGGTGAGCTGCTTGATCAGGCCGTGTCCTTCGCCACCGATACGGTCGGCGAATCTGCTCGAGCCGTCGTCGACGGTTTGCAGGATGGCCAAGTGGCTGTCCTGGAGAACGTTCGCTTCAACGTTGGCGAAACCAGCAAAGACGATGCCGAACGTGCCGCATTTGCCGATGATTTGGCGGCATTGGGCGATGCCTATGTCTCCGATGGATTCGGCGTCGTGCACCGCAAGCAGGCGAGCGTCTACGACATCGCCACGCGGCTTCCGTCGGCAGTCGGCGGCCTAGTCCAGACCGAGGTCGAGGTGCTCAAGCGCCTCACCGACAGCCCAGAGCGCCCGTATGCCGTTGTTCTCGGTGGCTCGAAGGTCTCGGACAAGCTCGGCGTGATCGACAACCTGCTCGAAAAGGCCGATGCGCTGTTGATCGGCGGCGGCATGGTGTTCACGTTCCTCAAGGCTCAGGGCCACGAGGTAGGAACGTCGTTGTTGGAAGCCGATCAGATCGACACCGCCAAGCGGTACATCGAGCAGGCAGCTGCGCAGGGTGTCGAACTGGTGTTGCCCACCGACATCGTCGTGGCGCCTGCATTTGCTGACGCCAACGCGTCGGTCGTCGCGGCTGACGCCATTCCGGCTGATCAGATGGGCTTGGACATTGGCCCCGAAGCGGCTGCCCGCTTCGCTGAGGTTATTCGCGGCGCTCGCACCGTGTTCTGGAATGGCCCAATGGGCGTCTTCGAGATGGCATCTTTTGCTGAAGGCACTCGGGCCGTCGCACAGGCACTTACCGAAGTTGATGGCCTCTCGGTCGTCGGCGGCGGTGACTCCGCAGCGTCGGTACGCCAACTCGGTTTCAGCGATGATCAGTTCGGCCACATCTCCACTGGTGGTGGAGCAAGCCTGGAGTACCTGGAAGGCAAGACCCTTCCTGGACTGGCAGTACTAGAGGAGCAGTCATGACCCGTACGCCGCTGATGGCCGGCAACTGGAAGTCCAATCTGAACCACCAGGAAGCTGTTGTCCTGGTGCAGAAGCTGGCCTGGACACTCGAAGACAAGAAGCACGATTACGCCAAGGCCGAAGTCGTCGTGATTCCGCCGTTCACCGATCTGCGGAGTGTGCAGACACTCGTTGACGGCGATCGGCTGAAGATCGGTTACGGTGCCCAGGATGTCTCCGAACATGATGGTGGCGCCTACACCGGCGAGATTTCTGCTGCCATGTTGGAGAAGCTCGGCTGCTCCTACGTTGTCGTCGGGCACTCCGAGCGCCGCGAGTACCACGGTGAAACCGACCAAGTCGTTAACACCAAGGCGTTGAAGACGCTGGCCGCGGGCATGAAGCCCATCGTGTGCGTCGGTGAGGGTCTTGAGGTTCGTCAGGCCGGCGAGCATGTGGCGTTCACTGTCGCTCAGATCGACGGCTCGTTGGCCGGTCTCACCGCTGAACAATTGGCTGACACGGTGGTTGCCTATGAGCCTGTATGGGCTATCGGAACCGGCGAAGTCGCCACTCCGGAGGATGCTCAGGAAGTGTGTGCGGCGATCCGTGCGCGTGTTGCAGAGACCTGGTCGGCAGAAGTTGCTGACTCATTGCGTATTCTTTACGGAGGTTCGGTAAAGGCGGCAAACGTCGCATCGATCATGGCGAAGTCCGATGTTGACGGCGCCTTGGTTGGCGGCGCCAGTCTCCAGGCCGACGAATTTGCCGGAATCGCCCGGTTCTACGACATGCCCGACCTTTCGTCGGGCGCCTGACACTGAGGAACAACACAACGTGATCCTGGTCTTCGAGATCCTGCTGATCATCAGCAGCCTGCTGATGATTGTCCTAGTGCTGATGCACAAGGGCCGCGGCGGTGGCCTGTCCGACATGTTCGGCGGCGGTGTGTCCAGCTCTCTGGGCGGCTCGTCGGTCGCCGAGCGAAATCTCGACCGCATCACTGTCGGCGTCGCTTGCGTGTGGGTCGTCTGCATTATTGCCATCGGTCTGCTGCTGAAGGTGAGCAACTGAGGTGGCAACAGGCGCGATCCGGGGCAGCCGTGTCGGCTCAGGCCCCATGGGCGAAGCTGAGCGTGGCGACGCCGCACCACGGCAAAAGGCCACTTTCTTTTGCGTGAACGACCACACCACGGTTTTGCAGTTCGCGATCGAAGCTGAACTCCCTGACTCTTGGGACTGCCCGCGCTGCGGAATGCCCGCGAGCCTCGACGCCGAGAACCGTCCCACCGCTCCCAAGACCGAGCCGTACAAGACCCATCTCGCCTATGTGAAAGAGCGTCGCTCGGACACCGAGGCCGCCGAAATCCTCGATGAGGCTCTGGCAACCCTGCGCTCCAAGCGCAAGTCCGGCGAAATTATCTTCTAACCCCCGCTGAGGAGTCACTCCGTACCCGCTGAGGAGTCACTCCGTACCCACTGAGGAGTCGCTCCGTTCTCCGCAGGTGGAACTA
>JBEBVW010000134.1:0-7589 GCA_040392565.1 Aeromicrobium sp. | reverse complement strand
TCAAGGACGCCACTCGCGTGCTCGACTTCTCATTTGCCACCGGCGAGAAGATGACCAAGGCGCTGCCGCCCGATGTCATGGGCAAGGGGGTTGCGCTCACCGAACTGTTCGACGAGAAGAGCGAGCGCTACGGCGAGGGCCGCGACTTCCGGGAACTACACGAGTCCGATCCAGACGTGCGCACGGTGTATGAGACGGCATTGGGTCTGGAAGGCCAGATCCGACAGACCGGCGTGCACGCCGCTGGCGTCATCATGAGCAGCGATCCGCTCATTGACATCGTTCCGTTGATGAAGCGCGAGCAAGACGGCGCCATCATTACGCAGTTCGACTATCCGATGTGTGAATCACTCGGGCTGGTCAAAATGGACTTCCTGGGTCTGCGAAATCTCACCGTGCTGGATGACGCATTGGCCAATATCAAGGCCAACCGCGGCATTGACTTGGTGCTGGAGGACCTCGAATTCGACGACCCGGAGGCCTACGAGCTGCTGGGTCGCGGCGACACCCTAGGAGTGTTCCAGCTCGATGGTGGGCCGATGCGCCAACTGTTGCGGCAGATGCAGCCGGACAACTTCGAAGACATCTCGGCAGTCATCGCGCTGTACCGACCCGGCCCGATGGGTGCCAACAGCCATACCAACTACGCATTGCGCAAAACCGGCAAACAAGAAGTCGACTACATCCATCCAGAGCTCACCGAAGCGCTTAAGCCGATCCTGAGTACGACCTATGGGCTGATCGTGTACCAGGAGCAGGTCATGTCAATTGCTCAGGAGTTGGCCGGATACTCGCTGGGCCAAGCCGACAATTTGCGCCGCGCCATGGGCAAGAAGAAGCGCGAGGTGCTCGAGCAGGAGTACGTCGGGTTCGAATCAGGCATGGTGGAGCGAGGCTTCTCCAAGGGTGCTATCTCCACGCTATGGGAGATCTTGGTCCCGTTCGCCGACTACGCCTTCAACAAGGCACACTCCGCGTCGTACGGCGTCATTTCCTATTGGACGGCTTTCCTCAAGGCTCACTATCCGGCCGAATACATGGCAGCGCTGCTCACCAGCACTCGCGGCGATAAGGACAAGTCGGCGGTGTACCTCAATGAATGTCGGCGCATGGGCATCAAGGTCTTGCCGCCCGATGTCAACGATTCGGTCAACAACTTCGCGTCGGTGGGCACCGATATTCGCTTTGGCTTGGGCGCGGTGCGCAATGTTGGCGACAACGTGGTCGCGGGCATCGTGCAAGCACGCCAAGACGAAGGCATGTTCACTGACTTCGCCGACTTTATGGACAAGATCCCGTTGCATGTGTGCAATAAGCGAGTCCTCGATTCGCTTATCAAGGCTGGGGCGTTCGACTCCATGGAGCACAAGCGACGGGCGCTCACCACGATCGCCGAAGACGCAGTTGATCAATTCATCGATCTCAAACGCAATGCCGCTATCGGACAAGATTCGCTCTTCGGTGGCATGGATGACGACGACAGCTACAGCGGCATGGCGCTGGAGATCCCCGACCTTCCCGAGTGGGAAAAATCGCAATTGCTGGCGCTTGAACGCGAAATGCTCGGCCTTTATGTGTCCGATCACCCGCTGCTCGGCCTTGAGCATGTGCTGCGAGCGAGCAGTGACATCTCCATCGGTGAGTTGGTGGCTGGCGATCCACCGGCCGACGGCACCATCGTCAAACTGTGCGGACTGATCACCGGCGTGCAGCGTCGCAGTACCCGCAACGGCGATCCGTGGGCCTCAATCATCTTGGAGGACCTTGAAGGCAGTGCGCAGGTCATGGTCTTCCCACAGGCCTACAACCTGTCGGCGCCCACGTTGGTTCAGGACAACATCGTGGTGGTGCGGGCCAGGGTGAAGTCCAATGACGAGGGCATCGATCTGCACGCCCAAGAGATCACGGTGCCTGCCATCGATAGTTCCCGCGCCGACGCACCGTTGGTCGTGAGCATCGCGGCTCCCCGTTGCACCCCCGATGTAGTCGCATCCTTTAAACAAATCTTGTCCACCCATCCCGGTACGGCCGAAGTTCACCTCCGCCTGGTCAGCAAGACCGGCGCGAAGGTCATGCGCGTCGGGGCGAACCTCCGAGTGAGCCACAGCGCTGCATTGGTATCGGATCTCAAAGAACTGTTGGGGCCAAATTGCGTGACGTGAACTCGACCTCTCGGATGTCGGTCGTCAGCATCCTTGGCCCCGCGGTACTTGTGGGAGTTGCGGGTGGTGCGCTGTGGGCGTGGCTGGCCGAACCCGCCAACTGGCAGGTCATCGGTGGCCGCATCGTGATGACCGAGTTCTCCTCTCTTGACGAGTTCCCGGTGCTGCTGTGGTTCGTGGCGATCGGGCTGGTGTTGTCATTCGGGTACGCCCTCGTCGGTCAGTTTGTGCTGAAAGCCGACTGGGCTCGCGCTGCCTGGCTAGTGGTTGGTGCGGTGGTCGCCTCACTGATCGCATGGCGTCTCGGAATTGTGCTGGGGCCTGACGACCCTCGCGGGGTGGCGGCCACCCTGACTGAAGGCGACACCGTCCCCGATCAGCTGTCCTTGAACTCCATTGTGCCGTTCATTGCCTGGCCCATTGGCGCACTCGCTGGCATCTTGTTGGCGAGTTCGTTTGAGCGTGACAGTGAAAGCGGATCTCAGAATTTCGCGATTGGTGCCACGACGGCATCGGTCAATGACGCCAAGTCCTGAGGCGAAAGTTCGATCTCTAGCCCGCGTCGTCCAGCGGACACGTTGATGGTGTCCCACAGTTCGCAGGTTTCGTCGATCACAGTGCGGTGCAGCGCCCTCTGGCCGAGTGGCGAAATTCCGCCCAGCACATAACCGGTCGCTCGCTGGGCTGCCGCCGGGTCGGCCATCGCGGCTCGCTTGCCGCCAAACGCTGCGGCTACTGCTTTGAGATCCAGAGTCGTGGTGACCGGAACAATTGCGACCACCAAATGTCCGTCGAGATCGACCATCAGCGTCTTGAACACTCGTTCGGGGTCGATATTGAGAGCTTCGGCCGCTTCGAGTCCATAGGACGCGGCACGCGGATCGTGTTCGTAGGCATGCACTGCGTGCTCGATGCCAGCGCGCGCTGCGACGGCGAGGGCAGGGGTTGCTTCACCGGTCTTCTTAGCCATGAACCTCTTCCTTCTGATCGCGTGAGGATTCGACCGTGGCGCGCACGGCGATGCCGATCACGATGGCCCAGAACGCCCCGCCGATGCCAAACACTTCAATTCCAGAAGCGGCGACGAGGAATGTGATGACGGCGCTGATCCGCGAACCGGGATCGTTCAGCGCCGCGACGATTGCCGCGCTGAATGTCGCCAGCAAGGCCAAGCCAGCGACTGTCTCCACCATTCCGGCGGGACCGACGTCGGTCACGGCAACGAGAACGCCTGAACTCAACGCCAAGACCAAGCACGTTCCGCCAGCAGTGAAGGCGGCGATCCACCGCCGGTCTTTGGGTCCTGCTTCATCACCGGCAGACAACGCTGCTGACAGAGCGGCCAGGTTCAGGGCGTGGCCACCGAATGGAGCTACTGCCGCCGTCGCAGCACCGGTGGTGATCATCGACGCACGCCATGGCACGGGGAATCCGAACGACTTCATGACAGCGACGCCGGGGATGTTCTGAGCCGCCATCGTCACCACGGTCAATGGCAATGCGATGCCGATGAGAGCTGCGACAGTAAACGTGGGCGTCGTCCACTGAAGTTGCGGAGCGAGCGGACCAAGTTTGAGTGGGTCGTCGCTGACAGCCACTGAGACTGCAATCGACGCCAACGCTGCGACCAACGCAAGTGGCACCGCCCAACGCGGGAGCCATCGGCTGGCCAGCAACCACACCACGATCACCGGCGCGATGGCTGCTGGTGCGTCGGCGAATGCCGTAAACGGCGCAATGCACAATTGCAACAAGATGCCGGCCAACATCGCCTGTGCGATGGGCGCGGGGATGGCGGCCGCGAGGCGTCCGAGCCAGGGAATGAGTCCGGTGAGGGCGAGCAGCACCCCAGTCACGAGGAATGCGCCGACCGCGGCTGACCAGCCGCCGTCCACGGCTCCGGTGGTCACCAGCAACGCAGCCCCCGGCGTTGACCAGGCAAGCGTCAGCGGGGTTCGAGTGATCCAGGCCAACGCGGACATCGTGAGGCCGAAGACTGCGGTTAGCGCGAAAAGACCACTGGCGGACTGCTCAGCGTCGGCCCCCACCGCACGAAGACCTGCGAGAACTACGGCGAAGGACGAGGTGAATCCCACCAATGCCGTCACGACGCCAGCCACAATCGGCTGCTGCAGATTGCGGGTTGACGTCACAGTCCGACATCCTAGGCGCGGCTCGTAGTTCGTCACTTCTAGACTTGGCCCTGTGATGCGACGCCTTGACCTGCGGAAGACCGACCCGACCCCTGATGAGGCCGAGCGGGTGTACGCCCATGCCGTGCCGCGGGCCGAGGTTGATGTTGAGCAGGCTCTCGCAGCGGTTCGTCCCATCATCGAAGACGTCAAGCAGCGCGGTGCAGATGCAGTACTTGACGCCGGCGAGCGTTTCGACGGCGTCCGCCCGGCATCGCTGCGTGTACCTGTGGAAGCGATGCAGACTGCGCTTGCAGCGCTAGATCCGCAGGTTCGGGTGGGCCTTGAGGAGTCGATTGCGCGGCTGCGCATGACCTGCGAGGCCGAACTTGAGCAGTCCGTCACCACGACTGTCGCCGAGGGCGCTGTCGTCGAACGCCGTATCGTCCCGATGCAGCGCGTCGGGCTGTACGTTCCGGGTGGACTCGCGCCCTTGGTCAGCACTGTCGTGATGAATACGGTCCCGGCCCAGGTGGCAGGCGTGACCGGGATCGCGCTCGCCAGTCCGCCGTCAAAGGACAATGGCGGATTGCCGCACCCCACGATCTTGGCCGCGTGTGCGTTGCTGGGCGTTGACGAGGTGTACGCCGCTGGTGGTGCTCAAGCGCTGGCGATGCTGGCCTACGGTGCAGGGGAGTGCCGACCGGTCAATCTGATCACCGGCCCGGGCAATATCTACGTCGCTGCGGCCAAGCGGTACCTGCAAGGCACTGTCGCTATTGACGCCGAGGCCGGTCCAACAGAGATCGCGATCATCGCCGACGACTCCGCTGACGCCGCCTTCGTTGCTGCCGACTTGATCAGCCAAGCTGAGCACGATCCGATGGCTGCCTCTGTCCTGATTACCGACAGCGAGGATTTGGCCGATCGCGTTGATGCCGCGCTCAAGCCACAGGTGGACGCTGCTCGGCACGTCGAGCGAATCCGCACTGCGTTGGGTGGACAGCAGTCCGCCACAGTGCTGGTGCGCGATATCGATCAGGCTGTGGATGTGGCCAATGCCTACGCCGCGGAGCATTTGGAAATTCACACGACCGATTCAGCGTCGGTCGCTGCGCGCATCGTCAACGCGGGCGCGGTATTCGTTGGCTCTTACGCTCCGGTGTCACTCGGCGACTACGCCGCGGGTTCCAATCACGTGCTTCCCACTGCGGGCTGCGCCTGCCACTCCTCGGGTCTATCGGTACGCGCGTTCTGCAAGAACATGCAGGTCATCACGTACTCCGAAGCGGCGCTGCGCGACGTTGGTGGTCACGTCGTAACGCTGGCGGAAGCTGAAAACTTGCCGTCGCACGGTGCTGCGGTGCAGATCCGGCTCGACCGATGAGCGCGCCTGACTGGGTCCCGATCAGGGACGAACTGCGTGACGATGAGCCCTACGGTGCGCCGCAAATGGATCTTCCGGTGCTGCTCAACGTCAATGAAAATCCGTACCCGCCCAGCGAGGAGACGATCGCATCGATTGCCTCTGCTGTCGCTGGCGCAGCTGCCACGCTGAACCGCTATCCCGATCGCGAAGCGACGGCGCTGAGGCAGGGTCTGGCTGACTATCTCGGCCACGGCTTGACTGTGCCGCAGGTGTGGGCAGCAAATGGGTCCAATGAGGTTATGCAGCAAGTGCTGCAGGCCTTCGGTGGGCCTGGCCGAACGGCAGTGTCATTTGCTCCGACCTACTCGATGTACCCCGAGTACGCCCGTAATACCCATACCCGATGGGTGACCGGTCAGCGACGTGACGATTTCGGGATCGACGTCGACGCTGCTCTCGCACTCATTGAGGCAGAGCAGCCGCACGTCGTCATCTTGACGTCGCCGAACAATCCCACCGGCACTGCGCTGCCACTAGATGTCGTTCGTGCCGTTCTGGACGTCGCTCCCGGGGTGGTCGTGGTGGACGAGGCGTACGCGGAGTTCCGTCGCGAAGGCACGCCGACAGCGCTCGAACTGCTAGCTGAGCACCGCACGTTGATCGTCGCTCGCACCATGAGCAAGGCATTCGCCTACGCCGGGGGACGCTTGGGTTATCTCGCGGCACACGAGGCGATGGTCGACGCTATCCGTGTGGTGCGATTGCCATATCACCTCTCGGCAGTGCAGCAGGCCGCTGCGTTGGCAGCCCTTGGTCATGCCGATGAATTGCTGGCCAAAGTCGATGAGTTGCGCACGACGCGCGATGAGTTGGCGCAGTGGTTGGCTGGTCAGGGATATGACGTCGCCGACTCCGACGCGAACTTCGTTTTGTTCGGACGTTTCGCCGATCGACACGCCATCTGGCAGGGTCTGGTCGACCGCGGAGTGTTGATACGGGAGACTGGACCCGAAGGATGGCTGCGGGTGTCGGTCGGTACCCCAGCAGAAATGACTGCGTTCAAACGCGCACTACAGGAGGTGACCTCGACATGACCAGAACCGGACGCATCGAGCGAAAGACGTCTGAGTCCCATGTTGTCGTCGAGCTCAACCTCGACGGAACCGGCGCCAACGACATTTCGACGGGTGTGGGCTTCTACGACCACATGCTGACGGCGTTCTCGCGTCACTCACTCATCGACCTGACGGTGAAGTCCGAGGGCGATCTGCACATCGACGCTCACCACACGGTCGAGGACACTGCCATTTGTATCGGCCAGGCACTGCGTGAAGCGCTCGGCGACAAGATTGGCATCCGTCGTTACGGCGATGCCTTGGTGCCGCTGGACGAGTCCATTGCGCAGGCTGTGGTCGACGTGTCGGGTCGCCCCTACTTTGTGCACAGCGGCGAGCCGGATCGCCAGATTACGGCCGTCATTGGTGGCCAGTACATCGGGTCGCTGACCGGTCACGTTCTGGAATCCATCGCACACCACGCAGGTATCACGATGCACGTCCGCCTGCTTGACGGTCGCGATCCGCACCACATCGCCGAGGCGCAGTTCAAGGCGGTGGCGCGGGCGTTCCGCGATGCCGTGGCGATCGATCCGCGCGAGTCAGGCGTCCCTTCGACCAAAGGTGCGCTCTGACATGGGCGCCGGACCGCGCGTAGCGGTCCTCGACTACGGATCGGGCAACATCCGTTCTGGCGTGCGCGCGCTGGAACGGGCCGGAGCAGCCCGAAACGTCACCGTCGAGCTGACCGCCGATCCGACGGCTGCGGCCGAGGCCGATGGCCTGCTGGTGCCCGGTGTGGGCGCGTTCGCCGCCTGCATGCAGGGTCTCGTCGGCGTCGACGGTGTACGCATCATCGAGCGTCGTCTGA
>JBEBVW010000133.1:0-7604 GCA_040392565.1 Aeromicrobium sp. | reverse complement strand
GCCGAACCGGAGTACGCCGCTGATGGGTCAGCGTCGTCGAATACACCGCACGAGCTGGGAGCGCTTCAGGCCAGCGCAATCCCAACCGTTCCGCGGCACGCAGACCAGACAGTGCGCCGTCTTCGTGGAAGCCCCAGCCGTGGTACGCACCTGCGAATCCGATGCGCTCGGTGTTGATCTCGGTGAGCCGGCCACGCGCTGCGACCGAAACAGGGGTGTAGAGCGGGTGCTCGTATTCGCGGCGAGCGATCACTGTTGACGGATCGATCAAATCGGAGCCGCCGAGGGTCACCAAGTAGTGCTGTTTGGTCGCCAATCGTTGCAAGCGAGTCAGGTCATAGGTGACGAGAACGTGATCGTCGTTGTCGCTGCGGCGCCGGACATTCCACGAAGCCCAGGCCCGACTCGCCCGCGGCATGAGCGAGGCATCGGTGTGCAGTGTCGCGGTGTTGGGCACGTAGTCGAGTGCGCCGAGGATTTCGCGCTGCACGTCAGTTGGTGAGCTGAGTGCCCGCAGCGCCTGTGCCGGATGCGTCGCGATGATGACTGCGTCGTAGGTTTCAGAGCCCTCGGCTGTGTGAACGGTGACGGACTCGGCGGTTTCAACAACACCGGTGACCGGTTCGCCCAGGTGGATCTTGCCGCCCGTGGCCGTGATCGCTGCAGCCACGCGTTCGACATAGGTGCGCGATCCTCCGGTGACCGTGCGCCACGGCGGGGAGCCAAACACCCGCAGCATTCCGTGATGGGACAGGAACTGGAACAGATACGCCGCCGGGTAGTCCAGCGCTCGATCGTGATCGCACGACCACACGGCCGCCACGAGCGGAGCCATGAAGTGTTGGCGGAAATGATCGGAAAATCCGCCCTCGTCGAGGAAGTCCCTGACGGTGATTGAACTCTCTGCAGCATCGCGAAGCAAGGCGCGTGCGCGTCGATGAAATCGGGGGATCTCGGTCAGCATCCGCAGGTGACGGCGGTGTCCAAGGAGTCGTGGGCTCGGAAACAGACCAGCCAGGCCGAGAGATCCGGCCCATTCAATGTCTGTATCGTCGTCAGCAACCGACATCGACATATCGGATTCCTTTGTCGGCACGCCGAGCTCGCCGAACAGTCGCATCAGCACTGGGTAGGTCTGCCGGTTGTGCACGATGAAGCCGGTGTCGATCAGCAGATCGCGCCCGGATGCAGCGTCTGGGACGACATGCGTATCGGCGTGACCCCCCAACCGATCGTCGGCTTCGTACAGCGCAACCTCGCAGGTGCGAGACGCAACATAGGCAGCGACGAGTCCAGCGACGCCTGACCCGACAATGGCCACCCTCTGTGGAGACGTCGCCATCAGCTCGCCAAGGAGAACAACGCGATGGGATCAGACGTGGGTTGTGGTGAGCCGCCGTCGGGTTCGACGGTGATCCCCACCGCTGTCGCCTGCGATGCATCTCCGTTGAGCATCATCACGGCGTCGGACCGGTCCGGCATCAGGCCCGCCGGAACCATGTCGCCGCTCGGCGTCTGTAACCACAACTCGTACACCTTGCCCTCTGGGGCCGGGTCCATTGCGTCGGTCAGAATCACCGCGCGACCCTCAGATCGCGACAGCACTACCGTGGCGCTGGCGCCCGATGGGAAGTTCTGCTGAACGCGCACCGCGTCGGCCGCGGCAAGGACTCGGTCGGACGCCGAAGGTCCGCCATCGCCGGTCGAATCGAACGGCCGAAGGAAAGCCACGCCCGCCAGTAACAACACGGCAGCGATCGAAGCAGCGGCCAGCAGTCCGCGTGATGTTGCGCTCCAGGCACGACGACGGCGCGACGCACCGAACGTTGGGGCCACTCGAGGCGGCAGCGGGCGAATCTCCTCGATGCCGTCCAAGACAGCAGCGCGTAGCGACGCTGGCGGTTCGGACGCAGCCGCAAGGCCGAGTACCGACGCAGTCTCCTGCAGTTCGGCCACCTCATTGCGGCAGTCCCGGCATTCGGCCAAGTGTGCTTCGAAGCGTGCGCGCTCAATGTCGTCCAACGCATCGACCGCGTACGCCCCGGACAGGGCGTGGACCTCGTTCATCGGCCTACTCCGATCGCGTCGCGCAGACGGATCAAGCCGTCGCGAATTCTGGTTTTTGCTGTTCCCACAGGGAGGTCAAGCAGCGCTGCAACTTCGGAGTGGGAATATCCGCCGAAGTAGGCCAGCTCGATGGCCTCACGCTGGACGTCGGTCAGTTGTTCCATCGCTACGCGGACCCGCCGCGCCTCAAGGGTGGCCATGGCCGTCTCGACAGTTTCGTCGTGCGTGATCGTGTGGTTTTGGTACGTAAAGGAGGTGTCACGACGAGCTGACGCTTCGGCACTTCGCACACGGTCGACAGCCTTGCGGTGGCCGATCGTCATCATCCAGGCCAGCGCGCTCCCCCGTTCAGGATCGAAGCGGCTGGCTGACCGCCAGATCTCCATGAACACTTCTTGGGTGACTTCTTCGGCCTGTGAACGGTCGCGAACGACGCGCACCATGAGGCCGAAAATTCGGGCCGACGTTGCGTCATACAGCGATGCAAACGCCTCGCGGTCGCCGCGTGCCGAGCGATTCAGCAACTCGGCCAGCTCGTCAGCGCTTTGGCCGACCGCGGCCGGCGGTACCCCCTGCTCGGGTGCACCGCCGGCCACCTCCCCATTCGGGTTCATAGTGTGATCCTTGCGATCTCAGGTCAGTTCGTCCAGCACCGGGTCACTTGACGCCGGTCAGGACCTTGTCGATCACGTAAACCGTGGCGTTGGCGGTCGGGATGTTGCCACACAGGACCTTGGCCGTGACAGTTCCGTCGGTGACGGTCATGCCGCTCTCGGCGTCGCCCTTGATCGTGAGCTTGTCGCCCGCGAGGGTCGTCTTGTCGCCTGCGACCGAAGCCGGATCGTCGTTCTCGCCCAACACGTGGTGTGCAAGCACCGAGAACAGCGCGCTCTTCTGGCCGTCCTTCTTGGCGCCGGCAACGAGTGCGTTCAGGTCCTTCTCGGGGATCTCCGCGAACGCGTCGTTGGTCGGGGCGAACACCGTCAGCGCCTCGGAGCCGTTCAGCGTGTCAGCCAACCCGTCGACAGAGGTAACCGCGGTGACCAGGGTCGACAACAGCGGGTTATTGCTGGCAGCGGTAGCGACCGGGTCCTTGACCATGCCGTCGAAGGAACCGGGGCCGGAGGTCGGAACCGCTGAACAAGCGGCGCCGAACGTCTGAGCGCCAGCATCCATCGAGGTGGTCGTATCGGTCTTGCCGGTCTTCTCGGGGGTGGAGCTGTCGGCGTCGTCACCACAGGCGGTGAGAGCGAACGACAGCGCAAGGACGGAAACGATGCCGGCAGTGCGGCGGAGAGTGGTCTTCATGGCTATTGCCTTCCGTAGGGAGTTCGTCTTCATGAGTGATTCGGTGCCGTCGGGGAACTGGATTGGTCCAGATCTCGCCGGACTTGGGTGGTTAGCCGAAGGTGAAGGTGTACGCGGTCACGCCCTGGCTATACGTCAGGGTCAACGTCTCGTCGACGACCGAATCGCCCTCAATCAGCGGGTACAGGTTCGGAGTGCCGCTGATCTTGATCGTGCGGTCCGCCTTGCCTGGCCGTGAGATCGTGACGGTCCCCTCGCCTGCCAGGACGTGGTAGACGTTCGCAGCGCTGAAGTTCAGTCGGACGCGAGCTCCGCCTTTGCCTGCCCTCACGTACTCGCTGGTGGCCGTCCAATTCCCGTCCAAGCCATAGGTATTGGCCGGTTGGTTCGGTGCAAAGCGATAGCGAGACGGCCCAGATTCGATATAGGTCGGTGTGCCGACGTAGCCAGGTCGGTTGTCGGCCAGATACAGCTCGGGAGTACGGCCGGTCGCCAGCGCCGAGTCAGCCACATCGGTGACCGGGGCGGGGAGATCAGTGGCAGCGCCGTCCTCTTTCAACAGCTGGCGGATCAACGATTCGGTCTGGTCGTAGTTGCCCTCGCCAAATTTGATAGCGCGGACGGTGCCGTCCCGGTCGATCAAGTACTTGGCCGGCCAGTAGCGGTTGCGGTACGCGGTCCAGGTGTCTAGGTCGTTGTCTTGGACAACCGGATAGGTGGTGCCTTCCTTGCGCAGAGCCGAGGCCAGATTGCCGGCGCTCTTCTCGAAAGCGAATTCTGGAGAATGCACGCCGAGGACGGTCAAACCCGAATCCTCATAGGTCTTGGCCCACTTCTCGATATAGGGCTGATCGCGTTGGCAGTTGATGCACGAGTATGCGAAGAAGTCGAGCAGGACAACTTTGCCCTTGAGGTCAGAGAGCGCCAGGCCCTCATCGTTCGGGGTGTTGAACCACTTGCCGGTGCCCCTCAGTTTCGGCGCCGGTCCACAGTCGGCGAGTTTGTCATCGCCGGGTGTGCACTTGGACAACTGACGATTCTCGTCGGTTTCAAATGGGGTCAGCGCACCCTGCAGCGTGGGGTTGTCAGCAATCTTCTGCTCAATGCCGCCGGTGTAGTTCGGGATGGCCCGCTGGAGAACCTGCGGCAGGTTGAATACGAGTCCAATGGCAAGCGCTAACAGCACCACCCCGCCGATGCGGCGGAACATCACTGCACGCGACCGGTAGGCGTCGATGCGGGCCCGAATATTGGCACCAGCCGCGGCGAAGATCAGCAGTGGCACCGACGCACCAACGGCGAAGCTCACGGTCAATACGACCGTTTTCAGCCCTACGTCCCCCGTCGCACCTGCGACTGTGATGGCCGCGAGCACCGGCCCAGCACAGGGCACGTACAGCGTGCCCAGGCCCATGCCCAACAGGAAGGGTCCGCCATTGGAACCACTCATCTTGGGCAGTCGGTAGAACGGGCGCTCGATCAGGTGGCCGAGCGCCGGGATCAGCATGCCGGTACCCACGATCGCCAGCATCACGACGCCTGCCCACCGCAGGAAGGAGTCAGGCAGGCCAAGCAGCGATAGCAGCGTTGTGCCGAGCAACATGATGATGGTGAAGCCGGTCGCCAGACCGGCGATGATGATGAGCGGTCGTCGATCGAACTTGTCCGGATCGCGATCGCCGGACCCCGTCGCGAAGAACACGATGGGCAGCATCGGCAGAACGCAGGGCGAAACACTCGTGATGAGTCCGCCCACCAGCCCAATCAGGATCAAGGTAATCGACATGAGAGTGATTCGTGGCCGAGCCCTGATCGGATTGCAAACACGGATTTCTGCCGATCTCGGAAATGTTCCAATTCGCCGGCAGAACTGCTGGTCAAGAGCTAGGGTTTCGCTAATTTGACCAGCTCAGGGAGGCATAGATGTTCGGGTTCGGCAAGTGGAAGACCGAAGCATGGCAGGGAATTGTCGCTGACAAGACCAAGATCGACACCAGCACCAGCGACGGTGGTGACTACACCACGTACTACCTGCATGTGCAGATGCCGACTGGCAACGTCGAGCGAAAGAAGTACAGCTACAAGGTCTGGAAGCAGTTCGAAGCCGGTGACGCCATCGAAAAGCGCGCTGGCGAGAAGCATCCAGTCAAGCTGTAGTCGCGCTCCCGCCTAGCTGAACTACCAGTCGATTTCGTGGCACTCACGTGCCACGGTGCGCTCCAGCTGAATCGTGGCGTGCTCGATCGCGTAGGTGTCTTTCAGCGTTGTGCGGGCTTGGTCCAGAATGCGCGGGTAGTCGTCGGTGTCAGCGGCGACTAAATGCGCTGAGGCCACATTCATGCCAGACGTGAGCACCCAGATATGCAGATCATGCACATCGGTGACGCCGTCGATCGCGGCCAGGTCCTCGGTCACCTGCTCAATCGGCATGCCCTCAGGAACGTGTTGGCCCAAGACCGCAAGCACCTGACGGCCCAGAATGACAGCTCGCACCGCGACGAACATGCCGATCGCCAGCGCGGTGACGGTGTCCCACCACGCCTGGCCCGTCGCGCTGATCAGTAGGCCGGCCACTACGACACCGATGGAGCCAGCCGTGTCGGCGACGACCTCGAAGTAGGCCCCCTTGACGTTCAAGCTCTCCTTGGAGCCACTGCGCAAGAGAAGCAGCACGATCGCATTGATGAGCAAACCGAGCCCACCCACGATGATCATGGGCATGGAGGAGACTTCGGGGTCGGCTCCAATGCGGTTGATCGCTTCGATCACGACATAGGCCGAAACGCCGAGCATCAGCAGCACCGTCAACCCAGATGCGAATACCTCCGCGCGATACGAACCGAATGTCTTGCGACCCGTCTTGTCCTTTCGCGTCGCGATCTTGGTCGCCGCAAGTGCCGCTCCGAGCGCAACGACGTCAGCTGCCATATGACCGGCGTCGGAGATCAGCGCAAGCGAGTCGGCGAGGAGCCCGTAAACCAATTCAACGACGAAGAAGGCGGCGATCAAGCAGAACGCGATCGCCAACTTGCGCCGGTAGCGTCCGCCCGCATGCCCCGCCGGCGCCGGAGCGTGGCTGTGTCCTGCGCCCATCAGAGTGACTCGATCATCTGCGGTTCGTCCGCGATTGAGCAGCAGTCGTCATCGCAGGACTCTGCTGCCGCACCGACCGGCGAGCAACATCCTTCGCCCTTCCACGCCTCAAGGCCCTCTCTTGCTGCGACCGCCGCAATGATCAGCCCGGCGATGGGATCAGCCCACGACCAACCCAAGGTGGCGTTGAGCAGCAGTCCTATGAGCAGGACTGCCGAGAGGTAGGTGCACAACAGCGTCTGCGTGCCGTCGGCGTAGACCGCATTCGACCCCAGCGCCCTGCCGGTCTGGCGTTGGGCGAAGGAAATGAAAGGCATGACGACCAACGACACTGCGGCCAATGCGATGCCGACCGGCGATGCATCCGGGTCAGATCCACTCACGAGCGCGCGGATCGATTCAAATCCGACATAACCAGCTAGCGCGAAGAACGAGACTGCCAGGAGCCGAAGAGCCTGTTGCTCGCGCGATTCGGGGAACTTGTGGGAGAACTGCCACAAGATGATCAGTCCGCTTGAGACTTCAACGGTCGAATCCAGACCGAATCCAACCAGCGCGACAGATCCAGCAATGACACCCGCCGTAATGGCGACAGCGGCTTCGATCAGGTTGTACGCCACAGACAACCCAGCCAGCATCTTGGCTCGGCGGCCAAGCATCGCCTTCCTGTCCAGATCAGTCATGAGCGCTGACCCCGTGGTTCGGACATAGCGTCACAGCGAATCCGGTGAGGTCGAGAAGTTGTTCGGCCGCCGCCAAGAGCGCCGTGGTGGCCTCGGGGTGAACAACACTGAAGACCGATGCACGTCCCTGTGGACGCGATTCAACAAGTCCACAGTCCTTGAGACACGCCAAGTGTTTGGAAACCGTGGACTGGGCCAGACCGAGGTGCTCCGTTAGCTCGACGACCTTGTGCTCGCCGAGCAGAAGGTGCTGAAGGATGACCAGACGGGCACGATCACTGAAGCCGTGGAACAGACATGCAGCCGCGGCCAGGGACGCCTGGGCCTCATGATCAGCTTGCGCGGCTATCATCGTCATATGGCGATGATAGCCGATCAGGCCCTCTCCCAACAAGAGCCCTTCGTCGGCACCAACCTGCTGCAGCCCCAGCACTTGCACGGTGGGCTTTGGTA
>JBEBVW010000132.1:0-7623 GCA_040392565.1 Aeromicrobium sp. | reverse complement strand
CTTCCTTGACCGACTCCACAGTCTCGTCAAGCGCTGTCGACGGCGGGTCAAGAACGGGCCGCGCGCCGAACGAGCGATGGATGACGTCGACCACCTTGGCCGCATGCTCTGGACGGGCGTCGATGACGTTGAGTTCGGTCATCGACCAGCACGCACCTGTTCGACTAGTTGCTCGATCGCTTCGGTCACCACTTCATGTTGCTCGAACATCATCATGTGGCCAGACTCCTGCGCGGTCACCAGTTCGGCGCCCGGAATGTCCTCGACCAACTTCACGCTGTGCTTGTACGGCGTCAGCATGTCGTGTCGTCCGCCGATCACCACAGTGCGCGCTCGGCCTAATGTCTTGTGCCCTGCGGTCAGGTCCAGGCCGACGAAGTTGTGGTGGAAGTCCCAGATCACGCGCGACGGTGCCCGCAGGATCATCTCGTCAACCATGTCGACGTGGCGAGGTTCTGCGTTTGGACCGACAGCCCAGCGGCGCATCACCGAGTAACTGTTGAACGCTCGGCCCCAGTCGAGCGCAGGGTTCATCCGACGCAAGATCGGGATGGCCCGACGCAACACCGGGCTGGTGCGCACCAGATCTCCTCCGCTGGTACCCACCAGCGCAACGCCCTTGACGCGCTTGTCGAACCACTCGGGTGCATCAATCGCCAACTGCTGGATAGTCATGCCGCCCATTGAATGGCCGACGAGCACGATCGGACCCTTCGGCACGAGCCGATCCAGCACGATGGCGAGGTCCTTGGCCAGGTCGGTCAGGCTCGAATCCTCTGGATGAGCCCGGGCCGAGCCACCGTGTGACCGGTGGTCGATGAAAATCATCCGGGCGTTACCGCGCATCGCAACGCGCTGGTAGTGCCAGGTGTCGAGCGTGCACATCCAGCCGTGCAGAAAAACGACGGTGGGTGACAACGGACCGTCGTCAACTTCCACATTGATCGCAACACCGTCATGACCGGGGATAGATATCGGTTCGGTGTGCACCGATCCGAAGGCAACCTCTTCACCGCGCCGCAGGTGGCGCCGCGTGCGGAGGCGGTCGTTGAGAACTGTCGCACCTACACCGGCAACGACGAACGCACCCGCCGTGACAGCAGCTTTGGTCGCGATCTTGCGTTTCATCTTCTTGCCTCAGTTCCCGCTATAGGTGCGAACAACTCGTCCACCGATACGCGTCACAATCTCGTAGGCGATCGTGCCGCATGCCTGTGCCCAGTCTTCCGCCGAGGGTTCGCCATCGTCGCCAGGCCCGAACAGACTCACGACATCACCGGGCCGCGCATCACGATCGCCGAGGTCGACCATGAACTGATCCATGCAGACTCGACCCACCTGGCGAATACGTTC
Organism: Aeromicrobium sp.; assembly: GCA_040392565.1. GTDB lineage: Bacteria > Actinomycetota > Actinomycetes > Propionibacteriales > Nocardioidaceae > Aeromicrobium. The sequence goes on along the minus strand of JBEBVW010000132.1, from coordinate 6,270 downwards.
GCCGGCGTAGCCCGCGCCCACCCGATTCGATGCGACGACAGGCACACCCTCCCCGTAGCCCAGCGGCACCAACCCGAGCGTGGTCTCGCGTTCAGTCGTGTACGTGTGCCCGTACGAAACTCCAACTCCGGCGGGTACACGCTTCACCGCAGCGAGCCTTCCGCGCAGTGTCATGACAGGTCGCAGCTCTACTGGATGCGAAAGCCCCGGGGCCGGGTTGATGCCGTACGACGCGATGCCTACCCGCACCAGGTCGAACCGCGCCGACGGACGAGTCAAGGCCGCTGGCGAATTACTCAGATGGCGAAGACCCGGCTCAAGTCCGGCCGCCATCATTTCGTCAACAGCGGCCCGAAATACCGTCTCTTGCTGGTCGTTAGCTGGATGTTCTGGCTCGTCAGCGCATGCGAAATGCGACCAGACGCCGGTGATTTGCACTTGCCCCGCCCGTTGCCTGCTTGCCGCAGCTTCAACTAGGCGTGACCACTCAACTCCCCTGGCACCGTTGCGCGACAGACCGGTATCGACCTTCAGTTGGACCCGAGGCCGAGACGGGGCAGCGCGGACAATCTCATCAAGTTGAGCCACCGACGACGCGGTGACTTCAACGTCTGCCGCGATGGCCTCAGCGAATGCAGCACCGGGTGCGGCGAGCCAACACAGCAATGGTCCGGTGTCGCCTTCGGCTCGCAGCCTGACGGCTTCATCAACAGTCGCGACGCCTAGCCAATCGACACCGACATCGCGTGCTGTTCGTGCAATTTCGACGCTGCCATGTCCGTACGCGTTCGCTTTGACGACAGCCATGACGGGCGCCTGCACGTGCCGACGTATCGCCTCAACGTTCGCCGCATATGCCGCCAGATCAACATGAGCTTCTGCCTGCGGGCTACTCATGACCACTCCTCGCGTCGGACATCGGTCAAGTCTCCAGCAAGAAACTGCGCAACAACACTCGGCAGCGCCGCAGCGACGTCCGATGCCACCACCGGCCCACCAGGGTTCGCGGCAACGGCGGCCGCGCCATGAAGAAACGCGCCGATGCTGGCAGCGGTGAACGGCGAAAGCCCGGTAGCCATCAGCGAACCAACGAATCCAGCCAGTACGTCACCAGAACCAGCGGTTCCTAACCACGGCGAGCCCGACAGGTTCACGGCGGTCTGCCCGTTCGGGTCGACGATCAACGACCGAGGCCCCTTCAGCAAGACGGTGGCATTCCACCGTGCCGCAGCAGCACTCGCATGTCCCAACTGATCAGACTCGACGGCCGTGCGCTCCACTTGGAGCATCCTGGCGAGTTCTCCCGCGTGTGGCGTCAGCAGAACAGCAGTCTCGAACCTGGCAGGCATATCGTTCAAGGCAGCGGCATCAAGCAGCACCGGAACGCCATCGGACAGCAACGCAGGGAGCCGGTCGGCGAGATCAGCCTCTGCGCCGCCAGGGCCAATCACCCAGGCCTGCACCCGGCCGGAAGTACTCGCTACGACTTCGGGAGCACGGTCCACGACACGGCGAGCGAGATCCGGATCGCCGACGAACCGGATCATCCCGGCGGTCCCTGCCTGCGCCCCTGCAACGCACAGATGCGCGGCGCCGGGGTAGTCAATCGATCCCGCACATATCCCGACAACGCCGCGGGAGTACTTGTGACCGTGCGCATCAGGAAGGGACTGACGCAATACGCCAGCATCCAGCGGCTCGAGTGCTGTTACTCGTGGTCCGTCAAGGTAGTGACCGAGACCGATGTCGACCAGCACCACTTCCCCGCAGCAGGAGGCTGCTGGATCGGCGAGGAGTGCGGGCTTGTACGTCCCGAAGGTCACCGTGAGGTCGGCAGTGATGTGCGGCCCTGGAGTAGTCGCGCCATCGACGTCAACCCCGGACGGAACATCGACCGCCACGACGACAGCGTTCGACTGCTCGGCCCATCGCGCCCATTCTGCTGCCCGCCCAGCAAGACCCGGCCGGGCTCCGATTCCGAACATCGCATCAAGGCAGTACCGCTGTTCGGTCGGTGCATCAACGATCTGCGCACCCGCCGCGATGGCGGCGGCAAGCCCGGCGCCATGCACCGTGTCGCGGTCAACCAAGCACAGGTCGACCCGCACGCCACGACCCAGCAAATGTGTTGCGGCGAACAACGCATCGCCGCCGTTATTGCCAGGTCCGATCAAGGCAACAACCACTTCCCCAGCCGGAATCACCTCGCCCAGCGAATCGGCCAAACCGCGGGCAGCTCGCTGCATCAACGCATCCCAGCCAACCCGGTCGGCCAACTTCTCCTCGGCCGCCCGGACCTGCTCGACAGTGTGCGCCGCCAGCATGAGAGGAGCCTTCAGACCGAAGCGGATTCGGCGATAACGAACGCCGTCGCCACCGTGGTGTCGTGGGAAATGGACAAATGAATCGACGCAATACCCAAATCCCGCAAGCGATCTGGTGCCTGCCCATGGAGCAGGAACTCGGGCGCGCCCTGCGGATTGTTGACGACCTCAAAGTCTTGCCACGACAGACCCGACGGAGCGCCCATGGCCTTGGCGAGGGCTTCCTTGGCCGCAAACCGACCCGCCAGCGATTCCAACGGCAATGACTGCTCGGCTGGGGTGAACAGCCGCTCTTTCAACGTTGGAGTGCGTTCAAGCGTCGCCGCGAACCTCGGAATATCGACGACATCAACGCCAATTCCTCGGATCGAGGTCATTCCACCGTCACCGACTTGGCCAGGTTCCGTGGCTGGTCGACGTCATGGCCGAGCAGTTCGGCGATCTCGCACGCAAAAATTTGCAACGGCACCGTGGCCACCAATGGTTGCAACAGCGTGGGGGCCTTCGGCAGGCGGATCACATGGTCGGCGTACGGCACGACATCGTCATCTCCGTCTTCGACCAAGACGATGGTGCGTGCTCCACGGGCCCTGATTTCCTGGATGTTGCTGACGATCTTTTCCTGCAACTGGTCGCGGCCACGAGGCGGCACGACCACAAAGACCGGCAGGCCTTCCTCAACCAAGGCAATAGGTCCGTGCTTGAGCTCGCCTGCGGCAAACCCCTCTGCATGGACGTAGGCCAATTCCTTCAACTTCAGCGCACCTTCAAGCGCCACCGGATAGCCCACATGACGACCCAAGAACAGGAACGAACGAGATCCCACGAGATCGGCGGCGAGCTTGCGCACCTGATCGCGCTCATCGAGCATCCGCTGAATCTTGGCCGGCATCAGTTCGATCTCATTGAGGATCAGATCGATCTCATCACCGAATTTGGTGCCGATGACTTGCGCCAAGTACAGACCCAACAGATAGCACGCAACGACCTGGCTCAAGAAGCCCTTGGTCGACGCCACTGCAACTTCGGGGCCAGCGTGCGTGTAGATCACGGCATCGGATTCTCGCGGGATGGTCGAGCCGTTGGTGTTGCAGATCGACAACACACGAGCCTTCTGCTGGCGCGCATATCGGATGGCCATCAGGGTGTCCATCGTTTCGCCAGATTGACTGATCGCAACGACGAGGGTCGACGGATCGATAATCGGATCGCGATAGCGGAACTCGGAGGCCAGCTCGACTTCACACGGGATACGGGTCCAGTGTTCGATCGCGTACTTCGCCACTAGACCGGAGTACATCGCGGTGCCGCACGCGATGATGATGATCTTGTCGATTCCGCGCAGTTCATCGTCGGACAGCCGCATCTCGTCGAGCTTGAGCTGACCGCCTGGAGTGTGTCGACCCAGCAGCGTGTCGGCGACTGCCTGCGGCTGTTCGTCGATCTCCTTGTGCATGAACCACTGGTAGCCGCCCTTTTCGGCAGCCGAGACGTCCCAATCGACGTGGTACTGCGTGGTCTCAGCCGGATTGCCGTCGAAGTCGGTGACGTCAACCCCATCTCGGGTAATGGTGACGACCTGGTCCTGTCCGAGTTCCAGCGCCTCACGGGTGTACTCGATAAACGCCGCGACGTCGGATCCGAGGAAGTTCTCGCCATCACCGAGCCCGACAACAAGGGGTGAGTTCCGACGCGATCCAACAACAACATCCGGGGTGCGCGCATCGCAGAAGACCAAAGTGAATGCACCTTCGAGACGCCGAGAGACGCGACGGACCGCTTCAGGGAGGTCCACGCCTTGGTCGAGTTCACGAGACACCAGATGCGCGGTGACCTCGGTATCGGTCTCCGACAGCAACTCAATTCCATCGGCTTCGAGCTCAGCGCGCAGCTGAGCGAAGTTCTCGATGAGCCCGTTGTGCACGACAGCGACATGCCCTGCCGCATCGAGATGCGGGTGCGCGTTCGCATCATTAGGTGCGCCGTGGGTCGCCCAACGGGTGTGTCCGATACCGGTCGTCGAGTCTGCCAACGGAGCGGCCTGAAGAACGCCGTCGAGGTTGGTCAGTTTGCCGGCCTTCTTTGCCCACTCAATCGTGCCGTCGGCACCGGCCAGCGCTACTCCGCCGGAGTCATAGCCGCGGTACTCGAGTCGACGCAAACCGCCCATGACCACGTCGAGGGCCGACCTCTGACCGACATATCCGACGATTCCGCACATAGGGTCCAGAGTACCGACGCCACGGGCGGGGCCGTGCAGGAACAGCCAGCGATCAACCTTTTCGCTAGTTCAGCCGCAACTGAGGCCAATCGTGTGACGACGCCGACGACAACGACTGCAGGCCCAGGAGGTTCAGTGCCGTGGCTTCAACATCGATGTTTCGGATTGGCTGTCTTCCGGAGTATCCCGGCCGAGATTTGCCTGGGTCCTGACGGCCCGGGTTGAGGCCATAAAGGTCCTGTCCCGCGGCAACCTGTCGTCCCCACGCGATGAACGGGATACGAAAATTGGCGTAAAGCGTTTGTTGACTGTGCTTGCGAAGTCCCGGCGGGCCTCCGTGATCGGCAGTCACGATGATCGTGACCCGGTCAGCCAATGACGGCGAATCATCAATCGTGGCGAGCACCTTGCCTAGGTCGGCGTCTGCAGACTCGACCGCAGCAAGGTATTGCGGTCCCATCCACCCGAATGCGTGACCCGCGCGATCGGGCGCCTGCAGGTGCATAAACATGAGGTCCGTCTGGCCGTCGGTCAGCGCACGGGTGACTGCGCCGGTGACGTCGGCGCCATCGGCTATCAGCTGGGTATCGATCTTGTCGCGGCCCTGATCAGCGCCGACTCGATCGACCGCTCCGTACTTTCCATTCCACGATCGGGCAAAGAACTCGAACTTCTCTTTCTGCGCAAAGATGCCTGTGGTCAAGCCGTTGTCGTGCGCAACATCGAACATTCCGGGTACGTAGCCGTGGTGGACGTCGGCCAATGTGCCTCCGGGGTCTTTATTCACCCGGAGCCCATGGCCTCGGTTCCCGGCGATACCGCGACCGGTCAACATCCCGGTGTGATTCGGCAGAGTCACCGTCAACTCGAACGCCGATCGCGCGTTGAGCGTTGAAGAACCTTCGGCAATGAGTCGGTGCAAATTCGGTGCCCGGTTCTCGCCGAGGACATTGATCGCCTCTGGGTTAAGTCCATCGATCGATATCGCCAACACGATTGGCTGGATCTGGGGAGGCTGAGTGGTTGCGCCCGTCGCCGGTGCGGTTGCCACGTTGTTGTCAGAACTGGCAGGCGAACCTCCGGACTGCCATTGCGCGAAACCGATCGCCGCAGCAATGACAGCAACGACCGCCACCACAGCAGCTAGGCGACCCCAACGACGGCCCGGTTCATGACGACCCACGCTGGACCTCCTCGCCGCCGTGTTCTTCTGTCGTGGCGATCTTCACACAATCAGCACCACACCCCTCAAGGCTCCCCGGTCGCACAACTCAGACCGAGCACCGAGACAATGGACGACATGTCGCGAGAGACGTCGCCGTACGTGGAACTTGAACGGGCCGCTTGGGCCCAACTCGCCGAAGGCGTCTCCCTCCCACTTGAGCCCGACGAGGTTGAACGCATCCGCGGACTCGGCGATGAACTGGACATGGCGGAGGTTCGCGAGGTCTATCTCCCCGTCACCGAATTGCTCAGCATGCGCCATCGCATGGCCGGTGAACTGTGGCGCGCGACCGAGAAGTTCTTGCAGGAACCTCAGCCGCAACGCGTGCCGTATGTCATCGGAGTCGCCGGATCCGTTGCTGTCGGCAAGTCCACCATCGCTCGTCTGATCAGCGAACTGCTGTCACGGTCCCCCGAACATCCCAATGTTCAACTAGTGACGACCGACGGGTTCCTGTACCCCAATGCTGAGCTGGAACGACGCGGCATTCTGGACCGAAA
>JBEBVW010000131.1:0-7633 GCA_040392565.1 Aeromicrobium sp. | reverse complement strand
ATCTTGAACCAACAGCCTTTGCCCAGCACCGCCCTGTCCGATTGGGAGTTCTTGGCGACACCGGCAAGGTGGCCGCTGCAGTCACTGACCGGCTGAGCAGCACCGCGGACTTCCAACCAGCACGCCTTCGTACCGCCGAACTCGCCGACAGAATCGCACGCGAACGTTCCTGGAGCGGGTTGCCCTACGAGGACATGGGTACTGCCGATCGCATGGACCCCAGGACGGTGACGATCGCCTTCGACCAAGCATTGCCCGACCAACGGATCGTCGTACCGGACGGCGGAAACTTCACCGGATACCCTGCGATGTTTTTCAGCGTGCCTGATCACAAGGGGTACTGCTTCACGCAAGCGTTCCAGTCGATTGGTCTAGGTATTGCCTCGTCGATTGGGGCTTCACTGGCTGATCGGACTCGGACAGTGATCTGCGGTGTCGGCGACGGCGGGTTCATGATGAGCTGCAATGAACTGGACACCGCTGTCCGCAACCACCTGCCACTCATCGTCGTGGTCTACAACGACAGTGCCTACGGTGCCGAAATACACCACTTTGACCCTGAGGGGCCAGCCCGCGACATGGTGACGTTCCCCGAGACCGACATCGCCGCGGTCGCTCGCGGGTTGGGCTGCGATGGCGTAACGGTGCGCAATCGAGAAGAACTGGAACAAGCCGTCGCGGTCGCCGCTTCACAACCCGAGCGAACGAAACCGCTCGTGGTCGACGCGAAGATCACCTCGTTCCCGTCGTGGGTGTTGCTGGCTCACGCCGCAGGAGCCATGAAATGACGAATGCTGGCCCACTTCGGGTGCTGATAGTCGGGGCCGGCATCGGCGGCCTCACGGCGGCGGTCGCAATGCGCCGGGCTGGCCATTCGGTCACGGTATTGGAGCAGACTGCAGTCCTCGGTGAAGTCGGGGCCGGCTTACAAGTTGCACCGAACGCCAGCCGGATTCTCATTAGCCTCGGACTTCGACCGCAACTTGAAGAAACCGCAGCACGAGCCGAACACTCAATTCGCCGACGCTGGCAAGACGGCGCAATCCTCGGCACATTCCCGCTCGGCGACGCAGTGGAAGAGCACTTCGGAGCGCCATATCTTCAAATGCACCGGGCAGATTTGCACCGCGTACTTCTCAAAGCTGCGGTCGAACCAGGTCCGGGAGTGCCGGTTGAAGTTCAACTAGACGCCATCGCCGTCGAATGTACCGAAACCGCCGACGATGCGGTCGTCACGCTCATCGATGGCCGCCAGTTCCACGGCGACCTGATCGTGGGTGCCGATGGCGTGCACTCCACCCTTCGTCCGCACGTCGTCGGCCAAGAACCCCCGGCAACTTTCAGTGGCGATATCGGGTACCGAGCGCTCATAGATCGGGCCGCACTCGCTCCCAACCGCGCAGTCGATGAACTCTTCGCCAAGCCTTCACTCACGGTCTGGCTCGGTCCGCAGGCCCATCTTGTGCACTACGTCATCAAGAGCGGGTCGGTCGTCAGCCTCATGGCAGTCATCCCTGGCCAAGAGTTTGAGAAGGAGTCTTGGAGCGCAGTTGGCGACAAGGAAGTCCTTCTGCAGGGTTTCGCTGGCTGGGATCAACGAGTCTTGGACCTGATCAGAGCAGCAGACTCGGTCAACTCATGGGCGTTGTATGACCGCCCTCCCATCCGACAGTGGACGACGAGTCGCGTGGCTCTGCTAGGTGACGCCTGCCATCCAATGCTGCCGTATCAGGCGCAGGGAGCTGGCCAAGCCATTGAAGATGGCGCCGCACTCGGAGCAGCAACTATTGGCGTTACATCGGCTTCGGTCCCGGCAGCTCTACAGCAGTATGAACGGCGCCGTTGCGATCGAGCTTCCCGGGTTCAGGCAGCATCGAGGAAGAACCAGTATCTCTTCCACATGCCGGATGGGGCTGACCAAATTGAACGCGACAAGCTACTCGCCTCCGGAGGAGCGGACTACGAGTCGTACCAATGGCTGTGGTCGCCAACCACTGCTGCGTAGCGCAGAATATGTCAGGTCGGTTGACCGATCATCGTCCTGCGGCCAAGCAGTTAAGAACCGGAACAACGCGAGCCATGATCTCCTCAAGCACCGGGGCAGTGGTACCGAAGTTCAGTCGGACCCAGCCAGCACCACCCTGTCCGTACGCCGCACCATCGCTCAGGATCACGCGCGCCCGATCCCCAACAACTTGCGCTAGGTCAACCGACGAACCCGCGTCCACGCCAAGCCAAGCGAGGTAGGTGGCATCCGGAGTTCGGAAGCGAATTTGGGGAGCATTCTCGGCTAGACAGTCACGGACGTAGTCTCGGTTCAGCCGGAGCCGATTGCGGGTGTCCGCCAACCATGGCCCACCAGCATCGATCGCAGCAATTGAAGCCACAATGCCGACAATACTGGCGCCCTTATGGAGTTTGACGGGCAATGCGTCCAGCGTCACCCGCACAGTCTTATTTTCAACCAGCAGTACGCCGCAGCGCAGACCCGGCGTATTCCACGCTTTTGACGTCGAAGTGACCGTCAACGTCCGCTCCCGCAGTGCCTCCGAAACACTCGCTAGAGGGCGGTGGCGGTCATCCAGAAATGTCAGCGGAGCGTGGATCTCGTCGGAAATCACGTAGGCGTCATAACGCTCCAGAATCACGCCAAGTGCCTGAATCTCTGCATCACTTAGTACGGTGCCCGTCGGATTCTGCGGATTACAGACAATGATGGCCCTGGCCCCAGCTGCAAAGTGGTCTTCAATCTGCTGCAGATCCAATTCCCACGTTTGACCCGTCCACCGGTAGGGGCTTTCTACCAATCGCCTACCGTGATCGCCGACCGCAGCGAGGAGAGGCGGGTAAACCGGTGTCGGAACCACCACTACATCGCCTGGGTTGGTGACGGCCAATAGCGCCAACTCCACACCCCGGACCGCGTCGGGCAGCACATAAACGTCGTCTGCGCTGATGGGCCAGTCAAAATCACGGGTCATCCACCTGGAAACTGCCTGCTTCAGACTGACGGAATGGTGGTCGGGATATCCGAGGTCGCTCGTACGGACCGCCTCAGTCACAGCTTCGACAATGGGCACTGCCACCTCAAAGTCCATTTCGGCGATCCACGCGGGGATAGCTGCATCTGAGTCACCGAAACCAGACCATTTGATGCTCGTTCGGCGTCGCAGCCGGGCCAGATCGCTTGCTAGCGCGCCAGAATTCAGTGTCCGCGCATCCACGGTACCCACACTCCGTTCCCGCCTCGACGGGCCGCTTCGACGAGCGCATTGACGACGACTGTGTCTTCGACACCAAGGCCCGTCGCCTTGTAGATCAGGACATCAGCTTCGTTTTCCCGTCCCGCGATCTCGCCCTCCAATACGTCGCCGATCAACCGGATCTGGTCTTCGGGGTGGTCCTGCAGTTCGAACGCACCAGCGGGACTCGGGTAGAGAGCCGCTCCTGGCCACTCCACGTACACCGGACGACTGTTGACCGTGACCGGCTCAAGTTCATGGCCGCCGCCGACCGACGCCACCAGCGTCCCCGCGGAAATCCATTCCTCACGGATCACTGGCGTTGGCGAACTCGTGCATGAAACCACAACGTCGGCATCCCTGACCGGAGCTTCGGCGTCGTATAGCAGTCGAACTCGCGGGTCAATCTGCTCCAGCTCCGCGCGACGTCTTTCAGTACGGGCGACAACCGACACTGACGCCCATGCGCGCACCGACTGCAACTGCTGCAGATGCGATCTGCCTTGGACACCATCGCCGATGATGGTCAGATTCCGCGCGTCGGTGCGGGCAAGCGTGTCCACAACGATTGCTGTCACGACAGCGGTCCGCACCGCCGTCAGCAACGAGGCATCCACCAACGCTTGCAACTGCCCGGTGTATTCATCAAATAGCGCCACCGCTCCTGAGTGCGAATAGGGCGCCTGTTCGGGATAGACAGCCATCAACTTGCACGACAAGCCATACCCCGAAACAAAGTTAGGCATCGCCGTCAGGCGGCCGGCCGGTGCCAGTGCGCTTTGCCGTGGCGGTACTGACACGCGCTCCTGTGCAATCGCGACGAGCGCATCGCGTAGCGGCAGCTCGATATTGATCTGTGGCAGGAGCATCGCCACAGCCGGTGCATCCAGTATCAGAATCTCGCTACTTGGCACGGCCGACTCCAAACTCGTGAGTGATGGTCTTGCTCGCAATTGAAGTCACTTGGACCGCTGGCGGCGGAAACTGGGTGGTACGAGGAAAGGCGCGTAAGACGCCACCGGTCATGACCAACGATAGGCCGGGCAGGTCGCCCTGTTGCAGCGCTCCGGTCAAATCGTCACCCGTTGAACCTCCCACTTGACCGATCCCCAAAAGGTCGGCGTCAGCCCCAACGGCCAACACTCCTGTGTCAAGTCCGTGAGCCCGTGCTGTGTTGCCGGTCGCACAGGCAATCGCAACGGTCGGGTCCAAACCACAAATGCCAGTGAGGAAGCCGACGTTGCGCATCATGCCGCGAGGGACAACGCCGGTGCCGCCGGGTGTATCGGTGCCAAGCGTAAGTCGCTCCAACTGACCGCTGCGGCGAAGCGCGTCAACAAGGACCCGACTCGCGCGCGGATTGCCAGACGTACAGACCTCCACATAGACATCCGATTCATGGACGACCCGTTCGATATCGCGGTCGCTCATTGGGATAGGCCCGCCGCCAAGGTGAGCGGCAATGTGCGGTCTGACCTCGAGCAAAAGATCAGCACCAACAGGGACGCTGTGGCCTGAACGCGACACCCCGCCGGTGTGGAGCTTGGTGAGGATGCCGCGTTCGGCGAGCCGCACAACTAAGTCCCGTGCCTCCGCGATTCGCTCGGCGGAATCGAGCGGAAAGAACAAGAACTTCGCGATTCGCGCCCCCGCAGCGGCCGCTCGATCGAGGTGAGCATCAGTCATGCCCGGGACGAGCAACAACGTGCCGACATGAAGCCGCGCGCCGCTCTCGTGACGGGACGGCGTCGTGCCCGCAGTGACCTCTACGATCGCCGTCGCCAGGTCTGGCGTGAGCGCAGCTGGGTCGAGCCCAGGAAAGTGCAACTCGCCTGCAGAAACCATCGTGGTGGTGCCGCCCTGCAGGTAATCACCTATCCACCCGATCGCGTTGACCACAGGTGTCCAGTCACCGATAACAGGGTGCACGTGACCATCGATCAGGCCAGGCATAATTCCCCCGCCATGCATGTCAATGACGAGATCGGGTTCTTCAGATTGGTCGGCGCGCCCTGGGTTGATCGCGGCTACTCGTCCGTTCGCGACAAGTAGTGACCTGACCGAACTAGTATCGCTCTGCTGAATCTGGCCGTCGAAGAACGTACCAATTCCGTCGATCCGGATTGTCGGTTGCGGCACATCAGTCGACTGTAGTGCTGGTGCACCACAACACATCCCGCTCAAGGTGCCTCCTCGGCTAGCCAGGCACGTACCGACTCAGAATGTTCACCCAGGATCGGTGGTGGCCGATGGCTCACCGCATCATGCTCGCTGAACGTCCACGGCAATCCCGGCAGTTTTATCGGCCCCAATGAGGCATGCTGGACGTCAATGACGAGATCGAGGTCATCGATAACAGGAGATTCATAGACCTGGTCAAGTGTTCGTATCTCGCCGGCCGGCACACCTGCTTCGCGAAGAGCTGTGATCCAGTGCGCCACCGGTTGAGCCGTGAATCGTTCGACAAGAAGTGGCTGCAGCACATCGGCGTGGGCGACGCGGTCTCGGTTGGTGAGGAATCGAGGGTCGGCAGAGTCGAGGTTCAAGACTGACGCAAGATTGCTCCAGGTCGCATCGTTACCGACAGCGATCTGGAAATGACCATCGCTTGCCGGATAGGCGCCATAGGGCGCAACCGTGGGATGCATATTGCCGGTCGCATGGGGTACATCTCGCCCGACGAGCCAGCGCGTGCCCTGGAAGGTGTGCGTCGCGATCAATGCCGAGAACAACGAAGTGTTGATGATCTGACCGCGGCCAGTCTGCTCACGTTCGTGAAGCGCCGCCAGCACCCCCATGGCACCGAACATGCCGGCCTGGATATCCGCGATCGGTACCCCAACTTTGGTGGGCGGGCCATCTGGAAACCCAGTCAGGCTCATAAGCCCGGCTTCACCCTGAATGATCTGGTCGTATCCCGGTCGATCAGCGTCAGCGCCCACGCGCCCAAACCCTGACAACGAAAGGACGATCAGTCGAGGATTCAATGTCATCAAGTCGGTCGGGGAAAGGCCGACCCGGCTCAGCACATGTGGTCGAAAGTTTTCGATCAAGATGTCGGATCGCTTGATGAGTTGCTTGAGGACTACGAGGTCTTCGGGTGATCCAAAATCCAGCTCGATCGACTCTTTGTTCCGATTGACCGATAGGAAATAGGTGCTCTCGGTGCTGTGCTGACCTTCGACGAACGGCGGTCCCCATGCTCGGGTGTCGTCACCCGCATTCGGGCGTTCAACCTTGATGACCCGAGCACCCAAATCGCCCAATGTCATCGCGGCCAAGGGTCCACTAAGAACTCTCGACAGGTCCGCGACGACGATGCCGTCGAGCGGACCACCCGTGAAAGTCGTTGGGCTCCCCTCGGCGCTCACGGTGTTGTGTCCTCCACAATGGCCGGCGCGATCGGCCAATCGCTCGTGAAGTAGCTGATGGATCCGTCGTCTAGCCGGTAGGACCGACGACGAATCGTGCCGATATCACCGCCGTAGACATGGATGCCCACGCAGGGCTCGTCTCCTGACGCTGACACACGGTGAAGGTCTTGGTCTGAGGTGCAGCAGACCGTGACCTCACCTGGCTGGAATTCGATGTCTTCGTGCTCTGCCAAAGCGCCCGATGGAGTTGCCCGGAAAGACTCTTCGTGTTCAACGCCAGACAGAATTCCGACAACCCCCCACACGCCGTGATCATGGACCGGTGTCTCCTGCCCGATGTTCCACACTGCGCTCGCGATACTGAACGACGCATCGTCGGCCACAAATAGCGGATACATCACGTACCGATCCTCGCGAGGTTTCATGTACGCCTCGGGAATCTGGAAATCGCCTGCCAACGCCTCGACGAGCAATTGTTTGACTGCGTTGGTGGTCTCGTACTCGTCCCTGCCCTCGGCAACGACGCGTGCGGTGTCAGCAACAAACTGAATGACGCTGGGGCTGATCCCCTCTTCGGTCGCTTGCAGTTTCATGTCTGCTCCTTAGTCATCTGATCGGATTGAGTTGCGTGGGTGTCACGAAGCACTGGATCGCTTCTGAGCGAAGAGTTTGAAGGACTCGAATATCTCGCCGCTCTCAAACGACGCATCGAGAAGCGCGCGGTCGAGATCGACAACAGTCCTAGGCGGGCGGAGCGCAGCGTGCAGGCGGACAGCTACCTGCGCTGGCAAAGCCGAAAACGTCTCAATGCGTTCATGCACGACATCATGCGGAACCGTTGCCATGTCCGTCAGCAAACCGACACGTCGTGCTTCGGCGCTCTCGATGATTCGACCCGTAGCCACCAGATCGCCAGCAACAACTGGGCCAACGAGATGGGCCAGCCGATGCGTGCCAAACAGCAGACCAAAGCCGGCTCCAGGGAAGGCGAAACTCGCTCCGGTCGACCCGAGCCGG
>JBEBVW010000130.1:0-7658 GCA_040392565.1 Aeromicrobium sp. | reverse complement strand
ATGAGGTTTGATGGGCAAGTGACCACTCGCCCTGCGCCCATCGTCATTGCCCATCGCGGCACGCCAGGCGTCCGCCTGGAACACACACGCCCGTCGTATTTGCTGGCAATCGAGCAGGGCTGCGACTACATCGAACCAGATGTGGTGGCGACAAAGGACGGCATTCTCGTCGTCCGGCACGAAAACGAGATCAGTGGGACGACCGATGTCGCGGAGCGACCGGAATTCGCCGATCGACGGGCGACCAAGGTCATCGATGGAAAGTCGCACGATGGCTGGTTCACCGAAGACTTCACTCTTGCCGAACTGAAGACATTGCGGACGAAGGAACGTATCCCCAAGACGCGTCCCGCCAATGTGGCGCTGGCTGGTGTTGAGCCGATTTTGACGTTCAGCGAAGTCCTGCAGATCGCGGCTGAGGCCGACCGAGAAGTCGGGGTATACGTCGAAACCAAGCATCCGACATATTTCCGGAGCATTGGGCTTGACCTGGACGACCTGCTCATCGAGGCACTAGAACGTCATGGCGCTAACGGCCCAGACGCAAAGATCGTTATCCAGTCGTTTGAGACGAATTTGCAAGCGTTGCGGCCGCGCACCTCTGCGTTCTTGGTGCAGTTGATGACCGACAAGGGAGCGCCAGCTGACCTGGTGGCAGCGGGGGATCCGCGCCGCTACGCCGATATGCGGACGCCCGAAGGCTTGGCGTGGGTTGCGTCCTATGCCGACGCCATCGGTCCGCACAAACAACTCGTCATCGAGCTCGATGCTTCGGGAAATCTCGGGCGCGAGACAACGCTGGTCGCCGACGCCCATGAAGCGGGCCTCGACGTTCACATCTGGACCATGCGTGACGAGAACGAATTTCTGCCGACGTCACTGCGGAAGGGCCGGCGGGCCCGCAAGATTGGCCGTGCTCACGATGAGTACGCGCCCTTCTTCGACGCCGGGATCGACGGCCTATTTTCCGACTACACAGCTACTGCTGTGGCCGCTCGCGCTGATTGGCTGGCTTCGCAGTAGCGGGACAAGTCAGCCCCAGATCGACGGCGCGATCTGGGGCTGACGAGGTTGCTTTGCTGCGGTGCGTTCCTACGGTGCGTTCCTACGGTGCCGGTGGGTACTGCTGCGGGATATACGGCAGGGGAACTTCCTTGGGCATCAGGATCCACGCCACGATGTAGGCCACAATCACCGAGCCGAAACCGATAATCGTGAGTACCGCAGTCGCGAGCCGGATCAGATTCGGGTCGACATCGAGGTAGCGACCGATGCCGCCACACACTCCGCCGATCCACTTGTCTTCAGGTGTTCGAGTCAATCGTTTGGTGGTCATGAGGTGACTTCCTCTTCAGGAATTTCTTCGGTCGTGGAAGCGGTTCCGACTTGGCTGTCGGTCTCAGCAGTCGGGCTCTGCGGGGCAGGGCGACGGAAAGTGGCAATCACACCCAGGAGGCCCAGGACGATCAGGATGCCGGAGATGACGTAGCTCATTTCGCGCCCAGTGAGCAGATCGCCCTCCCACACTGCCCAGTTCGCGGCGATTGATAGGAACAGTGCGCCAAAGGCGATACCGGTCCAGCGGAAAGAGTGACGGTTCATTTGCGGATCACCTCGATGTTTCCGAGTCGGTGGTTGATGTCGATGGTCAGGTGGCGCGCGCCCTTGGCCGGTTGGGACAGTTCGACGCTGGTGCCGTCGGTCTGCCGGTCAAACAGCCGGATCTCGCCGGCGCGAAGTTCGGTGTTCACGGCCACGTCAAGATCGCTAGGAAGGATGACTCGTGTTTGGCCGACGCCCGAGTCGATGGTGATGGTCCGGCCGAGCAGCGCATTGGGATTGCCTACTTCGGTCAGATCCAGTTCGAGCTGGCCGATGCCGTGCTTATAGGAGGAGGCAACCTCAGCGGCAGTCACGGGGTCGACCGTCTGCTGTCCGATCCGGGCATCAGGAAGAAGTGAACCGAACGCCAGCACGGGCGCCAGGAGCAGCCCGACGAAGATCAACGCTCCGCCGTCGCCGATGAAGCTGCTGACCACGACGGCGAGGCCGACGATCGCCAAGGCGATGGCAACGTAGGTCGTCCAGCCGGTTCCGCCGTTTGCGTCAGAGACCAGGCGGGTGATTGCCATAGCTATCGCCACAATCGAGACAGTCAGCCCGAACAGGGCTCCCGACCGAGGCTCACGTGCTCGAGCGATCTTCTTCGCGAGAATCTGATCGGTCTTTGCCTGGATCAATGCGTCGACTGACGGATCGCGGTAGCCGGTGCCCGGGTAGTCGGCCGGAACGAATCCTGCGGCTGCGGCATAGCGGCGGCGCCTTCGATTCGGCAGAAACACTGCGAAGAACAGCACCAGACCGATCGGGAACAGCCACCACGGGAAGCCCCAGCCCCAGCCGCTATCGCCTACAACTGCGAGGGCTGCGATGACGGCGGCGGTAATCATGCCACCGACTCGAACGCGCTCCTCATTGCCTTCAAGGTTGAACCAGTCGGCGGCGACACTGGGACCAGCTTGGCCCTGGGCGTCTGCTTCGACTGGCAAGAAGAACCAGGCGGCAACGTAAAGGATGACTCCGGCGCCGCCGATGAAGGTGAGTACAACGAAAGCAATCCGGATGATGACCGGGTCAATGTTCAAGTACCGGGCAGCTCCGGTGCAGACGCCGCCGAGAAGGGCGTCCGAACGTGACCGATGCATATCGGTGATCGTCCGCAGGCGAGTTGAGTCGAAGCCGGGATCGGTGCCGGCGGCGTCCTCAGGTCCAGATCCCTGTGGGGGAGCTTGTTGTGTGTCGTTCATGTCATCCATCGTGTCGCGGACTCTACGTCTTCTCTATCGGGTACGACCCTGAATGACCCCTAAGTCGACTCAGGGTGCCGCGCGGGTGCGTCCTGGTAGAACATGCGGGTGCTGACGTGTGACGATCTGGGGGTGACCGAATACCGCCGCGCCTACAGGCCCGCTGACCAGCGGCTCGTCGGTGGTGTCGCTGCAGGTTTGGCCGAGCACCTGGGCGTACCGCTCATTGCAGTGCGCATTGTCTTCATCGTTGCCTCGTGGTGGAACGGCGCGGGCGTCATCGCCTATCTACTTCTGTGGCGGTTCATGCCGCTGGCCAAGCCAGAACTTTCGCCCGGTTTGGAGTCGGCCACTCGCCGTGGCCTGCGCACCAGTGGACGTCCGTCGGTTCGCGAAGTAGTGCAGGGCATCGCGCTGGCCTCCGTTGGCGTAGGCGTTCTGGTCGCGCTGCAGGCGACCGGCCGCGGAATTTCTGGAACAGTGCTCGCGCCTGTGCTCTTGGGACTCGTTGGTGTGGCGGTCATTTGGCGTCAATTCGACGACGCATCGCTAGGGCGCTGGATGAGGCAGACCACGGGATTGGCTTTTGCGGTACGCGTTGCAGCAGGTGTCGTGCTTGTGTCCCTCGCGGTTGTTTACATCATCACGCAGGATCGAGGCTGGGGAGCCGTGGTCGATCTGGCCGCAGCTGTCGGTGCCGCACTGCTTGGCTTAGCTCTGATCCTTGGTCCCTGGTTGTTGAAACTCGTCGGCGATCTTGATGAGGAACGACGCGAGCGGGTGCGGGCACAAGAACGCGAAGACGTGGCTGCGCACCTTCATGACTCAGTGCTCCAGACGCTGGCGCTGCTTCAAAAGAATCCGGCCGACGCTGCTCAAGTTGCCACGTTGGCTCGGCAGCAGGAACGTGAGCTCCGGTCGTGGCTCTACGGCACGGACAACACGATCGGTGATCGGTTCGCCGCCGCGATCCGCGCAACTGCAGTTGAAGTCGAAGGCATGCATCAGGTGCCGATCGAAGCCGTTGTCGTCGGCGATGCGCCCATGGACTCCGATCTGCTCGCGCTCGTTCGGGCGGCACGCGAGGCGATGGTCAACGCGGCAAAGCACGCCGGGAGCGATCGTGTCGATGTCTATGCCGAAACCGATGGGCAGACAGCCGATGTCTTCATTCGTGACCGCGGTCGAGGTTTCGATCCGGACCAAATTGCCGAAGATCGGATGGGTGTGCGAGGTTCCATTGTGGGTCGCGTCGAGCGACACGGTGGGACAGCGCGGATCCGTAGTACACCGGGCGAGGGTACCGAGGTAGCGCTCACGCTTCCGTTGACCCGCGCGAACTCTGGATCGGTCGAGGAGGCCAACCGATGAGCCACGAGACCCCACAACTGCGGGTTGCCATTGTTGACGACCACGCGATGTTCCGGACGGGCGTTCGCTCCGAGATCGCCCACGCCGTCGACGTCGTCGCTGAGGCTGAAGACGTCGACAGTGCAGTCAAGGTGATTGAGGACCTCAAGCCCGAGGTCGTGCTGCTTGACGTGCACATGCCTGGTGGAGGCGGGGTTGAAGTGATTCGCCGAGTCCACCCGCGGCACGCCGGGACGAAATTCCTTGCACTGTCGGTCAGCGACGCCGCTGAAGACGTCATTGGCGTGATTCGGGCCGGCGCCCGTGGGTACGTCACCAAGAACATCTCCGGCACCGAATTGGTTGACGCGATCGTGCGGGTCGCGGCGGGCGACGCGGTGTTCTCGCCGCGATTGGCTGGTTTTGTTCTGGATGCCTTTGCGGGCACTATCGAGGTCGCTCAGGTCGACGAAGATTTGGACCGGTTGACCGAACGCGAGCGCGAGGTCATGCGATTGATCGCCCGCGGCTATGCCTACAAGGAAGTGGCCAAAGAGCTGTTCATTTCGATCAAAACGGTCGAAACCCACGTCAGCAGTGTGCTGCGTAAGTTGCAATTGTCGAGTCGGCACGAACTGACCAGATGGGCTAACGACCGCCGCTTGATCTAGATGTAACTCGGTGTGACATTTTCCGTGACATTGTGGCGATGGTCTCGTTGGACGAGACATGCGCGCATTCACACGAGGCCACCTGCTGTCGATCCTGACCGTTATGGCGATGGCGGTCGGAACGCTGTCCGTCGCCCCTGCTTCGGCGGAGCCGGCGACGCAGGGCGACCGGGTGACGGTCAGTGACGGCACCTCCCTGGCGGTCTCGATTCGCGGGGAGCAACCGCTAGCCGCCAGGCCGACAGTCGTCGAGTTCACGCCCTACGGGTCGAGTGGTGCTGCCTTCACTGTGGGCCCCGAGTACAACTACCTCCTGGTGCAGATTCGCGGCACCGGCGACAGCAATGGCTCGTTCGACGCGCTCGGGCCGAAGGGGCAGCAGGATGTCGTGGACGTGCTGCAGTGGGCGTGCACGCAGCCGTGGAGCAATGGTGATCTCGCCGTTGCCGGCTTCTCGGCCAGCGCCATTATGATCTTCAATTCGCTGCATCAAGAACTGCCTTGTGTGAAGGCTGCGGTGCTTCGGTCGGGCACCTTTGAGCTATACCGGGATCTGCTCGTTCCGGGCGGAATTCCCAATACTGTGGTCGGCTTGGCGGTCATCATGATGATTGGAGCGCCGACGCTGGCGCAGTCTCCTGATCGCATGCAGCGCGATCCGGGCTCGGCGCTTGCGGTGGTCGAGGGATTGCTGACGACGGGGCTGAACGCCGGCCTGGTGCACCTGGCGCTGGACGACTTTTGGCAGCAGCGTGGCTTCCGAGGCGATGCAACCAAGGTGCCGACGCTGTTCCTCAACGGCACGTTCGACGTTGAACCGCGTGGCGACTATGAAGGCTTCAAGCAGATGCGGGCCCAGGGCACGCCTGCGCAGTTGCAAGTCACGGGTGCTCATGACGGCGCCCCGAAGGGCACCGATGGCGGCCGAGCCGCAATCGATCGCTGGCTGGATCGCTATGTGCGCGACATTCCCAATGGTGTCGAAGACGAACCGGCGGTGCAGATGCTGGCTTCCAATGGCAGCCGGAAGGGCCTGATCGGCGGCGACTACGTGCGCGTCGAGGGTGATGACTGGCCGCTGCCTGGCACCACTTGGGAGTCGCTGTATTTGACGCCAGACAAGTCAGGCGGCGCCAAATCGCTCAACGACGGCAGCCTCAGTTTGGCCAAGCCGGCCAAGGCTTCCAAGCAGTTCTATCTGGCCGCAACCTCACTATTTACCCAAAGCGACCCGCATGTGACTGCGTTGGTCGATGGGGGAGCGCAGCAGGCGTTGGCCTCGATCCCTGGACTGACCGAGGCGAACCTTTCGAATCTCACTGGCCTGACCTACACAACTCAGCCTTTGAAGAACGACGTCCTCGCGGTTGGACCGGGCACGTTGGAATTGTCCTTGTCTAGCCTGTTGCCGACCACCAACGTGTGGGCCATTGTGTCGGACGTCGCGCCCGACGGGAAGGCGCATCCGCTGACGACGGCGCGCCTCAACACGGCGTTCCCGAAGATCGTTGAATCGAAGTCGCTGTTCCGCAACGGCAAGCTCGTGCAGCCCTACGGTGACTTTTCCAAGTCCGTGGCGGGTACGCCTGGTCTGACGCGCCAATTCCATGTCGAGATGTGGCCGGTTGCCAATCAGTTCAAGAAGGGTCACCGCATCCAGATCACCCTGGTCGGTCAATCGATCCAGGCTCCCCTCGGCCTCCCGTCGATCAACACCGTCTCGCTCGGCGGCGCTCAGGCCTCCAGCCTCACCTTCCCAGTCGCCCCGGGAAGCAACCTCGCCGCAGCCCTCAACTAACCAACCTCCCCGCTGAGGAGTCACTTAGTTCCCCCTCGCGAGTCACTCCGTACCCGTCGGCGAGTCACTTTGTTCTGGGTGCGAGAACAAAGTGACTCCTCACCAGGAACTAAGTGACTCCTCAGGGGGAACTAAGTGACTCGCCAGCGGGTTAGGTGCGCTCGAGGATGGGGGTGAGGTTGAGGCCGGGGGGCAGGGTGCCGAAGGCGTCGCCCCAGTCGCGGTCGAGGCGGCTGGCGCAGAACGCGTCGGCGACGGCGGCGGGGCCATGCTGGATGAGTTGCGAGGCCTGGAAGACCATCGCCATCTGTTCGACCACGCGGCGCGCGCGTAGTTCGATGTCATCGAATGACGTTAGTTCCTTCATGAGTCGACCTACAGCGTCGTCGTAGCGGGCGTCGGCGCCAGCGGCCTTTTCGAGTTCGGCTGAGAAGGCTTCGAGAGTGTGCGGTTCGCGGGCGAGTGCGCGCAGCGCGTCGAGTGCTGCGACGTTGCCCGATCCCTCCCAGATCGACAGCAGTGGCAGTTCGCGGTAGATGCGTGCCAGATCGAAGTCTTCGATGTAGCCGTTGCCGCCCAAGCATTCCAGCGCCTCGCCAGCAACCATCGGAGCGCGCTTGCACACGTGGTACTTCGTCACGGCCAGACCGATGCGGCGCAACGCGGCTTCCTGATCGTCGCCACGGATCGCGCGATCGTTCGCACCGGCCAGGCGGAACATGGCAGCGGTGGCGGCCTCTGATTCGATCTGCAGATCGGCCAGCACATTGCGCATGGCTGGCTGATCGATCAGCGACTTGCCGAATACCTGGCGATGCCGAGCGTGGTGAGCGGCGAGGCGGATGGCCGACCGCATCCCGGTGGCCGAACCGATGACGCAGTCCAAGCGGGTCATATTGACCATCTCAACGATGGTGCGGACGCCGCGTCCTTCTTCGCCAACGAGCCAGCCGACTGCGTCGGTGTATTCGATTTCAGACGAGGCGTTGGACTTGTTGCCCATCTTGTCTTTGAGGCGCATCAGATTCAGCG
>JBEBVW010000129.1:0-7713 GCA_040392565.1 Aeromicrobium sp. | reverse complement strand
GCACCCAGGCCGGCAAGACCACCCTGCTGAACTGCCTCGCAGCTTCAATTCCGGGCAGTCAGCGACTGATTTCGGTGGAGGAAGTTTTTGAGCTGCAATGCGGTCATCCAGATTGGGTTCCGATGCAGGCCCGCCAAGCAGGGCTTGAAGGAACCGGCGAAATCGATCTGCGGGCGCTAGTCAAAGAGGCGTTGCGTATGAGGCCGTCACGCATCCTCATCGGCGAAGTGCGCGCCGCCGAATGCTTAGACCTGTTGCTGGCGTTGAACGCCGGGCTGCCGGGCATGGCCTCGATCCACGCGAACAGCGCCAAACAGGCACTCGTCAAAATGTGCACATTGCCCTTGCTTGCCGGCGAAAATATCGGGGCACGATTTGTCGTACCAACCGTCGCGGCGTCAGTGGATCTTGTGGTGCACACCGGTCTGGACGGCGACGGTCGCCGCGCCGTGCGAGAAATCGTCGCCGTCACCGGGCGGGTTGAGAACGACCTCATCGAAACCGAGCCGCTCTACGAGCGTCACGGGCTTTCTTGGCGCCGTGGGCATGGGCGTCCGGCCAGAGCCGAGGCATTCGCGCTTGCTGGGATCGACCTCGACCGAGTCCTGCTGGGAGCTGAACTGTGGGAGCTGTAAGTGGATTCGGAATCGGTCTGGGGCTTGCCCTCATCTTCTGGGTGGTCGTCGACCCGAATTGGCGCCCGACCCACAAGGAGCGCCGCGCTCGCCGATCACGAGTTCAAGAGCTGCTCCAGTCCGCAGGCGTCGCGGGCGTCCCCTCGTGGCAGTTCGTGGCGCTGTGCCTGGCCAGTGGACTCATCGGTTTTGTTCTGATGGCGGGCGTATCGGGTGTTGCCATCGTGGCGCTGGTATTCGCGGTGATGGCTGGTGGATTCCCTATCGCTTTGTTGCGTGGTCGCGCAGTTCGTCGTCGACGTGAACACGCAGCGCTGTGGCCCGATGCAGTCGACAACCTCTCATCGGCTGTGCGGGCCGGACTTTCATTGCCCGATGCCCTCATTCAGTTGGGAGAGCGAGGTCCGGCCGGACTCCGGGACCCCTTCATTGCCTTTGGGGCCGACTATCAGTCGTCCGGTCGGTTTGATCAGTCGTTGGACCTGCTCAAGGCTCGGTTGGCCGATCCCACAGGCGACCGGGTTGTGGAAGCGCTGCGGATTGCGCGAGAAGTCGGAGGTGGCGACTTGGGCCGGGTACTTCGGTCTCTCAGTGGCTTCCTTCGTGAGGACCAGCGCACCCGCGGCGAAGTTGAAGCACGTCAGTCATGGACGGTCACCGGGGCGCGATTAGCCGTCGCCGCACCGTGGATCGTGCTGCTGTTGATGAGCCTGCAGGGCGGCGACCTGATGCAGCGGTTCGCCACACCAACAGGAGTCGTGATCCTCGTGGGTGGAGCCCTCAGTTGCACCGTTGCGTACCGCTTAATGATGCTGATTGGTCGGCTTCCCGATGAGCGACGGGTCCTCGCATGATGTCCGGATTCGCGCCTAGCGGTGCTGTATTTGGCCTCGCGCTCGCCACTGGCATCTGGCTGATCGCTTCGGCGTGGCGACGCAACCGGCGCCCGTCCGTGGCTCAACGAGTGGTGCCATATGTGCGTGACGTCCAGCCGTACGCCGTTCTTCCTGGGAGGCACGGCGGTGTCGTCCGTGCTGTGTTTGGACCAACAATTCGGCGAGCAACGGCCTCGGTTGGCGAACGCGCGGGGAGCACGAGCAGCGTTGAAGCGCGACTGGATCGGCTCGGCGTGAGCACCACTGTCGAAGAGTTTCGGCTTCGCCAAGCGGTGTGGGGATTGGGCGGCTTGGCCGTGATGATCGGTATTTCGAGCTTGTTGTGGACGACCAGGCAAACGCCCACGCCGGTCTTGCTCGCGCTGTGTGGTTTCGGTTTCGTCGCCGGCGTGATGGCCTGCGATCAGCGTCTCGGAACTGCCGTCGCCCGCCGCGAAACCGCGATGGAACAGGAACTGCCGGTCGTAGCCGATCTATTGGCGCTCACTGTGGCCGCCGGCGAAGGTCCGGTGGTGGGGCTCGAACGTATCGTCTCGCGCAGCAACGGTGAACTGTCCGACGAACTGGCGCGGGTGTTGTCCGAGATCAGGACCGGCGTGCCGACGGCTGCCGCATTCGATGCACTGTCGCGCCGAACCGGCAGCGACAGCATCGCCCGATTCGCTGATGGTCTTGCCGTGGCGATTGATCGCGGTACGCCGCTCATCGACGTCCTGCATTCGCAGGCGGCCGACGTTCGTGAGTCGGCTCGGCGCCACATGATGGAAGCTGGCGGACGCCGCGAGGTCGCCATGATGGTGCCCGTTGTCTTCATGGTCTTGCCGACGACTGTCATTTTTGCTTTCTATCCCGGCCTCGTCGGGCTACAACTCACTTCCGCCGGATAAACCATCGATCGGGGGATCGAAATGCAACGACTACGTCGACGACATGATGAACGGGGAGACGTCCCTGGCTGGGTCATGATTACCGTGATGTCAGCTGGCTTGGTAGCGATCATCGCTGCAGCGGCTGGCCCACAACTGCGTTCCATGCTGACGCAGGCGCTGTCGGCGGTCGGCGGCTGACCGTGCGCGAACGGGGCTCCGCAGTCGCTGAGTTCGCTCTCGTCATGACGCTGCTGATCCCGCTCGTCCTTGGCATCGTGCAGGTCGGGCTAGTGCTGCACGTCCGAAACACGGCGGCGGCCGCAGCCTCCGAGGGCGCTCGTGCGGCGGCACCGCTGGACGCATCGATGGCCGACGGCTTAGAACGCACCCGCGTGATGATTCGCCAGTCGCTGGACGATCGATATGCGGCAGGCGTTTCGGGAGGATTTAGTCGCAGTTCCGGTATTCCGACAGTTGAAGTTGTCGTCACCGGGCGAGTTCCTGCGCTGGGGTTGTTTGGGCCGTCGGTCGGCTTCACCGTACGTGGTCACGCAGTGCGTGAGGTGGCACCGTGAGCAGAGATCGAGGTACGGCCACGGTCGAGTTCGTCTGGTTGTCGATACTCCTGCTGGTCCCTGTGGTCTACGTCTTGATCGCGGTGTTTCAGGTCCAGAGCGCGGCCTATGGCACTGCCGCCGCCAGCCGCTCAGCTGCGCGCGCGTTCCTTCAGGCACCTGATCCTGCGTCGGGGGAGCGAAGAGCGGAGGCGGCGGTGAAGCTGGCCATGGGCGATCAAGGGGTCACGGCGACGAACATCCGCATCAGCTGTTTGCCGTCGCCGTCGAGTTGTCTGCAGCCAGGTTCTTCGGTGCGGGTTGAGGTGGTGGCGCGCCAACGGTTGCCGTTGACCCCGTCAATCTTGGGCGACGATCTCGGCAGTGTCACGGTCGACAGCACCCACACCCAGCCCTACGGTACGTATCGAGATGCCCGATGAGACGTCGCGACGATGGCCAGATCACGGTCATGACCATTGGTTTCTTTCTCGTAATCGCGCTGCTCGGTGTGGTTGTTGTGAACGCGTCGCAGGCGTTCCTTGAACGTCGCGAGTTGGACAATCTGGCCGACGGGGCTGCTCTCGCGGCCGCCGACGGGCTAGATGAGGAGGTGTTCTATCGATCCGGCGAGGTGTCCGCCGACACCCGCACGGCCCGCGACCGAGTGGCGCGGTATCTGGCCGGCTCGGGCGCTCAGATTACTGCGATCCGGACGACCGACGGTTCGATCACCGTGGTTCTTCGTCGGACCATCGATCTCGCCCTCGCGCCACCAGGTTTCCCTGCTCAAACCACCATCACGACCGAAGCCACATCGCAGCTTCGCTCGGGGTCGTAGGTGTTAGTCGCAGCCGATGCCGTCGCCGTCGCGGTCAAGGCGGTAGGGGTCGGAGCCGATGACGGTGACTGGAAAACCAATTTCTCCACAGTCGAGGTCGGCAACGTTTTTCAGACAGGGCGAATAGTTCGGATGGCAGTTGCCGGCCTGCTTTTTCGGTTGTTGCACCAATGATTGAGGCGAGGGCGAGGCCTTAGCTTTGGCGCCTGAATTCAAGCAGTCTCGATGCGGAGCTGCAGCGAACGCCGCATCGAGGCGCTCGGCGAGGTCCGTGTTTTCGTGGCGGAATTGTTTGAGGAACTTGTCGTTTCCGTAGCCGCTCTTCGCGAGTGCGACGTTGAGCGAATTTCCTTGCGCGTCGAAGGCCTCCACGACCGATCGGCCATATCTGTCCGAGGAATAGACGTCAACGGTGAAGCCCTCGTCAAGGTATTCACTGGTGAAAGCTCGCGCCTGGCTTCCGCACGGCTCATTTCGTTCGGGTGCATTAACCAGACCGAGTCGGTACTCCTTGCCATCCGAGGCAACCCAGGAATCACCGTCCTTGAGATCGCGCACGAACAACAGTTCGGTATCGCCGGAAGTGTCGTCATCACCATCTGGCGCATCGCCGATCGGCGTGGTAGCGGTGCCGCTGGTCTCTGCGTTTGCTGACGACGTCGCACTCGGATCGTCCTCGGGCAGGCACGCAGCGCACCCGAAAACCAGGAGGGAGGCGGTGATCGCAGTTCGCCACGCTGCGACACCCCTGCTCCTCATGTCGCCAGCGTAGGAACCGAGAGCGCTCGGTGTAGGCGAAACCGCAGAATTGGTCCGTTGCTATCCGGCGGGAGCGAAACGTAGGACTGCGACGCCGTCATCGAGTTCGAAACGATCCACCTGTGTGAGATTGAGCGATGCCGGTAGTCCTCCAAGAAGGTACGGGCCATGGCCTGCGACGGTGGGGAACACGATGAACTCGTATTCATCGATCAAACCCCACTCGGCCAGAGCGAGTGGGAGCATCATTCCGCCGACTGCCAAGCCGTCGCCGGGTTGGGATTTCAGTTCTTCGACCCGCGAGCGAAGGTCACCAGTGAGAAGTTCGGCGTTGGTCCAGTCGACGCTCGGCAGAGTGCTCGACACGACGTACTTCTTGGAACGGGTGATGGTTTCGGCAAATGGCGCCACCCACGGGGGCAGATCAGGATCGGGATCGCGCCATCCGTCTTCCATCAGTTGATAGGTGATTCGCCCCAAAATGATCGCGTCGGCGCGGGCGACGCCGGCGGTGGAATGGGCGTGAGTGCTGGCGTTGGGAACCATCGCGGTGTGATCGCACGAGCCGTCGAGGGTCACGTTGATGGAGTAGCGGAGTGGTCGCACGGTGGCACCGTCCTGACGTAAGTGAGCCGGGGCCGTAGTCCCGGCTCACCACAGTGCCACAACGTGGCCGCTGTTAGCTGTCGTCAGAGCCCAGGATCGCGTCGTGGGCAAGTCCGGCAATCAAGGCTCCGACAAGTGGCGCGACGATGAAGACCCAGACCTGGCTCAACGCATCTCCGCCAGCGAACCAGCCGACGCCCAGAGAACGGGCCGGATTGACCGATGTATTGCTAATAGGGATGGCAATCAGGTGGATAAGCGTCAGGCACAGCCCGATCGCTAGGCCGGCAAATCCTGCGCTGGCTCGCTTGGACGTGACGGCCACGATGACAATCACAAACATTGCAGTGAGCAGTGCCTCGGCGACAAGCACCGAACCCAGCGAGAAACCACCCGGCGATCGGTCACCGTAGCCGTTGGAGGCGAAGCCGGACGCCTCTGCTGAGAAACCGTCGACCCCCTTCGCGATGACCAACAGCACTGCGCCAGCGATCGAGCCGCCGATGACCTGGACGACGACGTACCCCGGAACGTCCTTCCAATCGAATCGCTTCGCCGCAGCCAAACCGACCGTGACGGCCGGATTGAAATGACCGCCAGAGATGGGACCGAAGGCATAAACGCCAGTGAGAACGGTCAGGCCGAACGCAAGCGCAATACCAAGGAACCCAACTTCTTTGCCCGCAAAAATCGCGGTGCCACAGCCACCGAACACCAGCCAGAATGTGCCGAGCGCTTCAGCGCCCCACTTCTGAGCTGTGGTCGGGGAAGAGGTGAGTGTGTTCATGATTCGACGGTAGAGGGTGTGACCGGCATCACGAAGCACCTAAACGGGGGTCAAAACGGCCGTGTCGCGGGTTCGGCGGCTGCCGGATGCGGCCGATCTTCTCGGGAGCGGGCCTGTAATCTCAATGGGTGGCCACCGACTTCCCGAATGCAATCAATTCGCTTAACACAACGCTGACATCGATCGAGACGGTGCTCGATCTGCCGTCGATCAATGCTGAGATCGATGCCTTGCAGGTGCAGGTTGGCGCCCCCGACCTCTGGGATGACCAAGCCAATGCGCAGAAGGTCACGGGCCGCTTGTCTGTGCTTCAGTCCGAAGTCGAGCGGGTGAGCGGGCTGCGCAGCCGGCTCGAAGATCTTGAAATTCTGGTCGAGTTGGCCCAAGAAGAAGGCGATGCCGATTCGCTGGCCGAAGCCGACGCCGAACTTGGCCGACTGCAGGCCGCCATCGAGTCGCTTGAGGTCCCCACGCGGCTGTAGGGCGAAAAAGAACAACCCGACCCGATCATGACGATCCGTTCGGGAGCAGGCGGCGACGACGCCACCGACTTCGCCGAAATGCTGCAGCGCATGTATCAGCGTTGGGCCGAGCGCAATAAGTACGTATTCGAGGTCTATGACACCTCCTACGCCGAAGGTGCGGGCATCAAGTCGGTCACCTTCGCCGTCAAGGCGCCGTACGCCTACGGCACGTTGTCGGTCGAGTCCGGAACCCACCGCTTGGTGCGCATCAGTCCATTCGACAACCAGGGACGCCGGCAGACATCATTTGCTGCCGTCGAGGTTGTCCCGGTCCTCGAACAGACCGATGAGATCGACATCCCCGAAGACGAGATCCGCGTCGACGTTTACCGCTCCAGCGGCCCCGGTGGTCAGAGCGTCAACACCACCGACTCCGCCGTTCGGTTGACTCACATCCCGACCGGGACGGTCGTCAGCTGCCAGAACGAAAAGAGCCAGCTGCAGAACAAGGCGAGCGCGATGGTCATCTTGAAGGCCAAGCTGCTCGCCTTGAAGAAGGCAGAGGAGCGCGCCCAACTCGATGAACTGCGCGGCGACGTTCAGGCCTCGTGGGGCGATCAGATGCGTAACTACGTTCTCAACCCTTATCAATTAGTCAAGGACCTGCGCACCGAGTACGAGACGGGCAACACCCAGGCCGTGCTCGATGGCGAGATCGATGACTTCATTGAGGCCGGCATTCGCTGGCGACGCAATACCGAAGG
The DNA here is from genome assembly GCA_040392565.1 of Aeromicrobium sp. GTDB lineage: Bacteria > Actinomycetota > Actinomycetes > Propionibacteriales > Nocardioidaceae > Aeromicrobium. The sequence continues at coordinate 538 of JBEBVW010000129.1, read as the reverse complement.
CTGAGCTTCCTCAGCGCGAACTCTTGCGGCGCCTAGTCCGTAGAATTGTCGTCATTCTGCTGGTCTGATTGCCCATTCTGTTGATCGGGCTGGCCGTCTTGCTGTCGCTGCTCTAGTCGACTTCCGGGGCCGCCGGGCATGTGTCCGGGGCCCAGGTTGATGGCAACTCGACCGAAGGGCGGTCGTTGATCGCGACCGTCATCTGCGGTGGCGCGTCCGACGGCGAAGCCGGCTCCGCTGGTGACGACGAGCGCGAGGGCGCCAGCTGTCAGCCAAGCGGCCTTCAGCGATCGGCCAGATTGCGTGGCGGGCGTCTGGGTAGTCGTCGTCGCGGGAACTTCATCGGCTGCGACAGTGGTTTCACTGGCGGATTCAGGTGTGGACTCATTGTTCGTTTCGGTCATGGTGACTCCTGGTGGTGGGAGATGTTCTCGCTTCATCGTGGATGCGTGATCTGTGGTGCAGGTCTGCCTCGCCTGTGATGTTGCTGTGCTCACGATTTGGCGAAAATGGCCCACAACGCCGGTACTCTTCGGAT
>JBEBVW010000128.1:0-7815 GCA_040392565.1 Aeromicrobium sp. | reverse complement strand
GAGGCTCGCAAGCTCGCACCTCAATCACCGATGGTCGGGTCTCGAAGGGCGCACCACAATCACCGGCTGCTGGGATTCGAATCCAGCAAGCAACCCGGTGGTCGAGGTGTGAGGCCGCCCGCGGCCGAACCTCGAGACCATCCCCCCACACCTCACAACGCGCGATGATTTCGAGGCTCGCAAGCTCGCACCTCAATCACCGATGGTCGGGTCTCGAAGGGCGCACCTCAATCACCGGCGAGCGAGTCAGTCGGCAGTGGGGTCGAAGCGCTGGTAGCCGTTGGCGGTGTTGAGGCGGTCGAAGATGTCGCGGGTGAGGTCTCGGGAGTGGCGGCCGGCGAATGTCAGCGGGAAAACCAGGACGGTGTCGCCACCGCGGTCGACGATCAAACGATCGTCTTTGTAGGACACGTCGACGACATCGAGCCAAGCGATCTCGACGGGGCGAACCGTCAACTGTCCGCCAAGCGTGATGCCCTGGTCATCAAGCCGTGCGACCGGCGGAGGCCGGAACCACAGCACCAGCGCGCGCACGACGCAAGCGGCGGCGATCGCCCACAACGCCAACGCCGCCCAATCGTTCTTCACGACCATGCTCACAGCGAGAGAAATGCCGGCGATCAGCAATGTCATGCCGATCGCCTGCAGTACATAGCGTCGATCCAGGCGGTAGGTAGTCACAGCACTTGACCTCGTTCGACTTCAGCAGAGGGGGCGGGATTCGAACCCGCGACTGACATTTCTGCCAGTGACCGCTTTCAAGGCGGTTCCGTTCGGCCACTCCGGCACCCCTCCTCGGGCCGCACCATCGTAGCGTCAGCGCAATGGGGCGAATCGTCCTGGTTCGACGCGGCGTTCCTCTTCAAACTGGCGTGCCGCTCGAGAAGACCGCTCGACGACCACGCGGGAGCGGACAATCAGGCCGACAACGGCGCCGATCACAATCGAGTACAGCGTTGAGAGTCCGATGTAGCTCGGGAAAGCGCCGGGCGAGACCAGGGCCGTCGTCATGATGGCGGTGCCCACGACAGCGAACACCAGAACCCACCACCCCTCGCGGCGCCGTGACCGCATGCTGATGCCCACGATCAGCGCAGGGAAGCCCAGCAGCACTTCAACTGGACGTGGCACTCCGTGGAACGTCTCGCGCGCCCAAATCAGAACATCGGTGATGAGGTCGACCAACGCCTGCGAGCCGTGGGTGCGCACGAAGCTGGAGTACGCCATCACGAGCAGCAACACGACGGCCACTCCGACCAGCACCAGAAAGTGCTGCTTGCCCAAACCATGCAGGCCGGCGCCGAGGCTCCACACCAATGCGATCGCGATACCCAATGCCGCCGCCAAGACGACCCATCCAAATCGCTGAGGATTGACCTCGACATTCCATGCCGCGACGGCAATCATGCCGCTGACCGCGACAAGTAAGCCGATGAGGTATTCGCGAATGACCGCGACCACCGTCGCGGCGGGCCTGGTGATGAGTACCGCCCAGACGGCCGCCAAAACACCCGTCAACACCGCCGACGACGCAAGCAGCGACTGCGCCTGAGAGGCCAGTGCAGCAATCGCCAAAACCACTACCGGGGGAAGCCACAGCCGCATCCGGCCGCCGGCTCGGTGGACCAAGCCCGCGGTGAACACCACCAGCAGCAATGCCGCAGACGGTCGAGCGATCCACCGCGGCAAATCAACGGCAACGACTGCGGTGGCCGCGCCGACCAGCCCGATCAGCCACAACATCGCCATGCCAGACATCACCGTGTTCGCCATGTCAGGCGAAGCGATGCGGGGAGCCCGCGTCGGAACGTCGTACTCGTCAGGCACCGACGAATCGAGCCGTCGCCGCCCACCTGCCTGAGTCGCCATCACCGGATCCTTCGATTCGCCAGCGACGGATTGACGTCACGAGCCGCCGCGACGCTATCAAAGTCCACCTCGACGAGGAGTGTCTCGTCGTCATCGCCGGCTTCACCGAGAACCAGACCCATGGGATCGACAGCCAGCGAATGCCCGGTGTAGCGGGGAGCGGACTGAGCAGCAGCCAGCACGTTGACCGTGTTCTCCACAGCCCGAGCCGTGAGCAGCGTCGTCCAGTGGTGCAACTTGTTTTCGCCAGCTACCCAGGCCGCGGGGATGGTGAGCAAATCGGCGCCGGCGTCAACCACGAGGCGAGCCATCTCGGGGAATCGCAGGTCGTAACACGTCATCAAGCCCATGCGCATTCCGGCGACATCAACCACGACGGGAGCGATGGCACCGGGAGTGAGTCGATCGGACTCGCGGTAGCCGAATGAGTCGTAGAGATGCACTTTCCGGTAAGTCGCGCGAAGGCCATCGGGATCAACGACGACCAGCGTGTTGAACGGATGCCCCTCCGGGTTGGCCTCGAACATGCCGGCGACGATCGTGGCGCCACGTGTCTTTGCCTGGCCGTGCAGGAATTCGACGAATGGGCCGTCTAGCTGCTCGGCAACGGCTGCCAGGTCGTCGGTGGGTGAACCGAAGTCGTACATCGCGGCCTCAGGCAGCACGATCAGATCCGCCGACGGCTCGACTCGACCGAGCCGCGCGGCGATCCTCGATCGATTCTCAGAGGCGTCTGTCACCGACGCCAACTGCACCAGGGCTGCGCGCATGCCCACCATCATCCCAGGCCACCCAATCTGGCGAAATGCACTGCCACTCGCACCTGCCCGATACCGTGTGCAAATGCGAGCAGTCGTGGTGTCCACTCCCGGAGGCGTTGAAGCGCTGGAGATCGTTGATCGGCCAGTTCCCGAGCCTGGACCCGGTGAAGTTCTGATCAAAGTCACGGCAGCTGGGGTCAACCGGGCCGATCTGCTGCAACGGCGTGGGTTCTACGATCCACCGCCTGGCGCAACCGACATTCTCGGACTGGAGTGCTCCGGCGAGATTGAAGCCGTGGGTGAAGGGGTCACCAGCATTCAGCCGGGAGCAAGTGTGTGCGCGCTGCTCACCGGCGGTGGCTACGCCGAATACGTAACGGTGCCTGTGGAACAGGTCGCGACAATCCCCAAAGGAATTTCGCTGCACGATTCCGCGGCCCTCATGGAAGTTGTGGCGACCGTCTGGTCGAACGTCTTCATGATGGGCAAGTTGCAGGCTGGCGAGACTGTGCTGCTCCACGGAGGCGGCAGCGGCATCGGCACGATGGGTATCCAGATCGCCAAGGCGTTCGGGGCCAGCGTCGTCACCACGGTCGGATCTCCCGAGAAGGCTCAGGCGTGCCGCGACCTCGGCGCCGACGTAGTCATTGACTACCGCCAGGACGATTTCGCCGAAGTGATGCGAACCAACAACCTCCGAGCCGACGTGATCCTCGACATCATCGGTGCGAAGTACCTGAAGCAGAACATCGCGGTGCTGAACACGGCTGGCCGTTTGGTGATCATCGGATTGCAAGGTGGGGTCAAGGGAGAGCTCGATATCGGAGCGCTCCTGGCCAAGCGCGCCGCAGTGATGGCGACGTCGCTGCGGGCGCGGCCGGTTGCCGAAAAGGCGGCCATTGTGTCGGCCATGGTGGCGCAGGTGTGGCCGCTGTTGGCTGACGGAGGCGTACGCCCGGTGATTCACGCAAGCATGCCGCTCGAAGAGGTCGCTACCGCTCACCAGATCGTCGAAGACTCCAGTCATGTCGGCAAGGTGCTTCTGACGATGTGACGGCTGGTTAGGCTGGAGGCATGTCCGAATCTCCCGATGCAACGCCCACCCCGCCTCAGGTGATCTCGCTCGATGGCACTGCCATTGAGCCTCCCGCTGACGCTGGTACACCGCTCAACGAGTTGGTGGAGCAGCCGGCCAAGGTGATGCGAATCGGCAGCATGATTCGCCAACTTCTTGAGGAAGTGAAGGCTTCTCCGCTCGACGATGCTGGTCGGGCGCGCTTGCGCGATATTCACGAGACGTCGATCAAGGAACTCAAGGACGGGCTCGCGCCGGAGTTGGTGGACGAACTGGAGCGCCTTCACCTGCCGTTTGACGAAGAGTCCCCCAGCGATTCAGAGCTGCGGATCGCCCAGGCGCAGCTGGTCGGCTGGCTTGAGGGACTCTTCCACGGCATCCAAGCCGCCCTCTACGCCCAGCAAGTACAGGCCCAAAGCCAGATTCAGAACATGCGGCTGGCCCTGCCTGGCGGCGCAACCCCCGGGGAGGAAGGTGACGATTTGACTACTTCTCCCGGAAAATCTGACACGGGGGGCATGTACCTCTAGTCTTTCATCAAGATGTGAGCGGGAAGAGGGAGCCCATGACCATCGTTATCGATGAAATCGCTGTACCTCCGTGCGCCAGGGAGCCGGAGATGTACAACGCTGAGGCATTGCACAGTGTGCCTCGAAAGTCCGAACTCTCGGCCAGCGAATGGCGAGCGTTCGAGTCCTTGCGCGCGCAGGCGCACCGGCAGTGCGCCGGTTGTCCGATGCTGATTGATTGCCTATACCGGGCGGTCGTCGAGGTGGATGTGTCCGGCTTTGCCGCCTGCACCACCGAGACCGATCGTGCGCGTATTCGGCGTGAACTCGGCATCGTCGTGCAGCAGCCTGCGCCGCAGTCATTCGGCATGCCGCGCGTCGGCGGAGGCCCGGTCAGCCACGAGGCGGTGATGCAGATGCGGCAGTCGTACCCCAAGGACACCTGCCAGCAGCTCGCAGAACGCCTTGGCTGCTCGACGTCCACCGTCAAGCGACATCTCCGACGAGCACGTCAGGGTGAGGAATCATCCGACGCGACGGCGAAGCCGGCGGCAAAGACCACCGTGCCCACCGTCGACATGGTGCTCGACTGCTTCGACCGACTAGCTTCCAGCCAAGTCGCGTAGCTCAGAGATATCGCTGCAGTTCGGTAGCGAGTCCGTCCTCGGCAATTGAGCCGGTGACGTGATCGGCCACGGCCTTGAGAGATTCAGGGCCCTGACCCATCGCGACACCTCGGCCTGCCCAGGCGAGCATCTCGATGTCGTTATTTCCGTCGCCGACAGCAAGGACGTCGGCGGCGGAAATGCCGAGCTTGTTGCACAGCACTTGCAGGCCTGAGGCCTTGGAGACGCCGTGCGGCGCGATGTCGAGCCACGCGGTGTAGCCGACGTAGTAGTTGGTGTCGTCCAATCCGAGTTCATCGGCGAGGGCGTGGAATTCGTCGACGCTGCGCTCGGGCGCGCGCACGATGACGCGGGTGACGGGTTCTGCGATGAGTTCGTCGACGGTCTGCACCGTGATGGTGCCGTTGATCTCGCCGGCTGGAAACATTTCGCTGACGCGATATCCGCGGCCGATGTCTTCGACCGCGATGAGTGCTTCGGGGATGCGCTCAACGATGCGGCGCACCGCCGTCGAGGCATCGAAGGTGACCGAGTGAATGATCTCCAGCGGCCGATACGAGATCACCAATGCCCCGTTGCTGGCGATGGCATAGCCCTCGAACCCCAGCTTGTCGGCGCAGTTCAGTACGCCCGGCACCGCTCGCCCGGTCGAGATGACGACCTCAGCACCCGCGTCCCGAATCGCGTTGACGGCATCGTGCACCGCCGGCGTCATCTGGTTCTCGTAGTCGACGAGGGTGCCGTCGACGTCCAGCGCGACGAGCTTGGGGCGCCAATTGGTCACGCGATCGGCCTCAGAACCTCACCGAGATAGGGATGCAGGGCGGCCGGCAGACGAACCGAACCGTCAGCCTGTTGACCGTTTTCGAGCAGCGCCACGATGGTGCGGGTCATGGCGCACAACGTGCCGTTCAAGGTGGCGGCCGGCGTGGTGCCTTCTTCACCGCGAATGCGGATGTCGAGGCGTCGCGACTGGAACTCGGTGCAGTTTGAGGCCGAAGACACTTCGCGGTACCGCTCCTGGCTGGGCACCCAAGCTTCGCAGTCGAACTTGCGGATGGCCGAGGCTCCCAGATCGCCAGCGGCAACGTCGATCACGCGGTACGGCAGTTCGAGCGCATCGAGCCAGGCGCGTTCCCAGCCCAGAATGCGCTCATGTTCGGCGTACGACTCCTCGACCGTCGTGTAAACGAACATCTCGACCTTGTCGAACCAGTGCACCCGGAAGATGCCCCGAGTGTCCTTGCCGTGCGAGCCGGCCTCGCGACGGAAGCATGGGCTGTATGCGGCATAGCGCAGCGGCAGCCGGTCGGCCTCAATGATTTCGTCCGAGTGATACGCAGCGAGTGCGACTTCGGAGGTGCCGACCAAGTACAGGTCGTCCTTCTCCAAGTAGTAGACGTCGTCGGCCGCCTGGCCGAGGAAGCCCGTGCCCTCCATGGCCCGCGGACGCACCAACGCTGGCGGGATCATCGGGGTCAATCCCCACTCTGCAGCCTTGCTCATGGCCAACTGGGTGAGTGCGAGTTCAAGCTGCGCACCCACACCGGTGAGGAAGTAGAAGCGTGATCCGCTGACCTTGGCGCCGCGCTCCACGTCGATAGCGCCGAGCATCATGCCCAGCTCGAGGTGATCACGCGGTTCGAAGCCCTCAGCGGCGAAGTCGCGGGGGGTGCCGACAGTGTCGAGAATGACGAAGTCGTCTTCTCCGCCCTCGGGCGCTTCGGGCGCCGCGATATTGGGCAACTGCTTCATCAGCGCGTCGAATGCCTCGGATGCTTCGCCCTGCGCTGCTTCGGCTGCCTTGACCTGGGCGCTCAGTTCTTTGGTCTGGGCCAGCAACTGTTGCTTCTCATCGCCCTGTGCTTTGGGGATCAGCCCGCCGAGTCGCTTCTGTTCGGCGCGCACTGCCTCGAACGCGGCAATGGACGCACGGCGTGCTTCATCGGCAGAGATCAATTGGTCGACAATGTCGTCGGACGCACCTCGCCGTTGCTGAGAAGCACGGATCAGGTCAGGGTTGTCGCGCAAAAGTCGAGGATCGATCACGTCCTCAGCCTAACGAGCGGCCCTGACTGTCCGGCCCATTAGGCTGTGCTGGTGTCATTCGACCTGCGCCGCGCGAACCCGACTCGGCCGTCGGTGTTGCCGCTGACCATCGCCGGGCTCGTTGCTGCCTTCGCGGTGGTGACGCTGTGGACTATGGCCGGCATCTGGCCGGTGCGATCGCTCGACCACACGATCGCCAACGCCGCCTACAACTTCAGCGCAGACCGCCCGCACTTCGTCGATGTGCTCGATGGGCTGGCGATCGCGTTCAGCACCATCGGCTGCATCATCGGGCTGCTCGTCCTGCTGGGCTACGCCGCCTATCGTCGCGAGTGGCGGATCGCAGAGTGGATCGTCGCCAGCGGCGTCGCAGCATTGGCCGGAAATGCCCTGCTCAAGCTGGTTTTCCGCCGCGATCGGCCACTGGTCGACTGGTTCGGTTCGGACCGTCCACCGCTGCACGAAATCGGCGGATTCTCCTATCCGAGCGGTCACGCGGCCGGCGCTTCGATGTTCTTCGCAGTCTGCGTTCTGGTCACCATCGTGCTCACCGGCCGCGGCTGGAAACGTCGCGTCTTGATCACTGTGTTCGTGGTCCTCGGACTGGCCATCGGAGCCAGTCGGATCTTCCTGGGCGTTCATTGGTTCAGCGATGTCGTCGCCGGACTGATCTTCGGCACGCTCGTGACCGTGGTGGCCTGGATGCTGCTGGTTTCCAACGCCACAGCGGTGCCTCAACAACTCGCCGCCATCACCGGGTCCGGTCGCAAACGGGTTGCCGTTGTGGTGAACCCGATCAAAGTTGGGGACGTCGACGACTTCAAAGCACGTGTCGCGGCCGTCGCCGAGCGAGCCGGTTGGTCTGAACCACTGTGGTTCGAAACCACCATTGAGGACCCCGGTCACGGGCAGACAGCCCAAGCTCT
>JBEBVW010000127.1:0-7877 GCA_040392565.1 Aeromicrobium sp. | reverse complement strand
CCACCGCTCGTGCGCTGGAGAAGGAAGGCATCACCGCTGCCGATCTCGACCTCGTCGAGTTCAACGAGGCGTTCGCTGCTGTCGGCATGGCGTCGGCTCGTGAGCTGGGAATTTCGGAGGACATCGTCAACGTCAACGGCGGCGCGATTGCTCTGGGTCACCCAGTCGGTATGTCGGGTACACGTGTCGTCCTGCACCTGGCCAATGAATTGAAGCGTCGCGGTGGCGGCGTGGGCGCAGCCGCGTTGTGCGGTGGCGGTGGCCAGGGCGACGCCCTCATCGTTCGCGTGCCCAAAGCCTGATCTTTCGATCAGTCGAACACAGCACAGATTCGTGGGCCGGCCCTCGTCTGACGACATCTCAGCTCTGGTAGCCGAGGTGTTGGACGGGGGTCGGCCTCGTGCTGTCGCCAGGCTGATCTCGCTGATCGAGGACCGTTCGCCTCAGGCGCGGGAGATCAGTGCAGCGCTGGCCTCGACAGCGGGCCGAGCCCATGTCGTTGGAATCACCGGATCTCCGGGAGTCGGCAAATCAACGTCGACGTCGGCGTTGGTGGGAGCTCTGCGTGCCGCTGGACGCACGGTCGGGGTTCTGGCCGTGGACCCATCGTCGCCGTTTACGGGTGGTGCGCTGTTGGGCGACCGGATCCGCATGCAGGAGCACGCCACCGACAGCGGTGTCTATATCCGATCGATGGCCAGCCGCGGGCATCTCGGAGGGCTGTCGGCTTCTGCTCCGCAGGCATTGCGAGTGTTTGACGCAGCCGGCTGCGATGTCGTTCTCGTCGAGACGGTCGGCGTCGGACAATCCGAAGTAGAGATCGCTGGCATCGCCGACACCTCGTTGGTACTGCTCGCACCGGGCATGGGCGACGGGATCCAAGCTGCAAAGGCCGGGATCCTTGAGATCGGCGACATCTTCGTCGTCAATAAGTCCGACCGTGATGGAGCCACCACTACGCGGCGTGAACTTCGCAGCGTGATCGCGATGGCTGAGCGACCCGAGGGCGCATGGACGCCTCCGATCGTCATGACGGTGGCGACCAAATCCGAGGGCGTCGCTGAGGTCGTCGACCAGATCGAAGCGCATCGAGCGCATCTGAACCAGTCGGGGGAGTTGCAGCGCCGCCGCCTGGCCCGCGTCCGCCGCGAGATCGAAGCGCTGGCACTCTCGGTGGTTCAGGACCGATTCGCTAGTTCGAGCGACGGGATTGATCTTGGTGTGTTGTCGGAGCAGGTTTTGGCAGGTGCGACGGACCCATACTCAGCTGCTGACGAACTCATTGCACTGATTGGCTAATGCCCGACTCGCCGGGGACGGTCCACCGATCCGGGGCGCCCGTGCGACAGGATGGCACCTGTGTTGAAGAAGGTCGTCACGCTGCTCGTCGTCGGGTTCGGCGTCTACTACCTGTTGACTGCGCCCGAAGGCGCCGCCGATGCCATCAGTCAGGCTGCAACGGCCGTGCTGGACGGATTCGGCCAGATCGGCGTCTTCGTCAACGAATTGATTTCGTAGGCCACCGTGCTCCTCCTTGGCTGGCTGCTTGATCGGCTGCCTGAGCAACAGGTCGATTCGCATCTGTTGTCCGATGAGGGCGAGCATGTTGTCGATCTCGTCCGCAAGCACGCAGTTGTCTATTCGCTGGCCGGATTGGAAGCGGTCGGGGTCGTCATCTTGTGGCTTCTGGTGTTCGTCGGCCCGATTGAGTTGGGCTGGTTCTTCATGCTCGGCGCTGTCGCGTTGGTGTTGCACGCGCTGTACCTAGTGATGCGCGAACACCGCGACGTCTTCGTGATCACCAACATGCGAGTGTTTCGCGTGAGTGGGGTCTTTTCCGTCCGCATCGCCACGATGCCGATCAGTCGCATCCTCGACATTACGGTCGAAAAACCGTTGCTCGGTCGCATCCTGGGCTACGGGCATTTCATCTTCGAGTCGGCCGCACAATCGCAGGGGCTGCGCGATATCCGCTTCATCGGTGACCCCGACGCCCGCGACCTCACGATCCAGCGAGTCGTGCAGCGTGCGGGTCTGCGTGGTCGAGTCGAACCCCACCACTAGGCGCCTCTACCTGAAGCATCTCTAAGGGGTCCAACCAGCGTTGGCGACGTCTTCCTAGACTGGCTCTATGACTTTCTCGCGCCGAGGCGCCGTTGATCTGTCGTCCCTGGCTCAACCACGGCCACAGGCGGCCGCTGGTGGAGCAGCTCCAGATGGTGCCAGTTATGCCATCGACGTGACCGAGGAGAACTTCCAGCAGGTCGTTCAGTCGTCGCTCAACCACTTGGTTGTCGCCGTGCTGTGGTCACAGCGATCGCCGCAAAGCGCCGACTACAACGCGCAAGTCGGAGCATTGGTCGACAGTTACGCAGGACAAATCCTGCTGGCTCGGATTGATGTCGACAGCAATGCGCAGATTGCCCAGGCCTTCGGTGTCCAGGGAGTGCCGACGTTGGTCGGATTGGTGAAGGGACAGCCGGTACCGCTGATGCAGGGCACGGCCGATGACGCGCAACTGCGGCAGGTCTTTGACGAACTCATCACTATTGCTGTGCAGAACGGCATCTCCGGTCGGGCCCAGCCGACTGGAACAGCCGAGGCTGGCGACGTCGAGCCAGAAGAAGAACCGGACGACCCGCGTTTCGCCGCCGCCGACGAGGCCTTCGCCGCTGGTGACTTGGCAACGGCCGTCGCCGAATACGAAAAACTTCAGGCGCAGTACCCGGCCGATGCCGAGATCGCTGAACGTCTTGCTGGCGTGCGGCTCATGCACCGCACGGCGGGCGCTGACCTGAACGCAGCACGAAAGGCTGCCGGCGACAGCCCAGCAGACGTTGAGGCACAGTTGTTGGTTGCCGACCTCGATGTTGCTGGCGGACATGTTGAGGATGCTTTCGACCGGCTCATCCAGCTCATCAAGCGGCTCCCTGCCGATGAGCGTGAGCCGATTCGTGCGCGGCTGATCGAACTCTTCACTGTGGTGGGGTTGGCCGACCCGCGCGTCGCTACCTCGCGTCGCGCACTTGCTGCCGCCTTGTACTGACACGAGTGTCGGGTCACCGGATAGAAGCGCCCGTGCAAGTAGGGTCAGGTGACTTCGGACACGGATTGATCAGGTGGAGGGACGGCATGCTGCGTACTATCGCGGGCTGGGCACTGACTGTGCTCGGGCTGTTGTGCGCGCTGTTAGGCCTGTCCATGGCTGTTGTCTTAGGCCCGGACGGACGCCGCACCACCGGGCCGCACACAGTTGACGTCGACAGTTCAGTCCTCGTCACAGCGCCGCGGGTCATCACGTGGGGCGACGTCAAGGTCGACGTTCTCGTTGAGGTACCGGCCAAGAAGCCGGTTTTCATCGGACTTGGCAACACCGTTGACGTGGAAAACCTGGTGGCCAATGTGCAGCGCACCGAAGTCACGAAATTCGAGACGCCTTGGAAGCCCACCCTCAAGGCTCACGACGGAGAGCAGCCGACCGTTCGCGGAGCCCCAACGGCACTCGACTGGTGGATCGCCGATTCCGCCGGTCTGGGTGGCGCCAGCATTTCGACCACCCTTCCTGACGAGCCAACGTCGATAGCCGTAGTTGCCATCGGCGCCTCCAGCCTGTCCGGTCTCAAGGTGACCCTCGCATATGGCATTGCCGGCGGATTCTTCAAAGGGCTGGGCCTGGCATTCGTTGGTGCGGGACTGTTTCTCGGCGGACGCATCCTGCGCCGAGGAGAATCGCCGCTTGAAGAAGGCGACCTTCGCGGGAACGACGAAGATGACGAAGAAGTCGTCTATGTCTATGTCGATGATGACGGTGTTGAGCACGTCTTGACCGAGGACGAGATTGACGACGCGCAGTTCGAGGTCATCGTTGAGGACGAGGACGAGGACGAGGACGAGGACGAGGACGAGCCTGAGCCGGAGCCAGAACCGCGATATGTCTGGATCGACGACGATGGCGTTGAGCATGAAATGACGCAGGCTGAATTGGACGAGTTGGGCGATGACGTCGAGATCGTCGACGACGAGCAGGAGGGGGATCGATCATGACTCGCCGTCTCGCGGTGGTGGTGTCGGCGGCCGCTCTCGTCGTCGGGCTTGCCAGTGGCTGCGCTGTGCCGAACCGGCGCGCGGCCGACGGCCCGATCTTGAAGGCTGCGGCAACGCAAGCTCAGGTCACCGACATTTATGCTAACTACCGCGAAGTTCGAAACGCAGCGGTCGAACTGCTCGATCCCAAGCCCCTATCAACCGTGGAGACCGGCGCTGTTTTAGCCGTAGATACTGGCGCGTTTGCTGTCTCGCAGAAGCTGCGTAGAGCCGGCCAAGAAGATACCGGCCCAATCGATGTTGCAAGGGTCGAAACGCCACGCTTCGGCAAATACCCGCTATGGCTGTTTGCGGTGGTGCGTGATTCAAATCGAAAAGTTCAACAGCTTCAAATTTTCGAGCGCACGTCAGCCGTTGACCCCTGGCTACTGGTGGCCACGCCCGAGGCCCTGACCTCGACCAAGATTCCCGGAATCCGACACGACGGTTCGGGCCACGCGATGACGGTGAAGCCCACCAGCGGCACGGGCATGGCGATGTCGGCTCAGGAAGCTGCCGATGCCTACGCGCGGGTTTTGACCGACGCAAGCGCGCTGACCGACGCAGGTGTCGCCGAGGACGCATTCATTCGGCAAATGCGGGAAATTGCTGCCAGCAATGCGGCACTAGACGGCGTCACGTTCGCCCAGACCTGGGCTGCCGAGAAAGTGGAGCACGTGCTGCGCACGTCAGATGGCGGCGCACTCGCCTTCATCACGTTGCTGCGCAAGGACGAGTACGTCGTGCCGCTGGACCGCAAGATCACCTGGCCGGCCGGTTCACCTCAGCAAGCGCTGCTTGAAGACGGTATTCAAGGCACCAAGGGCAATCTGAACTACTACCACCAGATCGTCGTTCACATCCCTGGCGGCACAGCTAAACCGCGGACCATCGGACAATTCGGTGGTGTGGTGCAAGGTGAGATCGGATTGGACCAAGCCGTCGACGACGACAGCCTGAAGCCGACCCCTACTCCGACACGCCCGACGCCGACTCCGACCACGAAGTAGCGGACTACGCGGCCGGGCCGCCTGGCGCTTCGCGATATGGGGGGAGTGGGGCTGCCGAGAGCGCCTCAAGTAGTTCGATCGTCGCAGCGGTTGCGCGTTCACGGATCAGCGCGGGATCACACCAATGGACTGCGCGAATCTCGCTGCGTTGAAGTGTCATGCGGTCGATCAGTTCGTCCTCTGCGACGCCGAGGTCGAAAACAAACACACACGCGTCGTCCCATCCACGCCACGCTGGCAGCCAGTTCACCGTGATCAGGGCGTCAACGTCGGCGGTGACACCCAGTTCTTCTTCAATCTCTCGCATCAAGCCGATTGCCGGCGCTTCGCCGACCTCGACCACACCACCGGGCAAGTCCCATTCCTTCTTGTAGGTCAACTCGCACAGCAGGATGCGTCCAAGACTGTCGCGCCAGACGCCCTGACCGATTACCCGCTTCGTCGGTAACCCGGCGTTCAGAATGGCAATAAAACCGTCAGGAGATGTCAGCGGCGCGTCGTCGGCCAAGCGACCCATCAGGACGCGGTCGGCTCCGTCGCCGGGCGTCCGCACGATGCCTTCGCGCCGAAGCCCGCAGATTGAGGCGATTCGGATGTCGTCATCACGGTCGATGGGGATGCGTGCCTCGACGCGCCGAGAACTGAGGGCGGTGAAGGCGTGGGCTACGGCGAGACCGACCACGCGGACACCGATCTGAAGATCGCAATCGCTCCCTAAGTTCCAGCGCACCGACGTCGTGGTCCGGTCCTCGTGGCGCAGCGCAATCGTCCCCATGCGTTGCCCTGCGCGCTCTACAGCGAACCCGACGAAGTCGCCGATCTCAGAACCTTGCCCTGACGTTGGTGAGAGGCGCAGGTCGCGGTCAACTAGTGGGTCGTCGGTCATCGCTGCGGTCCGGTCGACATGACTTCATCCTGCCAGTCCGCCTTCCGTGATCCGCTCATGAGCCATTGGCTGTGTCAGGATGCGCAGATGGAACTGGACAATGTGCTGTGGATGCTCACAGCACTGGCGGCCGTTGTCGTGCTGCTGACCTGGATGCGCATGAAGGCATCGGCAGCACGCACAGGTCATGCGGCGATCCCGCACTGGATCGTCACGGGACACACCATTTTCGGTGTGGTCGCCATCGGGGTGTGGTCGTACTATCTGTCGTCGCCATCAGATGTTGTGGGATGGGCTGCGCTGGCGTTGTGGTGGGTCGAGGTGTTGTTAGGCCTGCTGATTCTTCTGCGCTGGTTGCCCAGTTCGCACAGCGGCACGCACGCTGACGGCTCGAAGGACGACAGTTGGGCTGACGGTCCCGCGTTGTCAATGCTGGGTCACGTCGGAATGTTGCTGGGCGTCTGCTTCTTCACATTTGTTGTTCTCACCGACCGCATCGCTGGCTAACCGCCCGCCGTCGGACTCGTCGCCGCCGCGGCTCTATATGCTCGGCGTCGAGGCATGCTGAGGAGACGGAGTAGTCATGGGCGAGTTCGCGCGGCTTGAGGTCGTCGACGGAGTAGCAACCCTTCGGTTGGACCGACCGAAGATGAACGCGCTGGATGCGCAACTGCAACGCGAGATCATCGAGCTGGCCAACGAGGCCGATCAGCGCGAGGACGTTGCTGCAGTTGTGGTGTACGGCGGTGAGCGTGTCTTTGCTGCAGGCGCCGACATCAAAGAGATGGCCGCCATGTCCTATCAGGACATGGCGCGACACTCCCATCTGCTCCAGGACTTCACGAAGGCCCTCGCCGGCATCGGCAAGCCGACGATCAGCGCCATCACCGGCTTTGCGCTTGGTGGCGGCTGCGAGGTCGCGTTGGCCACCGATGTGCGGTTCGCCGCTGACGACGCCAAACTCGGTCAGCCCGAAACTGCACTCGGGATCATTCCGGGCGCCGGTGGAACACAGCGGCTGGCTCGACTCGTGGGACCGGCCAAGGCCAAGGATCTGATTTTTTCTGGCCGTTTCATCACCGCTCACGAAGCGCTCGAAATCGGTTTGGTCGATCAACTGCACCCTGCTGCTGACGTGTACGCCAAAGCGCTCGAATGGGCGGCACAGTTTGTTGGGGGACCAGCGCTCGCGATTCGGGCCGCCAAAGAGTCCATCGATCGTGGACTTGAGGTGGATCTGGTCACCGGATTGGAAATCGAGCGGGTGCAGTTTGCCGCGCTATTTGCTACAGATGATCAAGCCGCTGGCATGGAGTCTTTTATGGAGAATGGCCCAGGGAAGGCGACCTTCACAGGTCGTTGATGTAGAAAAGTTCGTTGGGCGGCGTCACGAGGTCCCGCGTGTCTCGTTGTTTCCCACGGAGAACACCCATCACATGAGGCATACTGGCCCAGATAACAGCCGGTGTTAGGGGAGTTATGACCGACGGTCCGTCCAATTCGTCGCAATCACGGCGTTTCGATCCGCTGCAGGCTGCCGCGGATGTGATCCGCGAGTCTGAGGATTCGCAATCGGAGGAGCAGCAGGCTGCCGCTCCTACACCTGCTGAAACCACAGGCAGGGTTGCCGATTCGGGCGTTCCTGAAGATCGCAGCACCGGTATCGCGGGCCAGTCGCCGCGTGAGCGCCGTGCGGCTGCGAAGGCAGCACGCCTCGAGGCAGCCGAACGTCGGCGCCGCGATCGTGCTGCCGCACGGACTCGCGGTGGGCGATCGACAGACATCGAGGCGGCTGAGAGTGCTGCTTCAGAGAAGTCGCTGGCCGAAAAACTCGCCGACGCTCGACGCAGTGCTACCGGAGAGAGTGCTACCGGAGAGAGTGCTACCGGAGAGAGTGC
>JBEBVW010000126.1:0-7908 GCA_040392565.1 Aeromicrobium sp. | reverse complement strand
CGACCCAACCCCTGTGACCATCTCGACCGACGGCGCGTGTTTGGGCAATCCGGGAATCGGCGGGTGGGGCGCCATCTTGCGGTACGGCGAGCACGAGAAGCGGCTTTCGGGGGCCGAGCCCGAGACGACCAACAACCGGATGGAACTGACCGCCCCCATTGAGGCGCTGACATCGTTGAATCGCCGCTCGTCGGTCGTGTTGCGCACGGACTCCACATACGTTCGCAACGGCATCACTCAATGGGTGCACGGGTGGCAGCGCAATGGCTGGATGACCAAGGCCAAGGAACCGGTCAAGAACGAAGACTTGTGGCGCGCACTGATCGACGCCTGCGCCGCGCACGATGTGGAGTGGCAGTGGGTCAAAGGCCACGCCGGCGACCCCGACAACGAAATCGCCGACGAGCTTGCCACAACGGCTGCCCGTGAACTACGTGACACGAGTAGCCTCGGGGCATGACGCTGGCTGAGGAATTGCGCATCGCACTAGACGGCAAGTGGCGGCACGTGCGGGAGCAGTCTCGTCGCGATTTAGCGGCGATGGATCTGCTCTACGACCCCAATCTGACGATGGCTCAATCGCGCGAACGCGTGCTGAAGCAGATGAAGCAACTCGTCCCCACGGGCATCCCGGCGGCCGGTTTCAGCGAGGCCGCTGGCGGCACGGGCGATCCGGGCATGGCCGTGACCGGAATCGAAATGCTCGCCCAATTCGATCTGTCGCTGATGGTGAAGGCTGGCGTGCAGTGGGGCCTGTTCGGCGGAGCGATCGCCAACCTCGGCACCCAGCGCCACCACGATGCCTATGTCACCGATCTGATCAATCTTGATCTCGTCGGGTGTTTCGCGATGACTGAAACAGGCCACGGCAGCGACGTGCAGAGCATCGAAGTCACGGCCACCTATGATCCGGCCACCCAAGAGTTCGTGATCAACTCACCCACTGCGTCATCGCGCAAGGACTACATCGGTGGCGCCGCTGAACACGCCACGATGGCGGCAGTTTTCGCCCAGTTGATCACCAAAGGCGAGAGCCACGGCGTGCACTGTTTCGTGGTGCCAATTCGTGACGCCAAGGGCAAAGACTTGCCGGGAGTCACCACGTCTGACTGCGGCGTCAAGGGTGGCCTGGGCGCGGTCGACAACGGTCGCATCATGTTCGACCAGGTCCGCATCCCGCGCGAGAACCTGCTCAACCGATACGGCAACGTCGACGAGGGCGGCACCTACTCCTCCCCCATCGACAACGTGAATCGGCGCTTCTTCACGATGCTTGGCACCCTGATTCGCGGTCGGGTCAGCGTCGGCGGTTCGGCGAGCGCGGCGACCGAAGTCGCGCTCAGCATCGCCGGCCGATACGCATTGCAGCGTCGCCAGTTCGAAGGCGCTGTGCCCGGCGAAGAGACCGTGCTGATGGATTACCGGATGCACCAGCGGCGGCTCCTTCCGCTGATTGCGCGTTCATATGCGTACCGGTTCGCGCAGAATCAGCTTGTCGCTCGTATGCACAAGATGCAGATCACCGACGACCCTGATCCGCAGCAGCAGCGCGAACTCGAAGGTCGGGCCGCTGGCCTGAAGGCAGTCCAGACCTGGCACGCCACTCGCGCAATTCAAGAAGCTCGTGAGGCTTGCGGCGGCGCCGGCTACATGGCCGAGAATCGGCTGACGATCCTCAAGGGCGACACCGACGTCTTCACGACCTTCGAGGGCGACAACCACGTCCTGATGCAGTTGGTCGCGAAAGAACTGCTCACCTCGTATGCCTCAGAGGTTGGTGGCCTTGACCCAGTGGGCATGGTGCGCTTCGTCGCGTCGACGGTGACCGACACGGTGCGCGAACGCACTGCGGCTTCGCAGCTGATTCAGCGCCTCATCGATGCCCGCCCCGGCAAGGACGACAACCACGATCTGCTCGACCGCGGAACTCAGTTGAATCTATTTGAGGACCGCGAAGAGCACGTCATCGAGACCGCTGCCCGGCGTCTACGCAAGGCCGACCGCAATGATCCGGCCCAGGCGTTCGCGGTCTTCAACGGCGCACAGGACCACGTCATTCGCTGCGGCCACGCGCACATCGAACGCGTAGTTCTGGAGGCTTTCACTGCGGGCATCGCGCGGTGCGAAGATCCCGATGCTCAGGACCTCTTGCGCGATGTGTGCTCGCTCTACGCGTTGAGCGAGATCGAAAGCGATCTGGCCTGGTTCATGGGCCACAACCGACTGTCCGATCAGCGCGCCAAGACCGTCACGACCTTGATCAACGATCTGTTGGAGAAGCTCAAGCCGCACACATTGACGCTGATTGAAGGATTCGCTGTTCCCGAATCCTCACTCGGCGCCGTCATGCTCGACGCGTAACTACTCCGATTTGCGGCTGCGGCTTGAGGCCCGTTTTTCGGCGGGCGCAATCTTCATCTGACGCTTCGCCACAATGTAGGGCGTTTCGCCGACGATCGCGTTGTGGCTGCCACTGAACAGGTACTTGCTGCTCAGGTTGATCATGGTGGCGAACCGGTTGCGATTGCCCAGCAACGTGGCAATGTGCAGCGCGACCCAAATGATCCAGGCCGGGAAGCCCTTCAGCTTGGGCATGTGCGTGATCTCGGCGACGGCTGAGGACTTGCCGATCGTCGCCATGGTGCCCTTGTCCTTGTACTTGAAGGGCTTGACCTTGGCGCGCTTGCCCTTGAGCTCGGCCTTGATGATCTTGGCGACGTGCTTGCCGCCCTGCAACGCCGGCTGAGCGAGCTGCGGCAACGGGTCGGGGCCGACCGAGATGTCGCCGATCGCGAACTCATTGGTCATGCCGTTGATCTGCTGGTGCTCGTCGACTTCGATACGACCGCCGCGGCCCTGCGGGACGTTCCAGTCCTGGACCGTCGGGTGCGCCGTCACGCCGGTGGCCCACACGATGATGCCTGCTTCGAGGAACTCCTGCTGGCCGTCCTTTTCAATCAGGACACCGTTCTCACGAACTTCCTTGACCGCCGTCTCCAGGCGCAGATCGACGTCACGCTTCTCCAACGACTTACGGGCGTAGGTGCGCAACTTGTCGTGGAATGGACCCAGCACATGCGGGCTCATCTCGACCAACGTCACGTGGATGCGGTTGCGGTCGAGTTCTGGGTAAGTGGTCGGCATGTCGTTATTGCGGAATTCGGCGAACGCGCCGGCGGTCTCCACGCCAGTGGCGCCGCCGCCGACCACGACGATGCGCAGATCGGCGTCCTGGCCGTTGATGGCGAACTCTTCGAGATTCTCAAAAAGTCGGTCGCGCACCTGCAGCGCCTGCGACCGCTTGTACAGCGGAATCGCGAATTCTTCGGCGCCGGGCGTTCCGAAGAAGTTGGTGGTGACGCCGTTCGCCAACACCAAGTAGTCGTACGGAACCGACACATCACCATGCAGCGAGAGCTGTCGCGAATCGTGGTCGATCGCGGTCACGATGCCCTTGAGGAAACGCACATTGCCCTGCTTGGCGCGGATCGCACGCAGGAACCAGGTGATGTCTCCGGGGTTCAGGCTGGCGGTGGCCACCTGGTACAGCAGCGGGTTGAACGTGTTGTACGTGTGCCGGTCGATCAGCGTGATGTCGACGTTCGCACGGGCCAGTTTGCGGACGGCGGCGATGCCACCGAATCCTCCACCAACAACAACGACGTGGGGACGCGAACTCTGGGAGTCAGCCATAGTTCAAGACTAGTAGCCCCGACTACGGCTGTGCAGGTCAGTCCCGCAGCCAGACCAGCGTTTCTCGCCGTCTTAGCAGCACAAGTACCCAGATCGCAGCGGCCGCCCATGGGATACCAATGATGGAAATCACACCGACAATGACGGTGACGACCGCGAACACGAACAGCGCGGTGTGGCCCAGCGCCTTCCGTCGGCTCAGTGCCCAGGCAGACAAGATCGCGGCCGTCGCCAAGGTGGCAGCGATTGCACTGAACACAGCTGACGTCGTCAACGCCTCGCGGATGTCGGCTTCGGTGATGCTGACCATCTCCATGAGCGGAGAGTCCAACTGCGCCTGCACCAGATCGTCGTGCGGGACGGCGAGGTAGATCAGCAAGTACAGCAAGCTGCCGCCCAATGCGGCGAAGCTGGCGATGACGGTGACGAGCGCTGCGGTGCTCACCGAGGACGGGCGACCGTTTGCCGCCAAGGGCGGCGTCCACGGCTGCGGAGGGACGGCACCTGGCGTCGGTGCGGGCGGCACCACTGGCAGCGGAGCGACTTCTCGGCCGTTGACGATGGCGAACCAGCGCCGGGAGTCACGTCCCCACAACTGAACGATCGCGAAGGCGGCGAATACTCCCGGCAGGATGCCCAAGAGCCCGCCCGACATCAGGAACATCATCGCCGTAATCGCGGCAACGATGGTCACCAAGACGCGCGACTGGAGGTCACCACGGGAGGCGTAAATCGCACCAACGACGCCGGCGACCAGCACCACGATCATGAAGTAGAGGACAAACCGCAGCGCGTCGGCAACTGCAGCCACGTCTGACGTCCCGATCGAATCTGCGATCTCGCGATGCATCTTCTGCATTTCCAGCGACTGCCACGACGTCAACCAGCCGATCACGTAGACCAGCAGCAGACCCGAACTCATTCCTACGAATAGGCATGCCGACGCGACGGCTGGTGGCCGTGGTGCCGCGGATTTCTTCTGCTGTTCCACGGCACCATCCCACCACGAGCCCCGCTGGTCGAACACCATGAGGTCATGGTGTTCTGTCACTCCTCATGGCATGCATGCCATGGTGAGTGCGGGACCACCATGGCCTCATGGTGTTCTAGCGACCAGGCGTGACAGTCAGTTCGTCGGCGTCGGCGGGGCGGTCGACCCTGACGGTTTGGCCGTCGCGGATATCGCCGGCCAGCAGTGCTTTGGCGAGGCGATCGCCGATGGCTTGCTGAACCAAACGTCGCAGCGGGCGCGCACCGTAGAGCGGGTCCCAGCCGGTGAGTGCCAGCCATTCCTTTGCTGCATCGGTCACGTCGAGCGAGATGCGGCGAGCCGCCAGTCGCTTTTCGAGCGAGGCCAGTTGCAGATCCACGATGTGGGTCAGTTCGTCGGTGCCGAGTGCATCGAACATGACGATCTCGTCGAGCCGGTTCAAGAATTCGGGCTTGAAACTGACCTTGACCACGTCCATGACAGCGGCACGTTTGGCTTCGTCATCAAGATCGGTCGACACCAAGAACTGGCTGCCTAGATTCGAGGTCAGGATCAAGATCGTGTTGCGGAAGTCGACCGTGCGGCCTTGTCCGTCAGTCAAGCGTCCGTCATCGAGCACCTGCAGCAAGATGTCGAACACTTCGGGATGGGCCTTCTCGACCTCATCCAGCAGCACCACTGAGTACGGACGACGACGCACAGCCTCGGTCAGTTGACCGCCCTCGTCGTAGCCGACGTAGCCGGGAGGTGCGCCCACGAGTCGCGATACCGAGTGCTTCTCGGAGTATTCGCTCATGTCGATGCGGATGATGGCGCGCTCATCGTCGAACAAGAACTCCGCCAGCGTCTTGGCCAGCTCGGTCTTGCCCACGCCCGTGGGTCCAAGGAACAGGAAGGAACCGGTGGGCCGATCCGGATCGGCGATGCCTGCCCGCGACCGACGCACGGCATCGGAGACGGCCGTCACGGCTCCCTTCTGGCCGATCAGGCGTTCGCCCAGCACGTCTTCCATGCGCAGCAACTTGCCGGTTTCGCCTTCGAGCAGGCGTCCGGTGGGGATGCCGGTCCAGGCGGCGACGACTTCGGCAATGTCGTCGGAGGTGACCTGTTCGTGCACCATGCGTTCGGTGGCGACGACGGAATCTTCGGCTGCTTGCGCGGCGACCAACTGGGCTTCCATCGCTGGAATCTCGCCGTAAAGCAGGCGGCTCGACGTTTCCAGATCGCCGTCGCGCTGAGCACGCTCAGCTGCAACGCGCACTTCATCGATGCGCTTCTTGATGTCACCGACAGCGTTGAGTCCGGCCTTCTCGGCCTCCCACCGTTGCTCGAGCGCACGCAGCGTCTCGGACTTGTCGGCTAGTTCGGAACGCAGTTTTTCCAGCCGTTCGCGGCTTGCGTCGTCGTCCTCTTTGGACAGATGGAGTTCTTCCATACGCAGCCGATCGACGCCGCGACGCAGCTCGTCGATTTCGACCGGACTGGAGTCGATCTCCATCTTCAATCGGCTGCTGGCCTCGTCGACCAAATCGATGGCCTTGTCCGGCAGTTGGCGACCGGGGATATACCGATCGGACAGCGTGGCAGCGGCAACGATGGCTGCATCGGCGATCTCCACGCCGTGGTGCGCTTCGTACTTTTCCTTGATGCCACGCAGGATCGCGATGGTGTCTTCAACCGACGGCTCGGCCACCAGCACCTGCTGGAACCGACGCTCCAGCGCGGGATCCTTTTCGATGCGTTCGCGATACTCATCCAGCGTGGTGGCACCGATCAGCCGCAGTTCGCCGCGGGCAAGCATCGGCTTGAGCATGTTGCCGGCGTCCATCGACGAATCGCCGCCAGCACCCGCACCGACGACCGTGTGCAGTTCGTCAATAAAGGTGATGATCTGGCCTTCAGACTCTTTGATCTCAGCCAGCACAGCCTTGAGGCGTTCCTCGAACTCGCCGCGATATTTCGCGCCAGCGACCATCGCTGCGAGATCGAGCGAAATCAGTCGGCGCCCCTTGAGCGAATCGGGCACGTCGCCATCAACGATGCGCTGGGCAAGCCCTTCAACCACGGCTGTCTTGCCGACGCCGGGTTCGCCGATGAGGACGGGGTTGTTCTTAGTGCGGCGACTCAGCACCTGCACCACGCGACGGATTTCGCTGTCGCGGCCAATGACCGGATCTAGCTTGCCTTCGCGTGCGACGGCGGTCAGGTCGACGCCGTACTTCTCCAACGACTGGTACTGATCTTCGGCATCGGCGCTGGTGACGCGAGCGCTACCGCGAACGGCAGCGAAGGCCGCCTGAAGCGAATCGGGGGTGGCGCCCAACTTCGTCAACGCCTGCGCGGCCGGGGAATCGACGGTCGCGACAGCGACGACGAGGTGTTCGGACGAAACAAAGTCATCACCAAGCTGCGCGGCCAAATCCTGGGCGCGCTGCAGCACCTCGTGGCTCGCTCGCGAAAGTCCCGGATTCTGCACCGACGCCCCAGACGCCGACGGAAGCGAAGCAGCCGCAGCGTTCAGGTCATCAACAAGAGTCTTGGCATCGACGCCAGCAGCTTGCACCAGCGGTACGGCCGTGCCTCCCTCTTGGGTGAGCAGCGCCAACAGAATGTGCCCCGGCTCAACTGCCGGATTCCCCGCAGCCGCTGCCGCCGAGATCGCACTCCCCAGCGCCTGCTGACTGCGCGTCGTGAACTTCGCCAGATCCATCTATCCACACTCCTGCTTGCGTGTTCCAACCTTCTCTCATCACAACACCCCAGAAGTTGAGTCCATTCCACTCAACTTTCAATTTCCCCCTGTTCCCCCAGATTTGTGACGAAATCGGTCATTTTTGGGCGGATGGGTGACCGATTTCGTCCCAAATCGCGGGGGTGGGAGGGGTTAGTAACCGGAGAAGTAGTCGGTGTGGAGCTTTTTGGCGCGTCGGCGGAGGGTGGGGCGGAGGGCGTTAACCATGGCGGGCGGGCCGGAGATGTAGGCGTGACGTGTCGCGAGGTCGGGGACAGCTGCGATCACCACATCTGCAGTCAGGACGGCGGACTCGATCCACGTCCAGCCTGCTGGCATTTCAGCCGGTTGATCGGGGGAAACGATCACGACGTGAACTGCTTCAAGACGATCGCGGAACGGGATTTCGGCACCAGAGGTAAGGCCGTAGACGAGCACGGCGTCCCGGTTGGGTTGGTGCGCCAACTGGGCCAGGAACGGGGTGATGCCGATG